>CAXTJJ010000183.1:0-10352 GCA_964244155.1 uncultured Spirosoma sp.
CACCCGACGCAGTGGCTCCAGATTATACGTCAGGTAGCTCCCCGCCGACATCTCCTCTTTCCCGAACTGCGTTTTCATGAACCCCGGAATTTTGGCCTGTAGCGGAGCCATGTCGTCGGGTTTACGAAGCAGCAAATAGGTAGCGTAATTGGACGAAAACCACTCTTCGGTTTTGGCTGCGGGCAATGTCAGAAATGAGGTCAGCAGGTCGTATTTGATTTGTGAATTGGCCGGGCTGTCTTTCACCACCCCCGTAACAGCATAATCCCGAAACGAGCCGCCCGTATTGATCCGAAGCGTTTTTCCAACCGGATTTTCGTCGCCAAAATATTTGTGCGCTGTGCTTTCCGACAGCACTACCAGGTTGGGACCGGCCAGCGCGGTTTGCGGATTACCTTTCAGGAGCGGAAACGAAAACAGCGAAAACAAAGCGGAATCGGCGAAGACGATTCGTTTTTCGCTGAACTGACGGTCGCCGATATTGACTACTCCATCCCGGTTAATGAGCCGAACGCCCGATTCAATTTCCGGAAACTGTCGCCCAAACTCTCTCACAACTTTGGTGCCCGTTTGCGGAATTTTCGCGACTCGGCCTTCCATGCTGTACTCCATCGTGACGCGCACGATCCGGTCGGCTTTCTGCTGAAAATCGTCGTAGCTCAGTTCATGCGTGATGTACATGAACAGCAGCAGGCACGAAGCCAGCCCCACCGCCAGCCCGACAATGTTGATACCGGAGAACACCTTGTTTCTCCACAGATTTCGAATCGCAATTCGGAGATAATTTTGGATCATAATTTTGAAAGGGGGAGGAGTAAGGGGAATAAAGGGAGGATGGAGGAGAGGGACGAGAGGAATTGACATAGAGTTCATCATTGTAGCGGCCCCTTCCGCCCTCCCCTCGTCCCTCTCCTCCATTCTCCCCTTACTCCGTTTTTAAACTTTTCACCGGATTCATCAACGCAGCTTTTATACTCTGAAAACTTACCGTCAGCAGGGCAATGCCGATGGCCAGCAAACCCGCCACCACAAAGACCCACCATTCAATGTCGATGCGGTAGGCGAAGTCCTGTAGCCAGCGATCCATCACGTACCAGGCGATGGGCGAAGCAATCACAATGGCTACCAGTACCAGCTTCAGGAAGTCTTTCGAAAGCAGGGCGACCAGGCCCGGTGTCGATGCACCCAGCACTTTCCCGGATCCCGATTTCTTTGGTTCGCAACCGAATCACATACATAGCCAGGCCCAGCAGACCCATACAGGCGATGAAAATGGCCAGCATGGCAAAGACTCCAAAAATCCGTTGCGCTACCTGTTCGGATTGATACAACGTGCTCCAGTCGGCGTCCAGATACGAATAATGAAATGGCTGGTCGGGGAGGTACCGCTTCCAGACGCTCTCGATCTGAGAAACAACACCCGTTGGCGCATCGGCCTGTATCCGAACGACAAATTCGTTATTCCGCCGGTTAAAAACCCGGTCGTTGAGAATGAACAAAGGGCTGATGCGCTGATGCAAAGAACCAAAGTGGAAGTTACGGACAATACCTACCACCGTATAGGTGACAGGCGGACCATCGCGCCGGGCAAAGTTGTCGGGACTGGTAATTTGCTTGCCGATGGGGTCCGTTAAACCCACCTGCTTCACCGCTTCTTCGTTCAGAATCACAGACAGTGAGTCGTCAAACTGCCGGGTGAATGGTCGTCCGGCGAGCATGCTCATGTGCAGGGTCTGGATATACTGATCATCCACGACACAGCCTTTGCCGGTAACGGTTTCATTTTCGCCGTTTTTTCGAAACGTGATCCCGAAGAAACCTTCTTCGCCGGGGGCACTGCTGGTCGCGCCGACATTGCTTACGCCCGCCAGTTTGGCCACTTCCTGTTTGAAGGATTCAGTATTCTTATCCAGGGAATTGGCTCCCCTGATTTTCAGAACCGACTCTTTCGAGAAACCCAATTCTTTCTTCTGGATGAAGTCCAACTGGCTGAACACGATAATCGTGCTGACGATGAGCAGAATGGATATGGCGAACTGAAAGACAACCAGCCCATTACGTAACAGGTGCCCTTGCCGCGTCGAGGAAAACTTGCCTTTCAGCACTTTGATTGGCTCGAAAGCCGACAGTACCCCCGCCGGATAGCTACCGGCTAACAGGCCAACGGCCACCGCGCCACCCAGCAGCAAGGGCAGCGTTTCCCAGCGTACCAAGGTAAACAGCGTTAAGGATTTTCCGGCCAGCGTATTGAACGGAGTCAGCAAAATAGCCACCAGCAAAACGGCGACAACCAAACTAAACAGGCTCAACAACACCGATTCCGTCAGGAACTGAGCCGCTAACTGGCCTGTCGTCGACCCCAGCGATTTGCGGATGCCCACCTCCCGCGCCCGCTCCGACGAACGGGCGGTAGCCAGATTCATGAAGTTGATGCAGGCAATGAGCAGCACAAACGCGGCAATAATGGAGAAAATCGACACCAGCGACCGGCTGCCGTTGGGCTGGTGTTCGGCTTCCAGGTGCGAGTCGAGGTGGATGCTTTGGAGCGGTTGCAGGAAATAAAAATACCCGTTTCCGGCTTTGAGGTAATCCCGGAACGAAACGCCGAACGTGCGTTCCACTTCTCCGGCTGCGTATTTTTCGACAACAGCGGGAAGCTTTCCCTCCACCATTTCGAGACTGGTGTTTGGCTTCAGCAGGAGGTAAGTATGGGCCGAAAAACTGATATGATTGGGCTGCTCGGCTTCCTGACCGCGTGCCGATACCAGAAAATTGAAAGCGAAATGGGCATTCTCAACGGGGTCAGCACAAACGCCCGTTATCTCCAGTTTCGGCCCCTGCACGATCTCCAGAATTTTACCGATTGGATTACTTGTGCCATACAGGCGGCTGGCGGTGCGTTGGGTCAGTACAACGGTATTAGGCCGGGTCAGGGCCTTGTCGGCCTGGCCGCGCACAAAGGGCATTTGAAACACCTGAAAAAACGTTGAATCGACACCCAGCGCACCCCGTTCTTCAACCGTCCGACCATCAATCTTGAGCAGTATCGGTTCGTTGTTATTGCCGAAGGTAAAGACCCGCGTCGTCTGTTCGATCTCGGGGATCTCCTTCTTCACCGATTGGGCGTAGGAGTGGGGTATAATGGCATATTTCGTACTTCGCCCCGGATACCGCCGTTCCAGGGCCATGCGGTAAATGCGCTCCCCGTTGGTCCAATGCCGGTCGTAGCTCAGCTCGTCCGTCACGTAGAGCACAATGAGCAGGCAGCTCGCCATGCCAATGGCCAACCCCGCCAGATTGATAGCGGTGTTGGCCTTGTGTTTCGCCAGATTGCGAAGAGCTATTTTAAGGTAGTTTCGTAGCATAGGGCTGTTTTTGTAGAGACGCAATCCCTTGCGTCTCCTAGGCGTCAGCAATTAGTGTCCGGGTGCAAAAGCCATTCGGATATGAAAAACCATCCGGACGCTGAGCCGCAAGGGATTGCGGCTCTACATTATTCAGATCGCAACGATTTCACCGGGTTCATCAGCGCGGCTTTTACGCTTTGATAACTTACCGTCAATAGTGCAATGACAATGGCCAGCACACCAGCCACGGCGAAGACCCACCACTCGATGTCGATTTTGTAGGCAAAGTCCTTAAGCCAGTTGTCCATAGCCCACCACGCCAGGGGCGAGGCAATAACAATAGCCGCCACAACAAGCTTTAAGAAATCTTTGGAGAGCAATGTTACTATACTGGCAACGCTGGCACCCAGCACTTTACGTACACCAATTTCTTTGGTACGCTGCTCAATGGTGAGCAGGGCAATGGAGAACAGCCCCATGCACGACAGCAAAATAGCAATGCCCGCAGCCGACGAGAAGATGGTCGATAATCGCTGCTCTTTCCGGTACCAGCGTTCGGTGTTTTCATCGAGGAACGACCCGATGAATTCCTGTTTTGGCGCAATGGTTTTCCAGGCGCTCTTGATGGTTTCCATCGCGCCCGTCAGGTTCTGCGGATTGACCCGTACAAGGATATATTGAATTGGTGCGCTGGATTCCATTTGCAACGTAATGGGCTTGGCTTCCTGATGCAGGGAGTACAGGTTGAAATCGGATACAACGCCCACAATCTGATATTCCTTTTGATCGGGTTTGATAAACTTGCCAACAGGATTGGCTTCACCCAGGGCTTTGGCCATACTTTCCGTAATCAGCACCGCCGAACTCGAATCGGTACTGAATGCCGGACTGAAATCGCGTCCCTTCAGGAGCTTGATGCCCATCGTTTTGAGATAATCGGTGTCGATACGCAGCCAGTCGCAGGTGATATCACGCTTGCCGTAGAGGAAGCCGAACATCATGCGTGACGAACTGCCGTCCAGTCCCGCGCCAATATTCACCCCAGAACCGGATACGGCCGTAATGTTGGGCTGGTTGGCCAGCCGGTCGCGCATAGCTTTCAGGGCGACAGTGCCGTTGAGTTCGCCACCCACCGGAATACTGATCACCTGCTCTTTGTCCATGCCCATGGGTTTCTGTTGCAGGTAACTAATTTGCTGGCGAACAATCACCGTACAAACAATGAGCAGACAGGCAATCGTAAACTGCGTTACGATCAGGGAGTTGCGCACCAATCCCGGCTTGCTCATTTTTACTTTTCCTTTCAGCACCTCTACGGCACTGAAGCGGGTGACGAACCAGGACGGATAGCCGCCTGCCACCAGCGTGATCAGCAGAAAACTCAGGGCTGTTACGGTTAGAACGGTTGGCGTCAGGAAATTGTCCAGTGTCAGGTAGCTTCGGAACAGGCGGTTGAAGGTTGGTAGCACGATATAGGCCAGTCCCAGGCCAATGAGCAGGGCCCCGAAACACAGCAGCAGGGTTTCGCCCCAGATCTGACTGAATAACTGCCCCCGATGCGCTCCCAGCGATTTGCGAACCCCGACTTCCCGAGCCCGCGAGAGCGATTGCGCAATAGTCAGGTTGATGAAGTTGATGCAGGCAATGGCCAGAATAAACAGGCCAATGAGCAGCAATGTGTACACATACGCCCTGCTAATACCCCCGCCATGCGTGGTAACGGTGTCGAAATGAACATCGCGCAAGGGTTGCAACAGCAGGCTGCGCTGATAGCCCAGTTCGTTTTTCGGATAGCCCTGTTTCTGCCGGTCTTTAATGTCAGAAGCGAAGTATTTGTCCATGAACGCCTGCGTCCGGCGTTGCAGCGTCTGGGCGTCGGTACCGGCTTTTATTTTTACATATACATCATGGTTCCCGTGATCCCAGCGGGATTTAAACTCCTGATAGTCGCCGGCATTGTCGCTGCGGATGAGTGCGTCGAAATCAAAGGATGAGTTCTTCGGCGCATTGCTGATGACGCCCGTGACGGTAAATGCCTGCCAGGCGTCGTTCATGCGGAGCTGGAGCGGCTTGCCAATGGGGTCTTCCTGTCCGAAAATATCCGTCGCCATACGTTCGCTGATAACGATGTCGCTCAGGCTGTTCATGGCTGTTTTCACGTTGCCTTTTTGAAGCGGGAAACTGAACATGGTCAGGAAATCGGCATCGGCCATGCGGACATCCTTGGTGTATGTCTGGCTAGCTCGCCGGACACTGGCGCTCCGGTCGAACCAGCGCGTAACGCCTTCAATTTCGGGAAATTCAGCTTTGAGTGCGGGCGAAATCGGATACGGCATCGTGCTCCCTTTATCCGCCGTCCCGTCGCGGTTGGTCGACAGAAAGTTCAGCCGGAAAATGCGGTCGGCGTCGGTATGAAAGCCATCGTACGACAACTCAAACGTGGCCGTCAGGAATAAAAGCACGCAGGTCCCGAACGCCACCGACAGGCCGACGATGTTGATGAGCGTGTGCGTACGGTGTTTCCAGAGCGTTCTAAGGGCGACTTTGAGGTAATTGCGGAACATGAATGTTTTATCTATATTTGGTTACAAACTAATCGTAATGAGTATGTATATACCACCGCCAAGAGCCAGCAAATTTTTCGTCAACGAAGACGAAATGAGTGTTAATGCGCCGGTCATTCATCAGCGAATTATTGCCTTGCTGACGATTGGTTTAGGGAATCTGTACCATGGTAGTAAGCGTATTTCCCTTGAACCATTGCCAGAAATGATGCTGGATTTTTCCTACAGTAGCCGTTACGACGGACCGCCAACACCAGATGTTATTCTTATCGACAATACAACCCAGCAAACTAAAGTCATCATCGAAGTCTGTCAAACAACCGGGCTGAAGGGTGATCTTCGTAAAGTCATTCGACTGGTTGATGAAGACATTTATGGCATCCGCGAAGGCTTCGTCTACAATTACAAAACCCAGCAATGGTTTCGGTACCGGTTTGGCGATGGTGGTCTGACCACCGAGTCGTCATTCTCCGAGCTATTGAACCTTGACCTGAACGAATTTTTAATTTAAAAACCATCCGGTCGGTAGAGACAGGGCATGCCCTGTCTCTACGTATGCGTGATTATTCAGATCGTAAACTCGTTACCGGGTTCATCATCGCGGCTTTGATGCTTTGATAACTTACCGTCAGGAACGCAATAAGAACGGCCAGTACACCCGCTATGCCGAAAATCCACCAGGTCAGGTTTTCCCGATAGGCAAACGTTTCCAGCCACTTGCTCAACGCCCACCACGCCAGGGGAGTGGAGAGTACCAGCGCAATAAGTACCAGCTTCAGGAAATCTTTGGAAAGCAGGCCAACGATGTTCGTTACCGACGCGCCCAGTACTTTCCGCACGCCAATTTCTTTAGTTCGCTGCTCAGCCGTGAAAGCTGCCAGACCGAATAAGCCCAGACAGGAAATCAGGATGGCCAGCATACCGAAATAATTGACCAGCGTATGCACCTGCTGCTCGGCCCGGTACAGGCTCTCGAACTCTTCGTCCAGAAAATGATAGGTGAACGGATAGTTCGGGTTGAACTGTTTAGACAGCTTTTCGAGCTCGGCGATGGCGTTGGGCGCTTGCCCGGCGCGGGTTTTCACAAGTAGGTAACTTGTGTTCCGGCTGTCGAAACAAAGAATGAGCGGGGCTATTGCCTGATGAAGTGAGTTGAGGTGAAAGTCTTTCATCAACCCGATGATCTTGCCTTTCCCCGGCCAGAACTGCATATTTTTACCAACAGGCTGCTTCATTCCCATAAGTCGGGCCGCTGCTTCGTTGATGAGGTAATTGGTTGAATCGGTGGGGCTGTCGGTGCGGAAGTCACGCCCGTCGACCAGTTTGATGTTCATGGTTTTGGTGAAGTCGCCCCCCACAAACATGCAGGATACATTGGTTTGCAGATTGGGGTCTTTGCCGTCCCATTTCAAGTCGCCGGAAGTGCTTTGCACATTCACCGGTAAGGACATGGCGGTTGTAGCCGAGGCAATGGCGGGTTGCTGCATCACTTCCTGCCGGAACGCTTCTACTTTTTTGGGTTGGGCAATCTCACCTTCCAGCGGAAGATAAACGACGTTTTCGCGGTCGAGCCCCAGATTCTTGGTACGGAGGTAGTTCATCTGCCGACCGATGGCCAGTATGCCAACGATCAGGAAAATCGACAGCGAAAACTGAAACACGACCAGCACCCGCCGGAACAGAGCCGGGCTACTCAAAGCCGATCCCGAGTTCAATTGAAGTTTCCCTTTCAGGATTTTTATCGGCTGTAAAGATGACAGGAACAGTGCCGGATAACTGCCGGATAAAAAACCCGTAATGAGGACCAGTCCGAGGATGGTAAGCCACAGAGCCGGTTCGGTCAGGTCGAGGGTGAGTTGTTTCTCAAACGTGGTGTTGAACGTGGGTAACACATACCAGACAAGACCTACGGCCAACACAATGGCCAGCCCGCTCATGAGCATCGACTCGCTCAAAAACTGCCCGATCAGCGACGACCGCAACGCGCCCACTACTTTCCGAACGCCCACTTCCTTCGCCCGCATCGCCGACTGGGCCGTAGCCAGGTTCATGAAGTTGATACAGGCAATGAGGAGCATGAACAGCGCAACAATGGAAAAGATGCGCACATACTCGATGCGCCCACCCACCGATACGCCATTTTTGTAGTCGGCGTATAAATGTAAGTCCGTGATGGGCTGCAGAACGGGCCGCCCCGTCTCGAAGTTTTTGCCGGCAAAACGGGGATAGATACTCGCCAGTGCTTTCTCAGCCTGTGCCATCGTTGTCTTTGGCTTGAGCCGGACAAAGGTCTGAAAGGAGTTGTTGCCCCAGGTTTTCATCCAGTCCTGCTCGTACGCTTTCCAGTTTACCAGCCAGTCGAACTGAAGCGTCGAGTTGGTGGGTAAGTTTTCCAGTACCGCACCGACAACGTAAAACTTGTTATTGTCGAGTTGCAGGGTTTTGCCGAGAGCTAATCCATTCGGGAAGAATTTCTCCGCCACTTTTCGGGTAATAACGATCTGGTTGGGTTGCGCCAGTGCGGCTTTCGAGTTTCCGTATAGGGCAGGTAGATCGAAGACACCAAAAAAATCGGCGGTTGCGTAGTGCCCTTTTTCCTTGGCGGTTGTTTCGCCAACTTTTACCAGCACTTCGTTGCTGAAGTTGATCTTGGTCGTAGCTGCTACTTCCGGTACATCTTTGGCGATGGCTTCCTGCAAGGGGCCCGGTGTAACATAGTTCGTCACCGTTTCGCCATTGTAAGGGAAGTTGACCCGAACGTAGTAGATGCTCTCCGCGTCGTTCAGAAAGCGATTATAGCTGAGTTCGTCCTTCACCCAGAGACCAATCAGCAAGCTGCACGCCATGCCCAACGCCAATCCAAAAACGTTGATGGATGAGTAGAGTTTGTTCTTCATCAAACTCCGAAACGCAATTTTGACGTAGTTGCGGAACATGGGTGAGGGGGAGAAAAGGGAAGAGAGGGAGGAAAGGGACGAAGGGGAAAGTTTAGGATGAGGGAAATACTTTCCTCCCTCTCTTCCCTTTTCTCCTTTATTATTTACACGTGGAAATTCTCCGTGACCACCTTACCATCGAACAAATTCACGATGCGATGCGCAAAACCGGCGTCGTAAGGTGAGTGGGTTACCATGATGATCGTGGTGCCTTCGTCGTTCAGTTCGCCGAGGAGCTTCATCACTTCCTCGCCGTTTTTTGAGTCGAGGTTACCCGTCGGTTCATCGGCCAGGATCAGCTTGGGTTTGGCAACAACCGCCCGCGCAATGGCCGTCCGTTGCTGCTGACCACCCGACAGTTGCTGCGGGAAGTGATTGCGCCGGTGCATGATGCTCATCCGCTCCAGGGCTTCTTCTACGCGCTTTTTCCGCTCGTCGGGGGGCGTTTTCAGATACAGCAGGGGTAGCTCGACGTTTTCATATACGGTCAGTTCGTCGATCAGGTTAAAGCTCTGGAATACGAAGCCGATGGAGCCTTTGCGAAGTTGTGCCCGTTGCCGCTCGGTCATTTTGGCTACTTCCGTGCCGTAGAAATTGTACTCGCCCTCGCTGGGATTATCCAGCAGACCCAAAATGTTGAGCAGGGTGGATTTGCCGCAGCCCGACGGGCCCATGATGGCCACGAACTCGCCGTCTTTGACATCCATGTTGATGCCATTAAGGGCGGTGGTTTCTACTTCTTCGGTCGAGAAGAGTTTCTGAAGGTTAATTGTCTGGATCATATTTTTGGGGAGGAAAGGGAGGAAGGCAGGAAAGGAGGAAAGAAATCTCTACTTTGTCTCCGAAACCACCGTTTACCACCTTTTATATCATGGCTAAAATTGAAAAATTTGAAGATCTAATCGTTTGGCAAGAAGGACTTTCACAGGCAGTAAATGTGTATAAATTACTCGCTAATTGTACTGATTACAGCTTAAAAGACCAAATGAGACGTTGTTCTGTATCAGTTCCCTCAAATATTGCAGAAGGCTATGAACGGCACACAAATAAAGAATTTGTTCGTTATCTGCGTATCGCAAAGGGCTCTAATGGTGAGCTCCGCACCCAAATTCACTTAGCTGTTGCTGTCGATATTATCGATGCTGAAACTGGACAAACATTGCTGGGTAAAAGTCGACTCATCTCTTCCATGCTTCAAAATTTAATTAAGGTTAGATTAGAGAAATTTACATAAAAGGAAGGCAGGAAAGGAAGAGAGGGAGTAAAGGAGAAAGTGAAAAAAATAGTATGTACCTTAATTCCTCTTCTCCCTTCCTCCTCTCCTCCTTCCTCCCTAAAATTCTAACACCTCATTATCTCCGAAATTCTCGTAACTACTCGTAATTACCTGTTCACCAGGTTGAAGGCCGTCCAGTACTTCGTAGAATTCAGGGTTTTTACGGCCCAGGGTAATCTGCCGTTTCACGGCTCGCTTGCCCGATTTGTCGACCACATACACCCAGTTG
>CAXTJJ010000184.1:0-10326 GCA_964244155.1 uncultured Spirosoma sp.
TTACCAACAGCCCCGCTACGGAGAACGCGGTTACGTTCGATGAAACGGGCGGACGAACGGTGAAACAGGTGGCCAGCCGTACTAGTATTTATTCGCTTTATGCACTAGCTGTGGCGGGCAAACCGAACCGTTCGGCGATGAATTACTATAAACAAAATGCAGGCTTACTGACAACCGACAGTCGCTATTTGCTGGCCTCGGCCTTCTTCCGCCTTGGTGATTCCCGTAGTTACGCAGCGCTATTGCCAAAGCGTTTTAGTGATAATACTACGGGACGGCAAACGGGCGGCAGTTATGCCTCGCCCCTTCGCAATCTGGCTCTCGTGCTCGACGCATTGGTGGATACCGACCGCGATAACATCCAGATTCCGACGCTGGCCCGGCAATTGTCTGAAGCCGTAAAACTAAGCACCTATCTTAACACGCAGGAAGCCGCATTTTCTTTCCTGGCACTCGGCAAACTGGCCCGCCAAACGGCCAACAGTACCGTAACGGCAGATGTAACGACAGGAGGAAAATCACTTGGGACCATGAATGACGCCTTGTTGAATCTGAAACGGATACCGACAAACGTTCCGCTTAGTTTGAGTGCCAGAGGCTCCGGCAACGTCTATTATTTCGCCCAGAGCGAAGGCGTACCATCGAGCGGCAAAATCACGGCTGAAGACCATGGCTTGCAAGTGCGTCGGCAGTACCTCAGCCGCGATGGAAAACCCATGACCGACATTCGGCAGAATGATCTGGTAGTCGTAAAAATCACACTGAGTAGTAAAGATGGACTTAATGTCGAGAACGTTGTAGTGACGGATTTACTGCCTGCTGGTCTGGAAGTGGAAAACCCGCGTCTGACCGAAGCCCGGGATATGCCCTGGATTACCAAACCGACCACGCCGAATCACTTCGATCTACGCGACGACCGGATCAACTTTTATACGACTGCTACCGGCACTACACGAACCTTCTATTATTTAGCTCGCGCGGTGTCGAGAGGGCGTTTTGTGGTAGGGACTGTTTCGGCTGATGCAATGTACAATGCTGAGTACAGAAGTTATAACGGTGCCGGAGTTGTTACCATCCGATAGCGTCTGGTAGGTTGGTTAAACTTTTCCTGGAGTTCAGCGGAGATTCAACGGAGAGTAATGTCACGGTTATTTAGGAGATTCAATAAACCGTGACACTACTCTCCGTTGAATCTCCGCTAAACTCCTTTTCCATTCCTAACATTTACGTGTACCATTGGTTATATCAAACAAAACAGCATTGATGCATAGTATGAGCTGATTTTGTCTGTATACTCAACAAATGACACAACGTTATGAAAAGGAAAACATGGTTAGTAGGCGCTTTACTGGTGGCAATGGCGGGCTTGTCATCCTGCGCTTCGACTGAACGTCTGATTTACGGAAACAATGAAAATAGCCGGGAGGATATTGTTCAACGTGACCGAAACAGCTCACGTAATAACCGGGACTCACGCAACCGGGCTTACGACGACGATGAGGGTGGTATCTTTAGCCGCCGAAACAGGAATCGGGACGATGACCGGAGCAGTCGGAATGATTCGCGCAGTTCGCAAGACAATAGTTCATATCGGAACCCATACAACTCTTCGGATGACCGGATGAGTTACCGGAGCGACTCGTATAATAATCCATATAGCAGCCGTTCCTACGACCGGCAGGATTCGTATAGCGACCGGGACAGTGATTATAATGATCGTTCGTACAACCGGCGCGATTCAAATAATGATCGTTATGACGATAACCGGAGTTCGTATAACGACCGGTCATATAATAGCCGTGACTCCTACAATGATCGCTATGATAGCCGGTCGAACGATAACCGCAATTCGTATAACGACCGTTATGATGACCGCTCCTCGAACGACCGGTATGACAGTCGGAATAACTCACGCGATTCATACAACAGTCGTTCGGACTCCGACAACTACCGTAGCCGAAATGACGACCGCAGTTATAACCGACAAAATGATGATCGTTACTCGTCAAATGATCGGTATGATAATCGCCGGAATGACGACCGCAATGACCAATACAGCTACAATGATCGGCGCAATTCGGACGACCGGAACAACGATCGCGACAACCGGAACATGAATGACGACCGTCGGAGCGATATGAATCGGGATAGTCGCCAAAGTGATGACCGGAACTATAGGGATAGCAACAGCCGCAACGACGACCGTCAATCGACCACATCCGATGACCGGGGTAACCGGCGCAATTCAGATCAGAATCAGGATAACCGCGATAACCGGAATATGAATGATGATCGGGACAATCGCCAGAATGATCGCGACAATAACCGCAACAATGACCAATCCAGCGACCGCGACAAGCGTGATTTAACCGACCGTATCTCGGAGCAGATGGATAAAGTCGATAAACAACTCGACGAGGCCAAAACCGAAGTAAAAAACGAAAGCAAGCGGGATCGCCGGAAACGGGAAGATCGCGTTAAAGATCTGGAAGACAAACGTCGTCAACTAGCCGACTCGTATTATAAAGTTCAACGCTCCAATTCCGATAATTTTGATCAGGTGAAGAAGGATGCAGGTAAAATTGTCGATGATATTGGTAAGGATTTGGACAAGGCTGCGGATAAAATGGATAAAAAGTAATTGATTGTTTTTGACAGGATTACAAGATTTTTAATACGTGTTTCATCCTGTAACTTTGTCAAAAAATATCAATTGACTATAAGGCTGGTTCGATGAATCAGCCTTTTTTTGTTAGGAAATCGCTCGTCGGAGCACAAACCATCGACACCCCGCTATATTTGCGCTATGGCATTAATAAAACCTGTCCGGGGGAATCACCCACAATTTGGCGACAACTGCTGGTTCGCTGATAACGCGACCATCGTTGGGGAGGTAATCATGGGGCGTGACTGTACCGTTTGGTTCAACGCTGTTATCCGAGGTGATGTCAACACTGTCACCATCGGCGACCGCACGAATATTCAGGACGGGGCCGTTATTCACTGCACCTATCAGAAACACAAAACTACCATTGGCAGTAGTGTTTCTATTGCGCACAATGCCATCGTTCATGGCTGTACCGTAGAAGATAACGTGCTCATTGGCATGGGAGCTATCGTTATGGATGGAGCCGTTATCGGCGAAGGCAGTATTATTGCCGCCGGTGCCATTGTTACTCAAAACACCGTTGTACCACCCGGTTCAATTTACGCTGGTAATCCGGCTCGCTTTCTGAAAGCAGTTTCGCCCGAACAGGCTGAAGTCTTCGCCCGAACGGCCAATAACTATGTCATGTATGCCGATTGGTTCAAGGAATAAATTAGTGAAATGGTTAAGCAGTAGAGTAAGTTGTAATAAGTGAAGCAAGTACAGTAATTACATTTAACAATTTCACTTACTCCACTACTACACTTACTTCACTAATACCCCACTCCACTAAACCCGATGGACGATTTTCTCATTTACCTACGCCTAGGCTTCGATCACATTACCGACCCACGAGGCTACGACCATGTTCTGTTTGTGGTGGCGCTTTGCGCGGTTTACGCCATTCACCAATGGCGGCAGGTGCTGATCTTAGTTACGGCTTTTACCATTGGCCACTCCATTACACTGGCACTGGCAACGCTGCAACTCATCCACTATAAGACGGCACTAATCGAACTGCTTATCCCAATTACAATTCTTATCACCGCCGTCACTAACTTCTTTTTTCAGGAACCCAAATCAAGGGGATTGCCCAAACCATCCCCAAACCGCGTTTGGTGCTACGGTCTGGCACTAGCCTTTGGGTTGATTCACGGTATGGGCTTTTCCAATTACTTACGGAGTCTGTTGGGGCACGAAGCCGAAATTGTGAAGCCTTTGCTGGCCTTTAATATCGGGCTGGAGATCGGTCAATTAGTTATTGTGAGCCTTGTATTAGGGCTGTCGTTTGTCGTGATCGATATCCTGAAAAGTACTCGGCTTCGTTGGACACTCGTAGTGTCGGGGATCGTGGCTGGTATGGCGTTATCACTGATTATTATGAAGTAAGCCGTTGGGATGTTTTTTAAAACTGGTTAAAAGTGAACTCTTTTTTAATATGCAAACCCCTAAATTCCCTTAAGGGGATTTAGGGGTTTGCAGACAACTCTTACACTTTAGCCGCTACTACCACAATCGTTCGGAAGGCATAGGTTTCAATAACCTGTTCATCAATAACCCGAAAGCCAGCTAACTGAAGTAACAACCGAATTTCGGCGGGGAGAAAAGCACGCAGCGTGGCTAAATCAGTAGCAATTGATTCTAGCTGGCCATCGGGTGATCCTGTAAAAAATTCTGAATGCCAGTCCCACGTCAGTCCAGTCTCTAAATTAGGAACGTAGCGGCTTTGCCGAAGGTACAGTTGCTGGTCATACATCGCCCGGTGTTCGATCAGCTCTTCCGAGTTCATAACGGGTAGAAATGAATCGGCATCAATAAAGTCGAAAATCAATTTTCCGTTGTCAGACAGGCATTGTCCAATATGGTGGAAGGTGCTCAGGACATCTTGATTATGAATAATGTAGCTGATACTCCGGGCGGTAATCAGCACTGCATCGAACTGGCGACCGGTCGTAAATGTCCGCATATCAGCACATTCGAATTTCGCCGTTAGGCAGCGTTGACGGGCGATGTCCAGCATTTGCGGGCTAATGTCGATGCCCTGATAATCGTACTGATGCTCTATGAATCGCCTGGCTAAATGGCCGCTCCCACAGCCAATTTCCAGCACCGATGCTAACCTATATTGCTCAAGGAAATCAGTATAGAGATCAAACTCCTTATCGTAGTCGATAAAGGTTTGGTACATGGCATCATAAAGATAAGCCAGATCGGAGTAGAGCTTTGTCATAATTGAATATATCGCTACCTCTTTTTTCGTATTTTTACCCCTCTTATCAACAACTACAACCTGATATATGCAAAAGATAATTTTGCTGGTGGCTAGTTTAGCCATTCCTCTAAGGGCGGTGCAAGCGCAAGTGCAGGCACCAACGCAACGCGCTAATACACGCTTTGAGCAGTTAGGCCCCATGCTGCCTTCTCCAAATACCTTCCGCACGGCATCGGGTGCCCCCGGAAAAGACTACTTCCAGAATCGTGCCGATTATGATATCAAAGCTACGCTCGATGATACAAAGCAAAAAATAACGGGTTCAGAAACCATTGTTTACCACAACAACTCGGGCGATGCACTGCCATTTTTGTGGGTTCAACTGGATCAGAATGTGTTTCGGCCTGAGTCTATAGGCAGTATCACCCAAACCAACAGCATCAATGCGGAACGGGGTGCATCGGCTAACCAACTTGATCCCGGTGCTGCTCTGAAAGGAAAAAACTACGGCCATAACATCACGGGAGTTCGCGATCAGGCAGGGAAAGCCCTAAAGCACACCATCAATCAAACCATGATGCGGGTTGACTTGCCTCAGCCCGTAGGCCCTGGTAAGTCCGTCACGTTTTCCATTGACTGGAATTTCCAAATCGTCGATGTCAGGGCGGTAGGTGCCCGGGGTGGTTACGAGTATTTCCCGAAAGATGGTAACTACATCTACGAAATAGCTCAGTGGTTGCCGCGTCTATGTGCGTATAGTGACGTAACAGGCTGGCAGAACAAGCAATTCCTGGGGCAGGGCGAGTTTACCCTGATATTCGGCAATTACAAATTAGCCCTAACTGTACCAAACGACCACATCGTTGGCGCTACGGGTGAATTGCAGAACCCGACACAGGTATTGACACCAACGCAGATCAAACGCTGGAATGAAGCAAAAGGTAAAGGCGACAAAGCTGGCGAGAATCCAGTCGTTATCGTCACGCAGGCAGAAGCGGAAGCGGCAGAAAAAGGTAAGCCAACCGGCACAAAAACATGGATTTATAAAGCAGATAACGTTCGAGATTTTTCGTTTGCCAGCAGCCGTAAATTCATCTGGGACGCCCTACAGCCTAACGTAGAAGGTAAACGTGTCTGGGCCATGTCGTTGTACCCGAAAGAAGGAAACCCACTTTGGGGCCAATATTCGACCCGTCTGGTAGCACACACCCTCCTCTCCTACTCCCGCCGGACGATTGCGTATCCATACCCGGTAGCCTACTCGGTTCACGGCCCGGTTGGTGGTATGGAGTATCCAATGATTAGTTTCAATGGCGCTCGTCCGGAAGCCGACGGCACGTACTCTGTTGGCACCAAAAATGGCCTTATTGGCGTCATTATCCACGAAGTGGGGCACAATTTCTTTCCCATGATCATCAACTCTGATGAGCGTCAGTGGTCCTGGATGGACGAAGGCTTGAACAGCTTCATGGAAGGGCTGGCCGAACTGGAGTGGGATGCGAACTACCCGGCTCGGGGCATCGACCCGCAGTCGATTGTTCCGTACATGAAGATCGACTCGAACTTGCAGGTCCCTATCATGAGCAGTTCCGACAATATTCCAAGAGGTACGTTTGGACCAAACGCATACAGCAAACCCGCCACCGCGCTCAATATCCTCCGCGAAACGATCATGGGCCGCGAACTGTTCGATTACGCCTTTAAAGAATATGCACGTCGATGGGCGTTCAAAACACCCGAACCGGCTGACTTCTTCCGTACAATGGAAGATGCTTCGGGCGTTGATCTGGACTTTTTCTGGAAAGGCTGGTTCTACAGTGTGCAGCCCGTCGATCAGTCGCTGGTGAAAGTGAACTGGTTCCAGGCAAGCTCGCAGAATCCGGAAATTACGAAAGCCGAAGCCCGTGCAGCCGCCCAGAAGAGAGCCAACACCATCAGTAAACAGCGTGATGCCTTGAGCAAAGACCAAACCGTGGTGGCGCAGGACAGCACCATGAAGGATTTTTACAATCGCTACGACCCCTATGCCGTAACCGACGAGGACAAGAAGAAATACCAGGATTATCTGGCTACGCTATCAGCCGAAGAGCGGGCGTTAGCCGAAGCAGGCACTAACTTCTATACCCTGTCGCTGAAAAACAAAGGCGGCATTCCGATGCCCGTTATTGTACGGATGGAGTTCGAAGATGGTACGGATTCGATAGCCCGCTTCCCGGCCGAAATCTGGCGCTTTAACGATGTGTCCATCAATAAGGTCATCGCTACAAGCAAGAAAGTTAAGCAGTGGACGCTTGACCCATTCTATGAAATTGCGGATATTAATACCGAGGATAACTCATTCCCGCCTGTTGCACAGCCAACTCGTTTCCAACTGTTCAAGCAACAGCAACGCGGTGGTGGAGCCGCTGGCCCAAACCCAATGCAGCAACAAAAACAACAGGCACCGGCCAAACAAGGCACCGGCCGAAACTAATCAAGCATCAACTCCCAATAAACTATGAGACAACTTCTGTTACTGGCTGGCCTGTCCTTTTGGTCAGTCGCTTCGATGGCGCAGGCACCAGCAGCCCCAACCCAGAGCGCCAATACGCGTTTTGAACAGCTCGGGCCGGTTCTGCCCACGCCCAATACATTCCGGACAGCATCCGGCGCACCGGGTAAGGACTATTTTCAGAACCGTGCTGACTATGACATCAAAGTCGAACTTGACGATGCGAATCAGAAGATCATCGGTACTGAAACGGTAACTTACCACAACAACTCGACCGATGAGTTGCCGTTTATCTGGCTTCAACTCGATCAGAATCTGTTCGCCAAAGGCTCTATCGGTAGCGTAACCCGCACGGGTGGCGTCAACGAAAGTGGGATGAGTTTCGCGCAGTTGCAGAATCTGACATCGGTTCGGGAACGCAGCAGCCAGCAGGCTTCCGATAAATTTGGCTACCATATTACCTCGGTAAAAGATAGCAAATCGGGAAAAGCACTGCAATACACCATCAACCAGACCATGATGCGGGTCGATCTGCCAACGGCCATCAAGCCCGGTGGAACCTATTCGTTCAATGTAGACTGGAACTACTTCGTTACCGAATACTACGGTCGGAGTGGTATGGAGTTTTTCGCGAAAGATGGCAACTACAACTACTTCATTGCTCACTGGTTTCCTCGGTTGTGCGCTTATAATGACGTAAACGGCTGGCAGAACAAGCAATTCTTGGGCCAGGGCGAGTTCACCTTGATCTTTGGTAACTATAAAGTAGCTATCACCGCCCCAAGCGATCACATTGTTGGGGCTACCGGCGAATGCCAGAACTACAAGCAGGTTCTATCTGCCACGCAGCAGAAGCGCCTTGCTCAGGCGGCTACCTCGAAAAATCCGGTTGTTATTGTATCCCAGGATGAAGCTGAGGCAGCACTGAAAACAAAGCCAACCGATAAAGTAGGCAAGAAAACCTGGGTATTTGCGGCCCAAAATGTTCGTGACTTTGCGTTTACCAGCAGCCGCCGGTTTATCTGGGATGCCATGCAAACCGACGTTTACGGCGATGGTCGTAAAATCTGGTCGATGTCATATTACGCAAAAGAAGGCAACCCGCTTTGGGGACAGTATTCAACCCGCGTAGTTGAGCACACGTTGAAATCGTACGGTAATCGAACCATCAAATACCCGTATCCGGTAGCTATTTCCTGCCACGCTACCGCTGGTGGCGGGATGGAGTACCCCATGATTTCGTTTAACGGCGGCCGTCCGGAGCCAGATGGTACGTATTCAGATCAGACCAAAGCGGGCATGATCGGGGTAATTATCCACGAAGTGGGTCATAATTTCTTCCCTATGATCGTGAACTCTGATGAGCGTCAGTGGACTTGGATGGACGAAGGGCTGAACACATTCTGTCAGTATCTAGCCGAAAAAGAGTGGGATTATAACTTCCCAAGCCGCCGGGGCGAGCCTCAATACATCGTTGATTATATGAAGTCTGACAAAGCCGTATTGTCACCAATTATGACCTCGTCCGACAACGTTATCGGCCTCGGACCAAACGCTTATGCAAAGCCCGCTACGGCATTGAATATCCTGCGCGAAACGGTCATGGGACGTGAACTGTTCGATTACGCGTTTAAAGAGTATGCGCGTCGGTGGGCGTTCAAATCTCCTGAACCCGCCGATTTCTTCCGCACGTTGGAAGATGCCTCCGGTGTAGATTTGGATTGGTTCTGGAAAGGCTGGTTCTACGGCGTTGAGCCGGTGGATCAGGATTTGGTCGAAGTTGACTGGTTCCAGGTTGATTCGGGTAATCCTGAAGTAACGAAAGCCGCTGCCCGCGCCGAAGCCAAACGTCGTGCCGGTACCATCAGCAAGCAACGCGATGCCGCTACGCAGGCTGAAACGGTTGTGGCCAAGGATTCGACCATGAAAGACTTCTACAACAGCTACGATCCGTATGCGGTCACGGAAGCCGACAAAAAGAAATACCAGGATTATCTGGCAACGCTGAGCCCCGACGAGCGCAAAACCCTTGAAACAAACGCAGCGACCAACTTCTACACCCTGTCGCTAAAAAATAAAGGGGGATTGCCTATGCCGGTTATCATTCGGATGCAATTCGAAGATGGCACCGACTCCGTCGCACGTTTCCCCGCCGAAATCTGGCGTTTCAATGACGTTTCTATCAAGAAGGTCATTGCTACGCCCAAGAAAGTAACGCAATGGGTGCTTGACCCCTACCAGGAAATTGCTGATATCGATACGGAAAATAATGCATTCCCCCGGATGGCTCAACCAACGCGTTTCCAGTTGTTCAAGCAGCAACAGCGCTTTGGCCCACAGGGACCAAACCCAATGCAGCAACAAAAGAAGGCGACTCAACCGCCTGCTGTGCAGGGCAGTGGGAAAAACTAAGTGAAGAGTGTAGAATGAACAGTGCAGACTATAAATTTTCATTATTCTTCATTGTTCATTCTACACTCTTCATTACCTTTGCAGTCCAATTCGGGATGTAGCGCAGTCCGGTAGCGTGCTTGCATGGGGTGCAAGAGGTCGTGGGTTCGAATCCCGCCTTCCCGACATAAATTTTCAGCCACTTACATATTTTGTGAGTGGCTGATTTGATTTAGGGTGTCTGTGTAAAAATAAACTAGTAGCACTGAGACTCAATTTCTTCTTGTAGTGGTTCCAGTAGCCGAAAAGATATTTATCAAGTTAAGTAGCCTGTATAACCCGAAAGCAGTTCTGTTTATGCTATATGAAGATTTCTCTTTCACGTCCAATAGTCATACTGCATATACCGGGCCGTCTCGTCAGCAACATCTTTACCAAGCAGTCTACTGACAACATATAACGACATGTCGATACCAGCCGAAATACCCGCTGAGGTAATAATTTTGCCAGTATCGACGTAACGTTCCGTAAGTTGAAGGTCAGTACTGGGTGCGGCCTGTTTCATACCCTCAACGGCCAAATAGT
>CAXTJJ010000185.1:0-10311 GCA_964244155.1 uncultured Spirosoma sp.
TTTATAGCCCTGCGCGTTTTTGGCCAGCAGCAACTGGTGGTATCGAACGTCCTTTTGCTCTTTGGTAAACTGTTTTTTATGATGGTCCTCCACCACATAGAACTCGCAGCCAACAATGGGTTTGATGCCCTGCTTGCTGGCTTCGGCCACAAACTCAAATACGCCAAACATATTGCCGTGGTCGGTAATGGCAACGGCAGGCATGTTGTCGGCTTTAGCTTTCTTAATCAGCTTTTTAATATCAGCCTGACCGTCGAGCAGTGAATACTGTGTATGGCAGTGGAGGTGAGAGAATTGCATATGTCTGAACTGTCTGAACCGGGATTATCCGCATCGGCGGCCCGGCTGATTTTTTGATTTTCAGGATTTTGCTCCTGTGTAAAAATAGGGAAATTAGAGGGGCAAACCGACTGGTAGGAGTAGGGATTTTTTAATAGTTTGGTTAACGTGCTGAGCGTGAAAGCGAACGTTTTAATAATTCCAGGGTAGCGGGCTCGCCTGTTGCCGGGTGTAGCATCGAAACTGATTGGGAGTAAGATCAAAAATAGCGCAACAAAACGACAGCGTTTTCTTTTTCAGGTAAGCAGCCTGAACAACCTCGGCTTTAACTCGTTCGTGCCCATAATAATGCAGAATTTCCAATATACCAGCCTACAAACCGTAGTTCATTACCTTTCCAATGACGAATCGGGCGTTGGCTTCGTAATCCAGCGTCATCATGTCGATGTCCCAGAAGGCCGTGGGGAGAGTTTGGGTTGGCTGGTCATGAAACAATATGAACTCACCTATCAAAAGTAAAAAATTTAACGGGTTCAGGTCGCGACATCGGTGGTGTCAACGTGAATTCGCTCGTCAAAATTCAACTTGGGTTGACTTGTTGGGCTAGTTGCTTGGTTATTCATAAGGTTTAGCGTTTCATCAATTTATTCATCAATATTCCTCCTCTTACCCCTGCCGGGCCATTCGCTCAACTTATCGATGATTTAATTGAAATCTGTAAACCCTATCATTTAACATGTGATTTTGAACATACAATAAAACCCAGAATCTCATGCAAGCTCAACAACGCACATTGAATCCAGCTGAACTGGACAAACTCAAAGACAAGATCAAGGACATTCGTATTGCCATGCTCACTACGCTGGAGCCCGATGGCGATTTCCACACGCGCCCGATGGCAACCCACGAGATAGAGCCCGATGGTACGATGTGGTTCTTTACCTACGACAACTCGAATAAGGTCAACGAGATTCGCCAGAACGAACGCATCGCACTGGGCTTTTCGGACCCCGATTCAGAAGTGTATGTGTCTACCTCAGGCTATGCCGAAGTAGTTAAAGACAAGGCCAAGATAGATGCATTATGGAGCGATTTCCTGAAAACCTGGTTCCCGAATGGCAAAGATGACCCGAACATTGCCCTCTTGAAAGTAACTACTCATGCGGGTGAATACTGGGATCGGCCCGGCGGAAAGATGGTGAAACTCTTCGAAATGGCGAAGGGGGCTCTGACTGGTGAAACGGACAAAACGGGCCGCAATGAAAAATTTGGCGACGAGCCACAGTAGGATTGGTTAAAAGTATAGGCTGGCACGGCTACTCGACCGTGCCAGCCTATACTTTTAATTACTGGATCATACCTGCTTTATAAATTCTGCTCAGCCCAGACATAACAACCCGCGTCTGCGGCAGGTCGTTTAACGAACGAAAAATACCTCGATGGGTAATCTTTACCAGTTCCACAGTTGACTGATATCTGGACAATAAATTTAGGGGCATCTTTAAGGACAGCCTCTGTAATAACGATCTGGTCACCAGAAGCATTGCGATAGGAACTGGTCGTAACGTCGCTGGACAGGGTATCTTTCTGAAGAAAAACGTTATAGTCAAACTGCAATACAGCACCCACCCTATAGTTGGATGCCAAAAGCTGGACACCCGGATAGCCGCTTTCGCAGGGAGCTTTGGCAACAACTGTAGTTGGTGGCTGGCAGTCCGTTTGTGGCGGCTCCGTCTGCGTTTGGCAGGCACTAAAGGTCAGGCTAATAGTGAAAGCGCTCAGAAATGATCTTAGTATTCTCATAGCTATGCCCCAAATAAATTAGTACTGACATAACTAATGAAAATGTATTTATGTGTTTACCAGCCTTGAATTTTGGCAAAAAAACACCTTTAATAGTACGTAAGCACCACTTTCCTGAGCATTTCTTTTCGCGAGTGACGGTTCAAACAGCCATCGCTCCACGCGAAACACCTTATTACAACCGTGATTAGCGTTCCTATTCATCAATCAGCGATTTTTGTAGTGTTTAAAGACCCGACATTATAAAGGGGTTCTAGGCCGCACCGGATAAATTCGTAAACGTGAACTCCCGAATCTTCGTGACCGGAATCAGGTAGTTTGTGAGAGACCCATTCGTTCGGCTTTGCCCTTTTCATGGAAGTTTATACTTCACAATCCCGGCACGGCGTTTGATAGGAAACGTCTGAATATAACCCACTACATATCCCAACATATGGCTACTTATAATGCCGCTCAATCCTTACGTACTACATTTCTTGCTTTACTTGTTGTCGGCTCGTTTGCCACAGCCTGTAAAAAATCGGGAGGAGCCGATGATGTTGATCCTCGTGACCAGTATGTTGGCACATACGTGGGCACCTCTCGCCGAACCTACTATGTAAGTGCCGATATTTTTCAGGGGCCTATGCCTGGAACGTCGACCACAACGGTCACCAAAGCCTCGAATCCTAAAGAAATTTATATTGAAAATACCGTTGTGTTCAATGGTGGGTTTACGGGTGGGTATACCGTTAAAGTAACCGCCGAATTGGATGGTGCCAACTTCACCGTTATTGATAAGTCGACCGATCAAATCGAATTGCCAAGTGGTAAAGTTGATTCCGACTATACAGCTACGGGCGTTTTTGACACAAGCACAAAACAAATGGCTTATTCATCTACAGCACGGGCTTTACGAAATGGTGCTCAGTATTCCCGGACCGATGAGACGACCAGTACGTTGAAATAGCTCGCTCAGCACTGGTGCCTGAAACACCTGGTTTTACGGGGGAGGTTACTAATCAAAGCCGGCCTGCTGGCCGGTTTTTTATTGCTGCCGGGGGCTGATACCGCTGGTTCCAATGGCTGTGTCAGGCTCCGTTTTTAAAAGAGTCTGTTGAAAAAACCGTTGGCATACACACACCCGGCACCAGTGAATAAACGCCGTTATCAACCGTTGCGTCGCTAAGGAGCGCTCGTGCGGTTAGACTTTCAGATACTCCCTTAACTCTGTTGCATCGCCAGCATTCATGCGTCCGGCTAATACTAACCGCAACTGCCGCCGACGGAGCGCACTGGCGTAGCGCTCTTTTTCGTCGTCCGTTTCTGGAATGACGGCGGGTACTTCGATGGGCCGTCCACTCTGATCGACGGCCACAAATGTGTAATAGGCACTGTTGGTACTAACCCGATGGCCCGCTGGAATATCTTCTGCCCAAACTTCAATAAAAATTTCCATCGACGAACTGAAGGCTCTCGTTACCTGGGCTTTCATGGTTACGATATTGCCCAGACGAATCGGTTCGGCAAAAGAGACGCTATCTACTGAAGCGGTGACTACCAGGCGGTTCGAGTGTTTTTGTGCAGATATGGCAGCTGCAATATCCATAAAGTGAAGGAGTCTCCCACCCATCAGGTTGCTAAGTGTATTGGTATCGTTGGGCAGTACCATTTCGGTCATAACCGTCATGGATTCGCGGGCGTATTTGGGCTGAGGCATTTTAACTAGTAGTCGTTAATGAAAATAGAACGCTGATCTTTATGATCCCTAAGATTTGTCATGATAATTTACAACCTGTTTCTAGACAGGATTTGTACAATAACAGTGTAAATCATGTAGATCATAAAAATCAGTGTTCTATTGTAATGAGGGAGTCGCTTGTTAAAAGCCAATGGCTGAACGTTTGTTTCAGTAATATTGGCTATTTATGGGGCACAAACCAACGACCAAAAAGGCAAACGCACAAACGAAGCAATAAGATTGGTAGATTAGGCACGCTGAGGCTGTTGAAAAGCTGTTACTATTTTATTGTAGATTTGTATAATTGGATTAAAAAGTAAGACGGAGTTTATGGAGCGGTTAGTGGACTATTTCGAGCATATCCCGTCATTACACCGGGCTTTGATTTTGGTAGGCGGGATTACGCTTTTCTGGCTTATCGAGAGCGCAGTGCCCCTGGTTCGGTTTTCACGGGCTACCCCTGGTTACCGAAAATGGCATCATGCTGGTATCAATATATTCTTCACGCTGACGACCATTGTGGTCAATTTTGTGCTGGCTTTTATTTTGCTCCGGACCAGCGACTGGGTCGTTCATCATCAGCTTGGTCTGCTGCCCTGGCTTAGCAAGGCTGTGGCCATGCCGCTCTGGATAAAAGCGATTGTTGGACTGCTGGGACTGGATTTGATCGGCGCATGGCTGGCACATTGGACTCAACACAAGGTTACAGTTATGTGGCGGTTTCACCTGATCCACCATACCGATGCCTACGTCGATACCACCACCGCCAACCGCCATCACCCCGGCGAAAGTGTGATTCGGTTTGTCTTTACAACCTTGGCCGTACTTGT
The DNA here is from genome assembly GCA_964244155.1 of uncultured Spirosoma sp. GTDB lineage: Bacteria > Bacteroidota > Bacteroidia > Cytophagales > Spirosomataceae > Spirosoma. The sequence continues at coordinate 4,633 of CAXTJJ010000185.1, forward strand.
AATGGGCGCACCAATGTGGTTGGTTTTTCTCTACCAGGCGCTATCTGTACTTCTTTCACAGTTCAACCATGCCAATATTGAGCTACCCCGCTGGGCCGATCGCTTATTGGGGCTGGTGATTGTAACGCCCAACATGCACCACGTTCACCACCATTATGTGTTGCCGGTTACGAATACCAATTATGGGAACATTTTCCCGTATTGGGACAGGCTCTTCGGCACCTATCACGAAATGGCAGGTAAAGATATTCACTATGGGATCGACACCCACCTTGAACCGGGCGAGCATTCGCAGATCGGGAGTTTGCTGAAAATTCCGTTCCAGAAGTACCGCCCGCCAGTGGGGGAGAAGCCCCCGACCAAGAAAGAGCTAGCGTAACGGTGTTGTTGGGCAGTCTATTTTTGTGAGTGCATATTTGTAGCCTGCCTTAGGGGCTTTAAGTACCCACTTGCCTTGCTTTTCGATGCGCTCACCTTCAAACCACGAAATACTATCGCCTTTCAGGGTTAAATCCAGCGTGTAAGGTTGGGAGGTGCCTTCGCCCGAACGCTGCCAGTCGACTTGAATGTGTGAGGCATCGACTATTCCCTGAAACGGCCCACGTGCCCGATCTTTCTCGTATGGCTTGCTGTCCAGATAACCCGTAATCTTCTCCCCGTTGGCGACTAGTTGCAGCGTTGTTGTATCCCGACTCATAATTTGCCGGAAACAAAGCGTGTCGGGTGCGGTGGAGGTAGTGGTTGTTTGGGCTGGCTGGCCCGCTGCCGTTTCCGTGCCGGATTGTTCGGATGAGCGACTTCGGCAGGCGAATGCTAGCATTAAGAGCGCGAAGATTAGGTTGTTATGCATAGTGATGGGAGGTTTTGAAAAATAACTCCTGGCTTGTAGAATAGTTTGACTGGTTAAATTGCTGTTAAATAGGGTTGTTCTGTGAATAGTACCGAACAATATGGATTGCTGGTTGTTTTTTGCAAAACGGACAACCCAAACCATTCTTTTCCAATTCCAAAAATCACTCATGTTAACAACTCAAAACGCATTCGCAGGGCGGAAGTGGGGCTTAGTTGCGGCTTTATTAATTTCACTGACGTTCGCATTCACTGCCTGCAAAAAAGCAGATAACGACACCCCAACCCTCTCAACGATTGGTGATCTTATAAACACCGGGAGCAAGTTCACATTGCTAAAGGCGGCTCTCGTTCGGGCAGGACTGGATGGCACACTGGCCCAGGCGGGAACCTACACTGTCTTTGCGCCAACGGATGACGCTTTTAAAGCCTTCGGCTATGCAGATGCAAACGCCATAAACGCAGCTCCTGCCGATTTGCTGAAAACCGTACTCCAGTACCACGTACTCGGCACCCGAGTAGGCGCTGCAGATGTACCTGCGGCCATCAATACAGCCCAACAAACGCTGGCGGGAATGCCGGTATATGTGTCTAAAGTGACTTCGGCAACCGGTACGTCAACGACTATTTCTGTGAATGGCGCTCACATTCTGCAAGCCGACGGACAGGCAAGTAATGGTGTTGTTCATGCCATCGACCGCGTATTGCTGCCACCCGTTTTTGGTAATATTGTTCAAACTATTCAGGGCATTCCAACGCTGTTGCCAACGGCTTCGTTTAAGTTGCTGCAGGCCGCTGTAACCAAGGCCGGTGCTGGTAGCTCGTTGACGGCAACAGGTCCAATTACCGTATTTGCGCCAACGGATGCTGCCTTTAAGGCTGTTGGGATTGATTCGGCAGCAATTGCCAATACACCAGCAACAACGCTGGCTGGCATTCTCGGTTACCATGTTCTTAACAGCCGAACCTATACGCCAACCATTACGAACGGGTCCAGCCTGTCAACGATACAGGGAGGAACGATTACAGCAGGTGTTAGTACCACTGCACTCACCGTTACGGGAACTGGCAATAAAGGAGTTGCCTCGAATATCACTGGGCCTGACATTACAGCAACCAACGGCGTTGTGCATATCATCGACCGTTTGCTGTTACCTCAGTAACGGGTGATTAGTTATTGGTTATTAAGTTATTGGATGTATGATAGATAAGCTTTAGTCTGACTATTTTTTTCAATAATTAATAACCAATAACTAATTGTCAATTTCGGTCGATGGATAACATCGTTTGAAGTAACACGTTGGCGCCATTCCCAATATCAACGCCTTTGGAAAATTCTTTGGGCGAATGACTGATGCCGCCAACGCTGGGTATGAAAATCATGCCCACCGGAGCAATTTGGGCGATCTCCTGCGAATCATGCCCGGCCCCGCTCTGCATGTATCGGTACGAAAATCCCAGTGATTTTGCTACGCTGATAATTCTATCCTGAATCGGCTTGGCCGTGAGGGCGGGCGTTACCCCGACACCAGACTGCCCGAATGTAATGGTTGTTTCAGAGGCTTTGGCAATTTCCCTGGCTTTGGCTTCTACTTCGCGAAATAGCTTCCATATTTTGTCGTACGATAAATCCCGTATCTCTACACCCAGTATTACCTTACCCGGAATGACATTATAGGCGCCGGGTTCGAGGGCTAGTTTGCCGACCGTGCCGACTTGTCGGCCTTCATGACTGGTAATTACCTCGTTCAGGGCGACAATCAGTTTGGCAGCTGCCAGCAGTGCATCGCGTCGACTGTTCATGGGCGTTGTACCGGCATGATTGGCCGCTCCTTCAATCGTTGCGTCCCAGTGTTCGATCCCAACAATTCCTTCGACCACGCCGATCTGCTTGTTTTCGGTCATTAAAATGCCGCCCTGTTCGATGTGCAGTTCAATAAAGGCGGTTAAATCCCCTTTTTTCCGGACTACTTTGCTTAGGCTATCGGGGTTTCCGCCAATGGCCCGGATGCCATCGGCAATTGTCAGGCCGCTTTGAGTGACTGACTTCAGGGCAGCAGGTGTGATTTTGCCGATCATAGCACCACTGCCAACGGTTCCCCCTTCTTCATTGGCAAAAATGATCAGTTCCAACGGATGTTCGGTAACGATCTTGTTTTCGTTGAGGGTTTCAATGAGCTCCAGCCCGCTAATCGAACCGACAGGGCCGTCGTAATTGCCGCCGTTGGGCACACTGTCGATGTGCGAACCGAAAGCAATGGGTTTCAGGCTCGGGTTTTTGCCTTTTCGTCGCCCGATGATATTGCCTGCGTAGTCGATGGATACATCAAGTCCGGCGTTTTTCATCAGCCCTATAAAGTAAGTTCTCCCTTCCTGGTCAGCCTTACTATAACCTACCCGTCCTACACCACCGTTGGGCAATGCGCCGATTTTCGATAATTCCAGCAGCCGATTCTGAATCCGCTGCTGGTTAATTTTTAGGCTGCCCGTCTGTGTTTGAGCAATAGCCGTTGATGAAGCAAGGGCAAGGCAAATGAGTAGTGTGTTTTTCATGGAAGACAGGTTGTACTGATTTAATTAAGCGAGTATCACATTTCTTGTTTTCCTTCTTAGTCCAGTTGAGCCATGCCCTTTATCTTTCGATAGGGAGTTTTGAAAAAATTCCCGACTAGCTGGTTGAATATGTCTTTGTAAACGATGAGTGTCGAATGCCCGGAATTAGGCAAAATCCACAGATACGACTGCGGAATGGCATGGGCTATAGCCAGTGTGTGTTTTGGTAAAATAACATCCCTATCGCCACCAATCACCAGCGTAGGGCATTTTACCTGGTTCAACTCTGTGGTTGAAATGTGTGGATGTAGCAGCATCAGGTCAAGTAGTTTCTTCTGTGCTTTTACCGTCGGCACTTGCGGCACTTTAGCCAGACTATCGCTGGTGGAAACGATCCACTGAAAAAGTTCGGGCTCAACGGCCGTCGTATCGGGCCATAGGTTTGCCCCTGTAATGGCCAGTTTCTTCACTTTTTCGGGGTGCCGCATGGCGAGCAACAGCCCATCAATACCGCCGTCGCTCCAGCCAATTACGTAGCAGGAGTCCACATGGAGTTTGTTCAGCAGCGCGTTCAGGTCATCAGCCATCATTTCGTAGGTGAGCGAGTCGCTGGTGTCGGTCGATTTCCCCTGCGCCCGACTGTCGGCCAGAATCACCTTGTAACTTTTGGCGAAGTAGGGAATCTGATTGTTGAAGTTGTTGATAGAGCCGCCGTTACCGTGAATCAAAAGCAACGGTTTGCCTGTGCCGTATATTTCGTAATACATCTTGAACCCCCGGATGTCGGCGAATTTTCCAACTTTAGGATTGTTGCCGTATGGTGTATTGCCGGATGAAGTAATGGGCAACGTCGACTGGGCAAAGGTGGCCTGCATCAGCAGCAAGGCGATCAGGAATGAAAGGAGTTTTTTGGATGGGATCATGATTGAGTACTTTCTCGAAAGATACTGAACTTTAGGGGTGTGTTGTACAACACACGTCGTCACTTCAATGACAGGAATCAAACGCCCTGTATAACTGTTCTATTTATGTGTGGTTGCATCCGCATTTCTTCAGAATTTGTCGGGTTAAAAGCGCGCGATTGTCCGTAAGACTTTCGACCTTTGAGCTATTGACAGCTACTTTTATCGAATGGCTAAACCAACCAAAAAACTGTTTTTATTAGACGCGCTGGCACTCATTTATCGCGCTCACTTTGCCTTTAGCAAGTCCCCCCGCATCTCCTCAAGAGGTATCAATACGTCAGCCGTATTCGGGTTTATGAACGCCATGATTGAGGTGTTGACGAAAGAGAAACCCACCCATATTGGTGTGGCCTTCGACTCGGCCAAGAAGACCTTTCGGCATGAGTCCTTTCCCATGTACAAGGCCAACCGACAATCGCAGCCCGAGGATATCAGCGTAGCCATGCCTTATATCAAGCAGATCATTGAGGCCATGCACATACCCATGCTGATTCTGGACGGGTATGAAGCCGACGATATTATTGGGACACTTGCCAAGAAAGCCGCTCTGGCTGATTTCGAGGTGTATATGATGACGCCCGACAAAGATTATGGGCAGTTGGTCGAAGAGCATATTCATATTTATAAGCCCGCTTTTATGGGCAAACCGGCGGAGAAACTGGGTGTCAACGAGATACTGGAACGCTGGCAAATCGAGCACATCGACCAGGTGACGGATATGCTCGGTTTGATGGGCGATTCGGTCGACAATATTCCGGGCATTCCGGGTATCGGGGAGAAAACAGCCCAGAAACTGATTGCTGATTTTGGGTCGGTCGAAAACCTGATCGCCCGCGCCGACGAACTGAAAGGGAAGCTTAAGGAAAACGTTGTCAATTTTGCCCAACAGGGCCTATTGTCGAAAGAGTTAGCTACCATTCATTTAGATGTGCCGGTGCCGTTCGATGAAGAACACCTTCGCCATACCGAGTACGACAAACCCCGGTTAGCCGCCTTGCTGGATGAACTGGAGTTTCGTCAGATGAAAACCCGTTTGCTGGGGGGTAGTTACGACGAGAAACCGTTACCATCGGCTTTCCAGTCTCCTGGGTCAGCCCAGATGAACCTGTTCGATTCGCCCGGTGGAGACAGTCCTGCTTTCCTGCCTTTCCCGAATATGGGTGCGTCGAACCCATCGGGGGCGGCTGATCTGCCGTTTGATTTCGGCTCCATCAATACACCAGCAGCCGTACCCGTTGAGAAGCCTAAGGGCAAACGGACGACTGTGAAAGCACCGGTGGCCTCGGCTACCGAAGCGACCCCAACGGGCGTG
>CAXTJJ010000186.1:0-10286 GCA_964244155.1 uncultured Spirosoma sp.
CTGAAACATGATAAAGGGCGATTGGCTGGTCCGGTCTATATCGATCATGAACGCTTTGGCTGTCAAGATCGCTACGTCGCGTCCGGCATATTTTTCGACCAGATAAACAAGTAGATTTAAGTACGAATAAGCGCCCCCGCTGGTATAAATGCCGTCTTCTTCGGTCATGATCTTATCATCTACCAGGTTTACATCCGGGAACATGGTTCTGAACTCATTGGCTAGTTTCCAGTGGGTAGCGCATTGTTTGCCGGTTAGTAAGCCGGTAGCGGCAAGAAAGAAAGCACCTATACAGAAACTGGCTATTTCGGCACCCTGTTTATGTTGTTGTATGATCCAGGGAATGAACGCTTTATTTTGTTCGAGCGCTTTTTTGGGATCGCCGTGCAGAGCCGGAATTATAATCAGGTTTGTCTTTTTTATTTGCTGTAAAAGTCGATCTGGTTTTACAGTGAATAAGCCGTTTTGCTGCTTCGTTTCCTTAGAAATTCCGACTAATTGAATAGTGAATAAAGGAGACTTCCCCATACTACTCAAAAAGGAATTCACTTCGGAAAGTATTTGGCGAGAACCCTCAATATTAGGCAGGCTGGTATGTCCCTCGGGAACTAGTATAGAGATATGCTTCATAGATTAAAAATAACCAAAATTTAGGATAAAATCAATCCACATTTAAACAAAACTTATCTAATTAATACCCGAATTTAATGCCTATTATAACGCATAAAAAGCGAAATAACAGGCAAATGATCACCAAATTTGTGCATTAATTGACGAACTCTTTTACAGCGTGTGACCCGTGCCCAGTTCATCCTCTAACTTTTCGGCTGTGTCCTTAATTGCCTCTTCTACAGAGTGTGATTGCCTTAGGTCAGATGCCTGACGGGTTAATTCAGCCATCATCTTATAGTGATCCTGTAAGACTTTCAATTCATCTTCGGTCAGATTCTCTACCGACACCAGTCGGTTACTGGCTCCTTTGGTGGCGGCTATCAGTTCGTTCAATTTAAGCTGAACCGACATCGAGTCTTTATTTTGCGCTTTTTGAATCAGGAATACCATCAGAAACGTGACGATGGTAGTACCTGTGTTAATTACCAACTGCCAGGTTTCGGAATAATGAAACAGCGGGCCTGTCACTGCCCAAATGATTACGGTAAAAAAAGCGATGATAAAAGCGGCTGAGCTGCCGGTTGCCTGCGTTACGGTCGAGGCAAAGTGCTCAAAATATCCCTTATTAGCAGGTGACGAAACAGATTCCTTCCTTTCCATACGTATATAAGTGAACTGGTTTAGAAGGTAACTAAAGCTGTTCGATAAAGTTGGCGAACGAGCGAACGCGGCTAATAAAAAAATGCTGATAATCAGAATTTTACAAAATAAGTGACCGACTTATTTAAATAGAATTTAATACGGATATGCCTTTACGTTAACCGTTCTTGCCTGACACGGACAACATCGTTGCCATTTGCGCTGAGCACTCATTTTTTCAAATAGCTACCCAGTACGTTTTTGATTATGTCAGGCCCTTTCCCCACGGCTGACCCCCTGATTTTACCATTAACTGATTTTGTCAGATTCTCACTTGTACATTTTGTATTGATTCGTATATTTGACACCTTTGACAATTGCGAACATTCAGTAAATCACTCATAATGAGCAGCTTTACTTTGTTTTTTCGCATCTGCCGAAAGGCTTATCCACGCAGTTTCTCCTGGAGAATTGTTCACCTTTTTCTGACGTTCGTCTCGTCCTTAATCGGGCGGAGAAAGAACGGTATTGTTATCATGAAAGTATCGCCTTTGCAGCCGTTTCAAATCGTTTATTCGTTGCTGAATCACGAATTTCTGGGCTATCTTATTGAGGCTTTTGTGGTGCAACGCAATAGCCGGGGCGAACTGACCTTGCAAAATCAGACCCTTTCCGCTCAAAACGTTAGTGAATTTGCCAAGGGATTAGATCAACGCGACTTTGATCTGGTAAAATTGATCGACACTATACAGCAGGATTTCATTGTTAAAAAATTCAATACCAAGAAGTTACCTGCGGTCGACTTCTTTTTGAAAATATACGACCCCCAAAAGGGAGATAAGCTTGTTCAGGAGACGATTAGTGGGCACCTCGATACGGTCAAGGCTAAAATCATGGCCTTGTTGCCCGGAAAGCCCTTTTACATCATGGGCAATGACGGGAATCCTGCCTGGGAGCCTATCAACTGGATGCCCGAACCAGCACGGGTGCACTTTCACTTTGTGCGCAATGCCGATTCAACGCATTACTTTCCCATTATCCGCTACCCTGTAACGCAGCAAGTGGGTAGCCCACGGGAAGGCGGGGCAAAAGACGGGCAAACAGGCGAAACAGAGCGGGTCGAGTTTCAATTTAAAGATGCGCTGATGATTTGTGATGAGCCCGCTTATCTGATGGTTGGCAACCGGCTTTATCACTTCAGCAAAAATGTGGATGGGAAGAAGCTGCGTCCGTTTTTCTCGAAGAACCACATCGTTATTCCCCGAAACATTGAGCAGCAGTACTACGAACGGTTCGTGACGCCCCTCATAGCCTCGTATGACGTATATGCCAAGGGTTTTGAAATTCGTACGGAAACAATGGAGCCTGTGCCTGTACTCACAGTTTCCGAACGGGTGCAATCGAGTCGATCTGTGGCGGTACCTATGTTTGAGGGCGATTCGGGTAAGCCGGACGATAGCGATGAAACGGCCAATCAGCGTATTGTCTTCGATCTGTCGTTTCAGTATGGCGATTTCACTTTCCGGTTTGACAGCTTCGGAGCGTCGGCTAATGTGAGTCTGGAAAAGAAAAACGACGAATACGTTTTTCACAAAATTCGTCGCGATCAACGTCTGGAACGGAACAAGCTCACGTTTCTGCATGATACAGGACTTGATCTACGGCATGGCAGACTGGCTATTTCGAAGGCCGAAGCGTTTACGTGGTTATCCAATAACAATGGGCAGCTTAAGGAAGCCGGTTTCTTGCTTCGACAGGATGCACAGGATACGAAGCGCTATTTCCTGGGCTATTCGAGCATCAAGGTGTCTATTGAAGAAGGACGCGACTGGTTCGATATTTATGCCAATGTCCGGTTTGGGGAATATGAAATTCCTTTCCTCAAACTGCGAACGCTTATTCTAAATAAAAAACACGAATTCACCTTGCCCAACGGCGAGATTGCCGTTATTCCAGAGGCCTGGTTTACGAAATATTCTGAGTTGTTCGGCTTTCTGGAACATGCCGACGGGATTGATGGCGACGAGCGTCTGGTTTTACAGAAATACCACCTGGCACTTGTACAGGAACTGGAGCGTGATAATCTGGCTACCACCATCATCAGCCGCAAGCTCGAACGGCTGCGTAACTTTGAAGAGATTGAGCAGTTTCCGCTACCTAAAGGTTTTATCGGCAGTCTGCGTCCTTACCAGCAGGCCGGTTACGACTGGATGAACTTCCTGCGGCAATATAATTTTGGGGGCTGTCTGGCCGACGACATGGGCCTTGGCAAAACGGTGATGACCCTGGCCATGCTGCAAGGGCAAAAGGAAGCAGGGGCCACAGAGCCAAGTTTGCTGGTCATGCCAACGTCGTTACTGTATAACTGGGAACTCGAAGCCAAAAAGTTTACGCCCGAGTTGCGGGTGATGGTATACACGGGCACGTACCGCGATAAAAATACGGCTCAGTTTAATGACTATGATTTGATCCTGACCTCCTACGGGATTGTCAGAATCGACATTGATCTCCTGAGCGACTATCGGTTCAACTACGTCATTCTGGATGAGTCGCAGGCCATTAAAAATCCGTCGTCGCACATTACAAAGGCCGTCATGCTGCTCAATACGGCCTATCGGCTCATTCTGACGGGTACTCCGCTCGAAAACAGCACGATGGACCTTTGGTCACAGATGTCGTTTATCAATCCGGGCCTGTTGGGTAGTCAGTCGTTCTTTCGCAATGAATTTCAGATTCCTATCGAGAAAAAGCACGACGAAGCGAAAACCGGGAAGCTCTACGGACTAATTAAACCGTTCATGCTTCGGCGGAACAAGGCGCAGGTGGCAACAGACCTGCCCGCCAAAGTGGAGAGTGTGCTGTACTGCGATATGACCCCCGATCAATCGACGCAATACGAAGAAGCGAAATCGTATTTCCGGAATCTGATTCTGGAGCGGATTGAGGAAGAAGGCATCGCCAAATCGCAGATGATCGTCTTGCAGGGGTTGACTAAATTACGGCAAATTGCCAATCACCCGCGTATGGTCAATGCCGATTATGAAGGTGATTCGGGTAAGCTGGACGATATGCTGATGAGGCTGGAAAGTGCCATGACCGAGAACCACAAGGTATTGGTGTTCAGCCAGTTTATTAAGCATTTGAGCGTCGTTCAGCAGTATCTGAACGAAAAGAACATCAAATATGCTTATCTGGATGGGTCGACGGTAGACCGCCAGAGCCAGGTGGAGCTGTTTCAGACGGATGAATCGGTAAAATTATTCCTGATTTCCCTCAAGGCGGGTGGTCTGGGCCATAACCTGACCGCTGCCGATTATGTATTTATTCTGGACCCCTGGTGGAATCCCGCCATTGAAGCTCAGGCCGTTGACCGGGCACACCGTATTGGGCAGTTGAAAACAGTATTTACGTACAAATTCATCGCTAAGAACACCGTCGAGGAAAAAATCCTGTCGCTGCAACGGGCCAAACAACAACTCGCCGGAAGCCTGATTACGACCGAAGAAAACTTCATGAAATCGCTGACGAAAGAGGACATTATGGTGCTTCTGGAATAGACATTCAAAAGGAAATCAGCTATTTCAGGGAGGATTTTGGCTGACGTTAGTTAATACCCCGATAATTAACCGTTCGCGCTAAAAACTCAACGTATGAATGCTAAAAGCATATTAGGCATTATCCTCACACTGGCTGGTTTGATCGGCCTGATTTACGGAGGAATAGACTTCACCAAAGGCGGTGTTTCGCAGGCATCCTTCGTCTATGTTATTCTGGGAGGCATCTTTTTCTTCGCAGGCATCGGTCTCGTGCGCAGTACAAGAGTCTGATTCTTGATTAGTGAAGAAGTTGATCTATTATTTTAAACCACAGAGGCACAAAGAGCACAAAGGTTCAACGAGCGAATTTCTATCCCGTTAGACCTCTGTGCTCTTTGTGCCTCTGTGGTTCAAAATAAAACAATAGGAGTGATTGAGCCTGAATAACAACCTCCCACATCCCTTCTCGAAGTCAATGTAAAGAATAAAATATCAAACGATTATCGCAAGTAAACCCCCATGCGGCTTTCATCGCTGAGCACGACGTCGACGTGCTCGGTAAGGGTTGTGCTCAATTCGTAGCCTTTATAGTCAGCAGCAACCGGGTAGAGCGGATGGTTTCGGTCAATCAGAACAGCTACCTGCAATTTGCGGACGGAAACGGTCAAAAAGGGCTGCAAACTAAACGCCAGTGTACGCCCGGTGTACAAGACATCATCGACTACAATCACCACCGAGTCAGTATAGACGCTTTCAGGCTGGTCGGCCTGAACAACAGGCTGGGCTTTCCGGGCTTTATCGAGGTTTATTTTAAGTAGATTGACCGCAAACGGAGCTATCGTGTGCAATTCCCTGGCCAACGCCTGTGCCAGTATATACCCTTCGCCCGAAATACCCGCCAGCAATAAAGCGGATTCCTCAAAATTGTTCTCATAAATCTGAAAAGCAATCCGTCTGATTTTCTGACGAATTTGTTCGGCATTCAGAATAAGCGTCGGCTGGCCGGTATTCATGTAAAACGTGACGAAAGTAATGAGGATGTAAAGATGGGGAAAAAGCCGTTAGCCAATGAAAAATTGAGCCTGCTATTTAATTGACGTCGTTTTCACGGCGGGTCGGATGTATACCCAGAACTTGTGATATAGTGCTGAGCCATACATACTATATCATACATCATACATCTTTCCCTTATCTTTGCACTTTCATGTAGAGGTATTATGATTGTTAAGACCAAAAAATACGCGTTAGACCAGAAAACGTATATTAATATCGCCCTGCGGCAGTGGGTAAAAGACAACTGGAAGTGGGCTTTTGTGCCACTGGGTTTAATTCTCCTGAATGTCGTTTTAAGCCTGACAAACGTTTATCCGAATTACTGGATTTATATCGTCATTGTGCTGCTTACTATTATTTACGTCCTGTTTTGGGCTATTCAGATTACGGGTATCGCCCAAATGGAGCAAAGTAAAGCCTTGTTTCAAAAATACGTTTACGAAATCGACAGTCGGCAGATTCTGATGCGGATAAATGCCAAAGAGGGGGGCATTTTAAAATGGACACAAATTGATAGTGTCATCAAAGACAAGGATGCCTACATTTTGTTTTTGGATAACGCCGATGCGATGTCGAATGTGAAAGCCAACTGGTTTGCCAAAACGGTTACGAAAGGGCTCGCTAAAGCGCAGTTCCTGTACCTGCCATTCAACATTTTCACCAGCGATAATGACTTGCGTTTTACCGAAGCCCTGCTGAAACGCAAAGGTTTACTGCCCGGAAGTGTTCCGGCCGAAACGGTGAAATAAGGTTTTTTTTATAGTATAACGGTTCGCCGTTGCGCGGTTCGCCGTTGCGATACAAAACACAAAGTAATCCGTCGTCATAGGGGTTCTTCTTTGTCAGCTTGTAACGCAATGGCGAACCGTTCTCTGTTTACGATACATTCATCAACCTGTGTTTATGTCAACCCGTCGCTTTTTTATTTGGATTTCCTTGGCGCTTTTTGCCTTTCCAGCTATTGGCCAAACCCTAAAGCCTGTTTCGCTCGATGATGTTTGGGGTCGAAATCAGGGCGTCTTTAACCAGCGTACTGTCGAGGCAGTGAACTGGATGAAAACCGGTGGCTTTTATACAACGCTTGAAGATGGAAAAATCGTGAAGTTTACCATCACCACAGGCAACGCTGTAGAAACGCTGTTCGACGCCCGACAGGCGAAGGTGTCAGGAACGGAGACGACAATTGCCGTTGATGGCTATCAACTCTCGGCCGATGAACAAAAAATACTCATTACAACGCAGGAGGAGCCTATTTATCGCCGGTCGAGCAAAGCACAGGTTTATGTCTATGACCTTACCGCCAAACGATTAGTGCCGTTGAGCAAAGGTGGAAAGCAGCAATACGCAACGTTTTCGCCCGATGGCAAACGCGTAGCCTTCATGCGCGATAACAACCTTTTTGTGGTCGATCTGAGTACCCAAAAGGAAACAAAACTGACTACCGACGGTAAGCAAAACGCTATTATTAACGGTGGAGCCGACTGGGTTTACGAAGAGGAATTCAGCATGGCGCGGGCTTTCGAATGGTCGCCGGATAGTAAACGGCTGGCCTGGATTCGGTTCGACGAGAGCCGCGTACCCGAATACGACATGCAATTGTGGGGTAATCTGTATCCGATAGAATACCGCTTTAAATACCCCAAAGCGGGCGAGGCAAACGCGCAGGTATCGGTTTGGGTGGCCGATATAGCGACCGGCAAGAAAGTGCAGGCTCAAACCGGGACAGAGACCGACATCTACCTACCCCGAATTCAATGGACGAAAAATGCGAACCTACTGTCGATTCGACGGATGAACCGGCTCCAGAATAAACTCGATTTGCTGCATGTAAACGCCACTACGGGCCAGGCTACTACCGTATTGACTGAAACAAGTACGACCTATGTTGATCTGGAATTTACCGATGATCTGACCTACCTCAACGAGGGTAAATCATTTGTCTGGAGCAGCGAGCGCACGGGCTACAAACACCTGTATCTCTACGATCTGGGCGGCAAACTCATCCGGCCCATTACGTCGGGTAACTTCGAAGTGGCTGCGGTATCGGGGGTGGATGAAAAGGCGGGTACGATTTTTTTTACATCTACCGAAACATCCCCTCTCGAACGGCACCTCTATAGCATCGGGCTGGACGGTCAAAACAAACAGAAACTTACCAGCCAGGCCGGTACATACACGGCTACTTTCAATCCTGATTTCGGGTATTATTTACTCTACCACACATCTGCTAATTTACCCGTAACGGTTAGTCTGCGCGACACGAAAACGATCAAAGACCAGCGCGTTCTGGAATCAAACGATGTTTTGAAAACCCGACTGTCGACCTATTCTCTTGCGCCGAAACAGTTTTTTCAAACAAAAGCGGCTGATGGTACACTCTTGAATGGGTGGATGATTCGCCCGGTTAATTTCGATAGCTCAGGTACTAAAAAGTATCCGGTCCTGATGTTTGTCTACGGAGGGCCGGGTTCACAAACGGTGAAGAATGATTGGGATAGCCGTGATTTTTTCTGGTACCAGACGCTGGTTCAGAAAGGCTACATCATTGTCTCGGTGGATGGGAGAGGTACGGGTGCACGGGGTACGGCGTTTCGCAACGCTACCTATGCGCAACTCGGCAAACTCGAAACCGAAGACCAGATTGCAGCCGCTCGTAATCTTAAAAACCTGCCGTTCATCGATCCTGCCCGTGTGGGCATTTGGGGATGGAGCTATGGAGGGTATATGTCGGCTCTCTGCATGACCTTAGGTGCCGATGTTTTCAAAGCCGGCATATCGGTGGCACCCGTCACGAACTGGCGGTTCTATGACACAATTTACACCGAACGCTACCTCAAACGTCCGCAGGAGAACGCGTCGGGTTATGATGACAACTCCCCCGTAACCCACGCGTCAAAGCTACGCGGGCTATACCTTCTTATCCACGGCACCGGCGACGATAACGTCCATTTTCAGAACTCTATCGCCTTTGAGGATGCGCTCATTGCGGCTGGCAAACAGTTCCAGTCTTTTTATTACCCCAACCGAAATCACGGAATCTACGGCGGCAACACGCGACTACACCTCTACCAGATGATGACTAATTTCATTGAGAAGAATTTGTAATACAGCATGGGCTGGCGCAGTTGATATTGAAATAAAGCAAAAACGCGTACCACCCGAGGGTAGTACGCGTTTTATCGTTCATAGGGCAATCAAGTATTTATTAACAAGCTGATTACAAGCGAGTAACTCAATAACCACTACTCACTTCTATTTCTTCGCGGTGTACATCACCCGCCAAACCTTTCCTTTTACAGAATCGGAGATATAAAGCGAACCGTCCGGTCCTTGTGCTAACCCTACCGGACGAGCTTTCGCATCGCCGGGACTGGCCAGATCGAGTTTGCCTGCATTGACATCCGTACCGGGTTTACCCTGTTCGGCTACACCCGCAAAATTTTCAGCGAAAACTTCGTACTTGCCTGATGGCTGTCCGTTTTTGCCGAACGGAATAAACGCCACAAAATAGCCACCCTGTTTCAGGGGAGCGCGGTTCCAGGAACCATGAAAGCAGACAAACGCGCCGTTTTTATAGCGGGCCGGAAATTGAGTTCCAGTATAGAACAGAAGATCGTTTGGTGCCCAGTGGCCCGGAAATGCCATAATCGGTTTCTCTTTACCAGCACAACGGTCTACTTTCGTGCCATCGCCACCATATTCGGGAGCCAGCAATTTCTGGTTTTTAGCATGGTTGTTGTAGCAGTATGGCCAGCCAAAATCAGACCCTTCTTTTACCATCAACATCTCTTCAGATGGAAATTCGGCACTGTATTCATCGGTAAAAATGCCACCCCAGTTGTTCAGGTTATCCCGACCGTGTTGAAGAGCGTAGAGTGTATTGGTAGCCGTGTTCCAGTCGAGGGCAACGGCATTGCGGATACCCGTCGCGTACCGTTTCCCATCAGCCTTGTGCTGGTTTAACTTATTGGCATCGAACTGCCAGATACCACCATATTCCTCCAGAATTGGGCAAGGGTCCATACCCATCGACCCCTTCTGCCGATCTTTCTCCTGACAGGCATTGGACGGTGCGCCAAAATTGACAAACAGTTTTCCATCGGGCGAGATAGCCAGCGATTTGCTGGCGTGCTGACGTTGTAGGGTCAGGCCCGTAACGATCGGTTCCATAGGCGTGGTTTCCATTACCTTACCGTTGGTCAGTTTATACCGATAAACAGACGTGTCCGAGGAGGCATAGAGGTAATCGTTATAGATACTCATGCCCGTCCCGGTATTATTCCCGAACTTAATTGTTTCGTCGGCGCGACCATCGCCGTTGGCATCAATCAGCTCAACAATGCCTTTGCCCTCATTGAGTTTTTCTAATTTCACGAACACCGTTCCAACCTTATCAACGATCATATGGCGGGCTTTACCCAGGTTATCGGCAAACGTCAGGGCACC
>CAXTJJ010000187.1:0-10222 GCA_964244155.1 uncultured Spirosoma sp.
TACTTTTGAAAAAGACCTGCTCAATGACCTCATTCCCTTCATCGAGAAGAAATATCCTACCCTGACCGACCACGAACACCGGGCCATTGCCGGCCTGTCGATGGGGGGTGGGCAAGCGCTGAACTTCGGGTTGGGCAATCTGGACAAGTTCGCCTGGGTTGGTGGCTTTTCGTCGGCACCCAACACCAAAAAGCCCGAAGAACTGATGCCCAAGCCCGAAGACGCCAGGAAGAAACTGAAATTGCTTTGGATTTCGTGCGGGGATGCCGACGGGCTGATCTCATTCAGCAAGCGTACTCACGATTACCTTTATCAGCACGACGTGCCGCACATTTACTACGTTGAGCCGGGCGGACATGACTTTAAGGTCTGGAAAAATGGCTTGTATATGTTCTCACAGTTTCTGTTTAAGCCAGTCGACAATGCCTCGCTGACCAAGTATACCGTGTTGGGAACTCCTGCTTCGTCTAACATTCGTAATGCTAAATACCCCCAGATTCTTCCCGACAACCGGGTGATTTTCCGCGTGAAAGCCCCCGAAGCACAGAAAGTGCAGGTTGATCTGGGCAGGAAATACGACATGGTAAAAGACACCAGCGGCTTCTGGACTGTAACGACCGATTCCATCAGTCGGGGCTTTCATTATTATTCTCTGCTAATCGACGGCGTAGCCCTGGTTGACCCGGCCAGCGAAGCCTTTTATGGTATGAGCCGTATGGCCAGTGGCATCGAAATACCAGATAAAGACGGCACTTTCTACGCTATGAAGGATGTACCCCATGGCGACATTCGTATCAAACGTTATCTCTCTAAGGCCACCGATAGCTGGCGCGAAATGTATGTCTATACGCCCCCCGGCTACGACAAATCGACCGAAAAATACCCGGTGCTATACCTGTTGCACGGTGGTGGTGAAGATCAGCGCGGCTGGGCCACACAGGGGAAAACAGACCTTATTCTCGACAACCTGATTGCTGAAAACAAAGCCAAGCCGATGATTATCGCCATGCTCGATGGCAACGTGAGTGCCGGTGGCCTGGCCGGTTTTAACGAAAATGTGTTGAAAGCTTTTGAAAACGAACTTAAGCTGGGGGCTATCCCATTGGTAGAAAGCAGCTTCCGGGTCGAAGCCGACGCCAGCCATCGGGCACTCGCGGGCCTGTCGATGGGTGGTTTGCAAACGCTCTATGCGGGCATCAAAAACAACGGCATGTTCTCGTCGCTGGGCGTATTCAGTTCGGGCTGGTTCGCTAATAATCCCACCCTATCTGAACCGCAGTATACCTTCATGAAAACCAATGCAGCCACTATTAATGCCACCCTGAAACCGTTCTGGATTTCGATGGGTGGCAAGGAAGACATCGCCTGGCAGAATTGCCAGGTTATGATGAAAAAATTCGATGAAATGGGCGTCAAGTACCAGTATAGCGAATACGCAGGAGGCCACACATGGCCAGTTTGGCGGCATGATCTGTTCCTATTTTCACAACTGCTGTTCAAATAAGTTTACTGCACCTAACCCTGCCCTTATTAAACAGCGTGCGGGCTAACTGAATAAATCAGGTTAGTCCTCGCGCTGGGGTTGCCTTTTAAACCGTTTATAAAAACATTCTATCGAACGTCTTATTCGAGCAGGAAACGAATCGACAATTTTTAATGGCTGTCCCGTTCAACTCCTGGCCTACTGTTACCCAGAAATAGCAGAACAGTAAAAACCCTCCACTCACATACCGCAAATTGTCGTTCACACCCCATCTATTGTCATTGGTATACATATGTTAATTCACGGGTATTTCTTCGGTTAAATTCGGTAATCAAAAGGGCTGAGTAACGGCAATTCGCCAGGTTCAACGAGTGAGCAGCTATATACTTTCTTGTTAATGGGTTTTGTCCTCTTTGGATGCCGAGCGTACTTGTTGGTTCCTCTGGCACAGATTAAAGGTGAAAAGACAATCGCTTAACAGCCCTTGGCAACCGAAATGAATATGTGGAGTTGGAGAAGATTCATTTTAATCAATCTATTTATATGGGTTAACAGCCTCACCTTAATTGACTTTGTGGATACTCAGTCTTTTCGTAAGCCCTTGTTTAAAGGTGAGTCTCGTCAACTGTTTGGTTTAAGAGCAGTTCAGGATGCCGCCGGGTTCAGCCAAACAGGAATAATAGCGACCAGCGTAGCTAACTGGCAAAACGGGTGGGTCTATTCGCTGGATGCTTCTCTGGCCATTCTACTTCTGCATTTCTATGTCAGATTTAACACTCAGCATGCATTGATGCAACAGAAACGTGTCACTTAACCGTGAAACTCAGGACGATATCATATTCGCTCGATCGAAAGTGCGGACACCAAAATTCACTAAGACCTCTTTAACTCCTTAAGAGACAGCCGCACCAATTGATCCTATGGTTAGTCGACCAACGGTTGGCCTGACCCCATGCATACCAGTCCGTTCCAGCTGGAACTACAGACAGTACTGGAAAATAACTTTTGTAATTCTCGATTTGACGAAGAAAAGCTGGCACAGGCTTATCCAGGATAGGCTATGCGATTACTAGAACGGCTTATTACATAAACTATACCCGTTCGGCTTCTTTTGCCAAATGCTTTTGGAGGGTGTATAGGTCACTGTCCTTCGACTCTTGGGCTTGGAAAAAGAGTAGTCTCATAAGCCAATAAGGGTAACTATCTCAAGCCGTTTTAGCAGGTGAGTAACATACTTTATAGAGTCTGTAACAAATTTGATAATCCAGGGCCTGTCAAACCTGTAGTTTTGAATGACAATAACTTAATGTATCTGTATTTGAAATTGATGCAATTCGTATCGGCTTTGATTTAACTAGCAGCAGTGAGATTGTACATCTATGAATAGCTAGTTTACAACTCAACACCGAATGAGGAAACCAGATTATTTTTCACACATTCTCAATAACTTCTATAATACATTTTCACAAAGCCAATCACAATAATTAGATGTAATTAGAAGATAGGGTAGGTAATTATCTTATTACTATTTCTTTCTTTTATACAAATGTATAATTATAAAGCTCATGTGAATATTTTTTTATTTTGGTTACATTGAGGTTGGAGGTGAGTCAGTTTATCATTAATGCTCCTAACGAGTAACTCTATATTTAAAATTAACAATGAGCAAAAGTTTTGTTATTTCGACCTCTGAAGAAACATCTGTTTCAGACATTATTTTATCCGTACGCATCAATGACCTCCGGATTGGCTGGCAAAGCAGATCAATAAGTGACTTAATCATGATAAAGGGTGTACGGGGCTATAGCTGGTTGTACTGGAACGATGGTAGCAAACAAATAATGGCTTACACCATTAAGCATTATGCCAACCAATTGCCAATTGATGACTTTATTCGCGTGCATCAGAACTGTGTTATCAATCGAAATTTCGTTCAGAAAACTCAGTTGACACATCGAGGACCAATGTTACGCTTAGCTACGGGTACAGAAATCATAATTTCCCGGCGTCGCTGGTCAATGGTAAAAAAGGAACTTCAACACCTTTATTGGGGATGATAGCTTAGTTGAGATTCAGGTAAGCGTATAGAGGGCCCAATTTCAGTCTATATTTACTCAATCTTCGATCGTCTTGCTGCTATGCCTCCTGCCGCACGTTTAACCGATATGCATACATGTCCTCAAGTGACTCCGCCAGGTATTCCGCATGTGGGTGGCCCTATTGTTGGGCCCGGCTGCCCAACCGTGATGATTGGGAACCTGCCTGCTGCCCGCGTTGGTGATTCGCTTGTCTGCGTAGGACCACCCGACACGATTGTTAAGGGCTCGGCAACAGTGCTCATTGGCGGAGCACCAGCCGCTCGTATGGGCGATTTGACGGCACATGGAGGGTCCATTGTGCTGGGACTTCCAACCGTGATGATTGGCGGTTAAGCCGGGGACCATTTAAGATTACTCATTATGAATGCCATATCTCCTTTTTTGGTAACTTATATAATTGTATTCCTGATCACGTTAGGATCGTTTATTACCCTGATATGGCTGAATCGCAAACTTGAGCTTATGAGCAATAAGCGACTGGTCCTGACTGTACTGATTAGCGGCCTGATTCTGGCCCTTGCCGGCCTGTTTGGCCTGAATGGCTTGCAGTTTGTTCCTGTCTACTACATTGTTGTGCAGCTATTCAGCTTGTTATGTGGCGTTCTTTTTTTAAGCCGGATGATCGCCGATATGGGGCCTGCGTTTGCCACAAAACCCACGTTTGTTGTGCTGATGACGGCAAGCGTTGTTGGCTTTGGACTTATCCTGTTCTCACCACTCTTTAATTACCTGAGCAGCCTTAGGTATGGTCTGCTTCAGTATGATGTATGGGCATCAAGCAGTTTGTTGCCTTTTCTGTTGCCGGTAGTGTTCGCTTATACCTTTCATTCTCTGGTAAACGTTCCGAACGAAATCTATAAACTATGGTATTACCCTCGCTACGCTGAAGAGGTCGTTATGGAAGGGGTTGATTATTACCGGCTTATGCTGCTGGAAGTTCAGGTATACAAAGATCCAAACCGAAAGGAGCCCCCAATTAAAGTAAAGGCACGAACAACCGGTGACGTTACGTTTGGCACTTGGTTTCAAAAATTTGTTGATGACTACAACCACAAATTCCCAAACGACCCAATTCAGACGTTCGATGATGCCGCCCATGAATATGGATGGTTATTTTATAGTCTGAAACCTTCTTTGTTCCGGTTACGGTCGTATATTGATTTTGAGCAAACAATTGCTCAGAATAACCTTCGTGAAAACTACCTGATTGTTGCTAAACGGGTGGAAGAAATCAGCTAACAGCCTATGTTATTTCCCAAGAGCCACCTTCCCATTAACTGGATTGATGGCATGAAGCTGTCGCAACAGCATTTCGTAGAGACCGATCATCACGTTCAGGATCTGGTACGTGATTCCGTATCGCTATTTCTTACCAGTTACAATTACGGCCTGTTGCCACCCGTCAAAGGTACATCGGTAGCCCACGAATTTGATTTGCTCGAAAAAAACAGCAATCACGTTGAAGTTCGTTTATACCGTTGCAACGCGATTACGCAGGGCGGGTGCCGTATTGCGATCAATCCGGATGTTCTGAAATTCACTGTACTGACCGCTTCGTTTGAAATCAATCAAAATCTGGACGATCAGCTCAGACCGGATTATGACATTGTGCTGGTCGTAAACCCTTTCAAGAAGGTGCCTGTCGGGAATCCCGATCCGGAAGAATCACCGCTGCGTCATCCCTATACAGAATATTCCTACCAACTTATGGTTGTGTCGTCTGAACAGGTCAATGCCAACGACCTGGGGCACCATCACGTTATTATTGGTAAGGCTACCTATCACGAAGGACATTACGTGGTTGATAGCCAGTACATTCCACCTTGTGCATCTGTAGCTAGCCATCCCCGCCTTATTCAATATTACAAGAATTTTGGCTGGGGTTTAAATGAAATTCAGGTTAGTTCGTTCAAAATCATCCGTAAGATACACGACCAGCCTCAGCCGTCGGATCTGGCTCGCCGTGTTCAGGCGTTCTGCAACCGAATCCTTGACTATTTGGGAACGGTTTTTTTTGAATACCGCAATCTGGACCATCAGCACCCGCCGGTGTATCTGGTCGGTTATTTTGCCAATTTGACCAGTATCATTTACACAGAATTATATTGCCTGCCAACTCGGCAAAAAGAAGAGCTACTGCATTATTTCTATGAGTGGACAGATGTGACACCGGGGCAATTTGAGGAGTTGCTTTTACGTTTGCTCGAGCATGATTACAACCATCAGCAAATTGGGATGTCAATGCAGGCCGTGGAGCAATTTCTGAGCGTCTTTACGAAACTGTGGAATAAACTCAGTACGCTCGAATATATCGGGCAGCGGAAAGATACGATTCTGGTGCGAGAGGAGGCTCCCATTCCGCTCGCGCCCACCCGGCGGGGTTGGAATATTCTGGACTGATGGGCAAGCCGGTAGCGGCATCATAATACCTGAAATTAGCATAAATCAGACCGGTTTCCTGATCTTCGTATTGGCCCTTCCCCACATAAGTGTGCCAATGGGGTGGACCGGTCAGCTTGTGCTTTTTGCCGAACAGGCACCAGTGCCATTCCCAAACTGGCTCGCCATGCAGACTATGGAACGAAAGGGGCTGGCCAGCAACATTACAAACTACACTATACCACTGCTTGCCGACCTGAAGCAGTGTTGGCTCAGCACCACCCGCCGTATACCAGGTTAGTTGAATGGGTTCACTCCCCGGCGGATGGTGCCATTCATGAAGGAGTCTGCGGCCAGTCCACGCCCAGCGTACCTGATAGTCGTCCATCTTTTTTTCAAGACGTCGACCGAGAGCGTCGTAAGCGAACGTTACGGCTCGGTTATCGGGTCGAACAACCTGCTGCAAAACGCCGGAATCGTGCCATTCAAATGTCCAGACCTGACCAGACACCCGTTTTTCGCGCAGGTAACCGTCGGCATCGTAATAAAAACGAGCCGTACCAACTGTCAGCATCTGCCAGCCTGACTCAATTGTTTCCGGAGCTGGTTTCAGAAGCCGTTGCTGATAGTGAGTTCGTTCGGCTACCCAGCGATCGATCCAGCCAGCGGAGCAGATCACTTCCGTTGGGTCATTGAAGTCATCGTACCGTATTGTAACCGTTCCGTATTGGTTATCTTCTATTCGAGCAAGCCGCTGGTGTTCCCAGCTATACGTCTGAGAACGGGAAGCCTGCAAACTGCTTCCCCAGAAAAGCTTCTGATTGACAGGCAACGAGCCTGTATCATACTGCCATCGGCTTTGCAGTCCACCTGACATTTGGCATTCGACCAGACGCCCCAGCCGGTCATAAGTAAACTGCAACTGCCAGTCTGAATGCTCCTGTTGACTTAAAAATCCCCGATCATCATAGGTGTTGTGTACGGCAGGCTGAGCCGACGATTGCCAGACTGTCGGCCGACCCGCTTTGTCATATACCGTTACCACTTGTACTGACCCCGCGGTTTCAGCAACGATCCGGCCCAGGGGGTCGCGCTCGAACTGAATGACCGAGGTTGGTGTCGCGGCCTCGATAAGCCAGCCGTCCGACCGGTAAGAGTAGTGATACCAACTTCCATCGCTGAAAAGCACCTCGGTCAGGCGCCCGGCTGCGTTGTAGTGGAAATGGGTCGATGTTCCATCCGGTCGGGTATATTCACGGATGCGCCCGGCAACATCCCGAATGAATTGCCAGTTAAGCCGGTTACTGCGCCGAAGCCGAATGAGCAGCCCGTCAGCATCGTATGTTGGATGGTCCTGCGTTAGCGTCGACTCGGTCGTAAGCCTGACTGCAACGGGATGTTCGTTCGTTTTTTCGATTATTTCCGTTCTAATTCCGTCTGGATGAGTAACGCGAATCAGTTGTCCTAAAAAGTCGTATTCCCAGGCAGTCTGCCTGCCGATTCCATCGGTATGTAAATTCTGATTTGAATACGCATCATAGGCCCATAGACTTTTCTGCCCATTAGACTTTATACTTTTCTTCAACATACCGTCTTCGGTATATGTGAAATTTGATTCGGCACCAACAGGGTCTATGCAGGAAAGGAGCCGACCTTCTTCATCGTAGGTCCATTGCCAAATACCATCAGCGCGATCTGTCAAGGTAATTAATTGGCCTTGATCGTTATACTGCATTTGTAGTGTTCCCCCATCCTGCCAGGCAGCCTGGATCATATTCCCCTGCTCATCGTAGGCAAAGAATGATGTGTTGCCCTGTGCATCCTGCTCGCTTGTCAGTTCGCCATACTCATTGAAAAACCAGACTCGTTGCCGTCCACCTGCACTGATGAAGCGCTGAACGATACCGCCTTCGTGTACATATTGCCTGACTCCACCCGCTCCATCAATGACCTGGGTTCGCCCTTCTTCAACCAAGTAACGAAACTGTAGCGAAGGCTTCCCTTTATCAATAGTCAGCTCACTGCACACGGAGTGGTTCCCCATTTTTTCGTAAGAGAAATAAACACTCTGGCGAAACGAATCCGTCAAACGAATCAGTCGATGCTGACGATAGTGGTACTGCAGTATAGGTTGCCCACGACTAATCACGTCTTTCAGATCATAAAGCTCGTCATACTGGTAATCCACCAGTGTTAACCGCTTCTGAGGTTGGGAGGGCTGGGTAATCTCTAACCGGCTAATGTGCTGCCTGGAATTTATTACAACGTTTATAACGCGTTGAAAGTCATCGCTTATACGTCGAAGCTGACCCGTATCGGTATAACTAAACCGAAGTCTATACTCTGTACCGGTTGCTCCGACCGATGCCAGCCGACAAATGCTGCTGCCCGGATGCATTGTAAAACGATATAGCAAACCGTCTGTTCCCTGTAGCTGATATCCCTCAGAATCACGTTTGAGTCGGAGTTTTTCAGATCGGTTCAGGAAGGTTTCCCCCTCTACCAGAGCCGGGAACAAGACTCCCCGGTTATCAGGCAGGCGAATAATCACTTGACGGCTGGGTCGGTCTTCCAGTAAGACATAGTCATATGAGTGGCGCCAGCCGTTACCCACCGATCCGGCCGTCAAGTGGTCGGATCGCCAGAGACGAGCCCACCGAAAAGGCACTACTCCCGGAATATCCACGTCAACCTGCTCAACCAGGACTTCGCCGGTTGCTACATCAACAAATCGCCCGGCCAGTGTCCGGCGCGTGGCTGGTAGTGCCTGGCTATCCTCTGGCCGAAGCTCCAGCCGTTTCCAGCTTTCGTCGAGTTGCCCAATGCTTTCATCTTTTCTGGTCAAGCTGCGAACAACCGTGGGGTAAAGTAATCGGCGTAATCCTGACCGAAATAAGGGTGATTCTGGCATATATAAAATTCTACGGCGTGGTGCCTGCCGTGGTGTCAGACTCTTGAATCTGACGTTACAGCAACATTAGAGAGTCTGACACCGCAACTGGTTTATATTGAGTAACAACGTAGTTAAGTTTTACGCCATTCAGGCCCGAGTAGCTCGACCAACAACTCCATTACTTTCTGCCTTTTTTCGGCTGTCTGTTGTTGCTGCCAATAAAGCTGGCCAATATCCGACAGCCGTGCGACCTGATATTGGTCTGGAGGAAGATGTTCGGCTAACGTAAATACCTGACGAAAGTGTGTTTCGGACAACCGCATCTGGCTTTCCTGGGCATGGGTTATTCCCAATCGACGATGACATTCAATAGCCAGTAACCATTCTTTCAGCGTTTCGGATCGCTCACTGGCCAGGTTATAGGAATCTATAGCGCGCTGACGCTGGCGTAATGACTCGTACACGCCACCCGCACCCAGCCAGGCCATAATGCTCATCCGACCGGCTGCTTCGTCGCCCTGATTAAATAAACCTTCCATCTGGTCAATAACCCGGCTATAACGGGCAAGTGCTTCCTCGTACCGACGATGGGTTACGTAGGCATGGGCAACCGACAAATGAACACTTCCCTCCAGACTAGACCACTGTTCCTGCTGGCAAATCAGCAGGCAATTATTGGCAAAATACTCTACGTCCCGCAGGTTCCGCTGAGTCATTGCGTTTGACAGTTCCGCATGCCATTGCCGAAACTTTACATCGGGTGCCGTTGGTGGTCCGGAGGAGGCCAGCTGTCGGATCACTTTTTGAAGCTGGAGATCAATTGTATGTGAATAGACCTCCTGTCCGAATCGACCCGCCAACGTTGTCAGTTGCTCCTCTCCAATTGTATCGGCTACAATTAAGCGAATATCGGGCGATAACTTGCCCACAAGCAGAGCCGACAGCGCCTGATTCAGTACTGCCGGACTCGCAGGCGACTGCGGCAGTATACATAGCACCAACACCCCATCGGTATGCGCACTAAGTCCTTTTACAAAACGGTTTAGATACCCCACAAAACGGACAAGGGAGTCCGCTTCCTTTTTTCCTGGGTCAACGGGCTGAACTATAATTAAACCCCGTTCGGCCAGAAGGGCTACATCGTGCTCGATCAGACTGGATACTTCATCCAGCGTCTGGTCAAAATACGTCTGCCAGTGTTGAACCGGTGTTCGAAGGGTTATGAAGACATCATTGGAAATGGCATTGGATCCGGCCTGTTCCTGTAAAAAAACATCCAGAAACCAACCTTCACCCGGTGCAAACAGCCATCGGCATAAACGAGCATTGGGCAGCCGTCGAAATTCCAGCCAGAGTTGTTCCAGAACA
>CAXTJJ010000188.1:0-10150 GCA_964244155.1 uncultured Spirosoma sp.
CACGCCACTATTATATTTCGCGATGAAATGATCCACCGCCACCATCGTTGTTACATAATTGGTGATAGCTGGCCACTGATTTCGGTAGTTAGCCGTAATGCGGGGTGCCAGAGCCGATCCGGCGAAGGCGGGGTTCAGATAGAGCGGAGCCGCATAAAATTGAGTAAACTGAGGGTCCTGAGCGAATGCTGTTCGAGCCAGGATCAGCGTCAATATTGTCAATATGTATTTATTAAGCATGATAGCAAACAGGGCAAAGACTGGGCCAATAGTATTGATGCAACGT
The DNA here is from genome assembly GCA_964244155.1 of uncultured Spirosoma sp. Lineage (GTDB taxonomy): Bacteria > Bacteroidota > Bacteroidia > Cytophagales > Spirosomataceae > Spirosoma. The sequence continues at coordinate 287 of CAXTJJ010000188.1, forward strand.
TAGCAGCGCAAACGAAGTATTTAGGAGCATAATAACCTCTAAAATTAGTTGGATTTTAGGCGCTTTCGAGGGTATAATACGATAAAATTTTAATTGAACAACGTCGTTTATACTAACGTAATGCCCAAGTTGTTGTTATGTTGAGGACTGAATTTGAGTGGGTGGGCTTTATTCAACGTTTCTTCATGTTAGTTTTTACGAAGCATTTTCGGTTAATCGGATTCCTGGCCATGCTGTTCCTGCTGGCTGGGTCTGTTACGGCCTGGGCACAGACAACAGGCACAGGATTTAAAGTCAGCGGTAAGTTCTGTGTACCAGATCTAGAGTGTAAAGCCGACTCCGCTACTTTTACAGATAGTGTGCTTACGGGGGTAACAACCCGAGTTTGGGATTTTGGTGATGGAACAACCCTGACAACACAGCGGGATTCTGTTGCCAAACACGTTTATCAGACGGCGGGTACGTATAAGGTTACCCTAACACGAACTGTTAATGGAGTAGCGCAAACAGTATCCAGTCCACCAGTTTATGTGGGTAATCGGCCGCAGTCGTTTGCCAACTGGCGGACAGATACAACCATTTGTAAAGGGGATGTAATTACCCTGGACCCTTATGCAGGAGCTCCTCCTCAGTCGGGGCTTCGGTATTTATGGTATCCTAAAGGAGATACAACACAGAGTATACAGGTTGACAGTTCAGGTTGTTACTCAGTAGAAGTAATTAATTCTGTTGGCTGCTCTTATCAAAACCGTATCAATGTTGATGTGTGTGGTGAAAAGAAAGAATCGCAGGGTGTGAAGTGGTATTTTGGCCAGAATGCCGGCCTGGACTTTAGTGGTGGGGGTACGCCAAAACCTATTACCGATGGCAAACTGAGCACCATTGAGGGGTCATCTTCCATTGCCAACACCAAAGGTATTCTGCTGTTCTATTCCGACGGTATCACGATTTATGATAAAAATGGTGATCCGATGAAGTCGCTCGTTCCGGGTGACACACTGGCTACCCAAAAACCTCTGGAAGGAAGTAAACACTCAACCCAATCTGCTTTGATTGTGCCTAAACCAACTTGCCGGGGCTGTGAGTATCTATATTATGTTTATACGACCTCAGAGATTCGGGGGCAGAAAACATTAACGTATAGCGTAGTCGATATGCGTCAGAATGGGGGCAAAGGTGCAATTGTCGAGAAAAATATTCCCTTATCAACGCAGAGTACGGAGCAATCCGCATCGGTAGCCAATACACGTGATTCCACCTACTGGGTTATTACGAGAAAATACGGAACGAATCAATTTGAAGTTCGTCATTTGACCAGCAGTGAAAACACAGATCCAGTGACCTACACAGGTGGTCAGGTAATCGACTCGCTGGCTAACGCTGAAGGATACATCAAAATTGGTCCTGCTGATACAACGGGGGGTAATAATGGCAACCGGCCAATGGCTGTTGTCATTCCGGGGCCACCCAAAAATTCAGTGGATCTGTATACATTCAATGATTCGACAGGCGTCCTGAAATTTGATCGAACGGTTGACCTAGGACCGGCACCACCCAAGGCTTATGGGGTTGAATTTTCGCCTGATGGGAAGAGCTTATACGTTACCATGCTGGCCGATACCAATGCTGATGGCAGTCAGAGGGGAGCTTCGTATATTCTGAAATATGACCTCAACCAGCGAGACTCTCTGTTGACACTCTCAAAAACGGTTGTCGACAGTAGTACGACACGACAATACGGCTCTCTTCAAATCGGGCCAGATGGACGTATCTACGTAGCCGTAGAAGGCAGTAATTCCCTTGGTACCATTGAAAATCCAAATGGTGGTTTGCTCGACAGTTTAATATTCAATCCGTCGGGTCAATCGTTGGGTGGCCAGACAAGCCAGTTAGGATTGCCAAACCTGGTTGCTAATTTCAATGATAACTCCAGCGGACCGGGGATAACCTATGGCGATACCTGTGTAAATGCACCAACGGTATTCCAGATAAGTCCGAACTGCCCTAAATTGAAAGAGGCTTATACCCTCGATTTTGGTGATGGTAGCCGTCCTACTTCCACCACGTCTACGCAACCTATCACGCACGCTTATAAGACACCCGGTCAGTACTTCATCAGCTTGCGGATTCTAACGAAAACCAGCGCGGGGGGCATTTGTAAAGACACCATCATTAAAGATACATTAACAATTGTCGAACTTCCGCCCGATATAAATCTAGGTGCCGATACGGCGATCTGTAATAAAAAAGGTATTACTCTCGACATAAAAGTACAGGCCAAGATATACGTCTGGGTCGTTAATGGAGCCGTAGTCAGCAGGCAACGAACGCTCACATTAAACAGGCCAGGATATTATATTGCCGTGGGTATAGCCGCTAACGGCGAGTGTTTTAAGAGCGATACCATCGAAGTTCAGATAAAGCCTGTTCCCTCTCTCGATCTGGGGCCTGATACGCTGTTTTGTTATCGATCATCGGTAAATATTACTGTACCTCAGAAGACCTGGACACAGTTTCAATGGAGCAATGGGGGTAATACAGGAACCATTTCTGTAACAACAGCGGGCGTATATTCTGTAACCGCACAGGCAACTGTCAACGGAACATCCTGTGTAAACTCTGACACTATTAAGGTTGATGAGCTACCCAAAATTCAGATGCGGGCAGCATTAACAGGACCTAAAGCCTGTACATCAGCAGATGGGTCTATTGTACTCACCACTACGCCTGCCGGGACATATACATATGCCTGGGCGGGTTCAGATGGGGTAGCGCGGACAGATAGTTCAAATCAACTGACGGGGTTGGTTGAGGGCGGTTATAAAGTCAGTGTGACCGATACATTGCATGCCTGTAAGGCTGATTCAGCTTTCACATTGAAGTCGCCGGCGAATCAGCTACAACTTACGCCTAATGTAAAAGGAGCTCTGTGTAGTATACCCAATAGTGGCACTATCACACTAACTGTTTCTGGCGGGACAGCCGCAAGTTATTCATGGCTCGACGGAACGGGTAAAGTCGTATCGACAACGGCCGTATTCGGGCAGGCCGCACCAGGGCTATATAGTGTACAGGTTACTGATATAAATGGGTGTAAAGCGCTGGAGGACAGCATAAAGGTTGGCCTGGACAGTACTGGCTTTGCCCGATTGGGACCTGATACCCTTAAATGCGTGGGAAGTGCTGTGACACTAGTACCTCAAACGGGCGATATTCCCGGCAATGTGTATCAGTGGAGTACAGGTGCTACAACCCCTACTATTTCAGTCACACAAACAGGATCATACAGTCTGGTATTACGGAACACCTTATCAGGATGCGTAGGTCAGGCCAGTATTCGGGTTGATAACCGACCGCCACCAGCCTTCTCCTACACACAGCAGGCCTCTCTTTGTGAAGGTGATCAGGGCACTACGCAACTTTCGGCAAGTGGGGCTACCGGTTTGCGTTACTTATGGGTAGATCGAAACGACACGACCAAAACCATAACGGTTCAGCGGGCGGGCGAGTATGCCATTCGTGTAACTGACCCACAGGGTTGTACGGCTGTAGGGCTAGCCCGTGTTCTGAATCTGTGTGAACCAAGGGTCAATGTACCGGAAGCGTTTACGCCCAACGGCGATAATATGAACGACTTGCTTCAGGTGTTTACTGCTTACATTACCGATTACGAATTCAGGGTTTACAATCGGTGGGGCGAGGTGATATTTGCCAGCAATAACCCAGAGCAAAAATGGGATGGCACCTATCGGGGGGCCATTTATCCGGCGATGCTTTATCCGTATGTTGTCATCTTCAAAAGTGAGTTTTTCCCTGAGCGTGAGCGGGTTATAAAACGGGGTTCAGTACTACTTATCCGGTAGTAATTCTCCTGTTTTTTTTGTAAATTTGAGGTAAACGACTCGGCCGAATTCACCTGTTTTACGGGCGTAATGGAAGCGGGTCTGTACGAATCAAAACCATGCGAAACGACTTTTTGAAAGGTTCAGGCGACGGGATGACCAGTACCGATAAAGAAATCGAACGGGCTCTCCGTCCGCTATCGTTCGAAGACTTTACGGGTCAGGCCAAAATACTCGATAACCTCGAAGTGTTTGTTAGAGCCGCCATGCAACGGGGCGAAGCACTTGACCATGTGCTGTTACACGGCCCTCCAGGCTTGGGTAAAACGACACTCTCGCACATCATCGCGAACGAACTGAGTGCGGGTATCAAAATGACTTCTGGGCCGGTACTCGATAAGCCTAGCGATCTGGCTGGTTTGCTTACCAACCTCCAGCCTAACGACGTTCTCTTTATTGACGAAATCCATCGACTCAACCCAATTGTGGAAGAGTATCTGTATTCGGCAATGGAGGATTACAAAATTGATATTATGCTCGATTCTGGCCCCAATGCCCGAACCGTTCAGATTAAGCTTAACCCTTTTACGCTCATCGGTGCTACAACCCGTGCAGGTATGCTCACATCGCCGTTACGGGCACGGTTTGGCATTAGCGCCCGGTTGGAATATTATGATGCCCAACTGCTCACGAGTATTGTACAGCGGTCGGCAGCTATTCTGGGAACGCCCATTGATGAGTCCGGTGCCTACGAAATCGCCCGGCGTAGTCGGGGAACACCGCGAATCGCCAATAACCTGCTGCGCCGAACCCGCGATTTTGCTCAGGTTAAAGGAAATGGCTATATCAATGTAGAAATTGCCGAGATAGCCCTTAGCGCGCTTGAGGTCGACCAGCATGGCTTGGACGATATGGACATTCGCATCTTGACAACCATCATCGAGAAGTTCAAAGGTGGACCAGTGGGACTTTCGACAATTGCTACTGCCTGCGGTGAAGAGTCTGAAACGATCGAGGAAGTATACGAGCCTTTCTTAATTCAGGAGGGTTTCCTGAAACGTACCTCACGGGGCCGGGAAGCAACCGAACGGGCTTATATCCACCTTGGCATCGTTCCGCCTTACAAGGCCGCTGAATTATTCGGATAAATAATGCATCACACAAAACGTGTCCCCGAAAGATCCTTCATGAGGAATTTTTCGGGGACACGTTTTGTGTAACTATTGTACGCGGCTTAGTTGAGAATTTTGCTTTTATAGATACAATCAATGACTTCGGCTACGGCTGAATCAACCAAAAAGTAATAAATATTTTTACCGCTCCGCCGGATGTCAAGTATTCCCTTATCGCGCATGTTGATAAGGTGGTGCGAAATAAGCGATTGTTCTGCATTCAGATTTTTATAAATCGCTGACACGTTCAGTTCTTTGTTGTCATTCAGCATTTGAATGATTCTGATGCGCAAAGGATGAGCTACCGCTTTGAGTACATACGCGGCTTTATCGATGCGCTTGTCGTCGTCCACTACTTTGTCCATGGCCATAATAATATCGTTTATCGAAAAGGTATAGTAAATGAAAGGTAGCGCATAATAGTAACTAACAGCCTGAAAGTGAGAAGTAATTTATTTAATGGTTGTTTTTTGAATCCTATTAGGGTATGACAATAAGTTTATGTGTCCGCTTGGTTACTTTATGGTAAGTAAGCAAAGTAAAAAAGTAGGTGTTTATACTCAAATTGAAATACATTACTTAGTTGTCAGTTTCCGCGCCAGCCAATCAAAAATACACCGGCCAACACCAGAAAAGTGCCCATTATTTGTGCGTAACTAATGGTTTCATGTAAAACTGTTGTCGAAAGAATAATGGTGAAAATAGGCCCGACACTGGCAATGATCGCTGCGTTGCCTGACCCTACCCGCTTGATGCCTTCCGCAATCATAAGCGTCGGAATAACTGTTACAAAAATACCCATACTCAGCCCAAGCCCATACACAGACATTGGGTAGCCATTCAGATGCAAACCGTTCTGAACAGCGCAATGCAATACTGTAGGTACTGTTGCAGCTATCATCGCATAACAGGTAAACCGCTGTGAACCGATTTTGGCAATTACCTGATCGCTGCCTACTAGATAAACAGCATACACGAGTCCGCTCAGGATAACCCAAAACGAGCCAAGCATAATATTTTTTTGAACAGAGTTACCAACGTTTCCCCAGAAGGCAAGCAAAATGCCTGCGTAGGTAAGCAACAGGGCCACAAGTTGTAAACGGCTCACTCGTCGACCAAAACCAATGGCGTTCATGAGCAAGACGAACGTTGGGTAAACGAACAACAGAATCCGTTCTAGGCTGGCTGTAATATAAACCAGCCCCAGGAAGTTGAAGAAGCTGGCAAAATAGTAGCCCGTTATGCCCAGCATAAACAAGGTTACCCATTGTTTCAGATTTAGTTGCACCTGCGGAGACTTACGAGCTATACTCACTAAAATAGCCAAGTAAAAGGGCAGTGCAAATAGCATCCGTAACGTTAGCAGCGAAATCGCATCAATTGGATATTGATAAGCAAGTTTTATTAAAATTCCTTTTGTGGCAAAACAGAAGGCTGCCACAAAGACCAGAAAAGCGCCAATCCAGTATCGAGAGCGGGAAGGTTGCAAGAGCATAGGCTATCAGCTAAAACCAAGTATACATAAAAAGGCCAGGAATTGGGTAAAGCATCCATTTCTGTTTACTTTCCTATTCCTGACCCTTCTCAGTCAACCCAAACAAGATTTATTTTTGTCTGAAAAAGACTGTAATGGGCACACCCGTAAAATCAAAATGGTCGCGAAGTCTGTTTTCCAGGAAACGCTCGTAGGCCTCTGGAACATACTGCGGCAGATTACAGAAAAATATAAACGTTGGCGAAGGAGTCGGAACTTGAACCATATACTTGATTTTTACGAATTTGCCTTTCATGCTGGGTGGCGGATATTTTTCAATTTCCGCCTGCATGATCTCGTTTAATTTCGAGGTAGCAATTTTTTTTGTCTTGTTTTCGTAAACCTCCATTGCCTTTTCCATAACCAGGAAAATGCGTTGTTTTTCATGAACCGACGCGAAAATAATGGGCACATAGTCAATCGGCATCATCCGCTGAATCATCTCCTTGCGCAGCACGTCGGCCGTACGGTGATCTTTCTCAACGGCGTCCCATTTATTGACCATGATAACAACGCCTTTCTTGGCTTTCACCGCCTGACCAATAATATTCAGGTCCTGAGCTTCTAGTCCCCGAGTAGCATCGAGTAGAATAATACAGACATCTGAATCTTCCATCGCTTTGATGGAGCGCAGTACGGAGTAGAATTCAATATTGGAATCGACCCTTGCTTTACGACGAATGCCTGCTGTATCGGTCAGAATAAAGTCTTTACCATAAGCTTTATAGCGCGTATTGATGGCGTCGCGGGTCGTACCTGCGATGTCAGTTACGATACTACGCTCCTGCCCGGTTAGAACGTTCAGAAAAGATGATTTTCCGACATTGGGCCGACCCAGAATTGCGATACGCGGAATGCCCGCATCGGGATCTTCGACGCCCTGGGTTTGAAAGTGTTTGACAACCTCGTCCAGCAAATCGCCCGTACCCGTACCGGTCTGCGACGAAATGGGATAAGGATCTCCTAAACCTAATGCATAGAATTCCGCTGATGCATGGGCGCGTTCGGCTGTTTCAGCTTTATTCGCGACCACATAGACGGGCTTTTTTGACCGGCGTAACACATCGGCGAAATCTTCATCCAGGCCCGTGATGCCCGTTTGTGTGTCTACCACAAATAACAGCACAGTTGACTCTTGAATGGCCATTTCAACTTGTTCACGAATCGATTCTTCAAATACATCTTCAGAGCCGACTACGTAACCACCGGTATCAATGACCGTAAAATATTTGTCGTTCCACCCGGCCGTGCCATAATGCCGGTCGCGTGTAACACCACTTTGGTTATCCATGATGGCCTGCCGCTGTTCCGTCAGGCGATTGAACAGCGTGGACTTGCCCACGTTTGGGCGGCCAACGATTGCAACGATGTTTGCCATTTTTTTGAAGGAGGAAAGGGAGGAAGGGGAGGAGTGGGAGGAAAGGGCTGGAGTTGTAAACCCTTCTTCCTTTCCTGCTTTTCTCCTTCCTCCTTTAACAATTATTCGTCATATCCCAGCCGCTTGAGCATACGCTCTTTTTGCCGCCAATCGGGTTCTACTTTAACGAATTGTTCGAGATATACTTTTTTGCCGAAGAAGCGTTCAAGCTCTTCACGGGCCATGATACCCGTTTTCTTAATCATTCTGCCGCCTTCGCCAAGCAAAATTGCCCGTTGTGTGGCACGTTCAACCAGAATTTCGGCCTGAATGACGATGATATCGTCTTTCTCATTAAATCCGGTCACCACAACCTCGCTACTATAGGGCACTTCCTTTTTGTAGTTCAGGAAAATTTTTTCCCGGATTATCTCCGACGCGAAAAACCGTTCGGGTTTATCGGTTAGTTCATCTTTCGGAAAATAGGGCGGGTGCTGCGGCAAGCGGCTCATGACCGCTTCAAACACACGCTCCGTATTGAACGCATTTAGTGCCGAGATCGGAATGATTTCCTGCGCATTGAAGTGTTCATGCCAGTAATCTATTTTCTCGTTCACCTGATCCTGCGACGCTTGATCAATCTTATTAATGATCAAGATAACTGGCACTTCCGATTTCTGGAGTCGCTCAATTACGTCATTTTCGTCGTGTTGCTCGAAAATGTCAGTCACAAACAGAACCACATCGGCATCTTCAATAGAACCACGTACAAAACTCATCATGGACTCATGGAGCTTGTACAAAGGTTTAATAATGCCGGGTGTGTCAGAATAAACGAGTTGGAATTCCTGGCCATCATGAACTCCGTTAAGGATGCCCATAATGCGGTGGCGGGTGGTCTGTGCCTTGGCGGTGATGATCGACAACCGCTCGCCGACGAGTTGATTCATCAGAGTGGATTTGCCTACGTTTGGCTTTCCAACTATACTGACGAAGCCAGCCTTATGATCGGCTGGGAAATTGGTAATACTTTGTGTATTCATTCTTAGGTGATCCCACTGGCTGATTACCAGTGGCTTTCGGAAACAACTCTCTTTAGAAAGAAAACGTTTCGTAAGAGATTGAAATTTTTTTTACAAAGGTACTTGTAATTCATTTAAGTTTCCGTACTTTTGCAGACCAAACACCGCGGGATGGAGCAGTTGGTAGCTCGTTGGGCTCATAACCCAAAGGTCGCTGGTTCGAGTCCAGCTCCCGCTACAAAGAAAACCCCCTAATAAACCAATCTACGGTTTGTTAGGGGGTTACTCTTTTAACACGAGGACGGAAATTTTAGTATTAGGTAATTCTGATGTACCAAAATATAGTTTGGACAGGTTATTTGGAAGAGTATTAAGTATAATTCAATTAGATTGTAAATGATCTTTTGGTTTCTCTCATTTTTTACCGCAGACTGTAGCAGGCTTTAATTAGCCTTCTGATTTGAAAGCAAAAAAGGTGGCCACTAGATCCAACTACCTTGAGTGTGGGTACGCGTGGATGCCGATCCGGAAAATGATCCCACCTACCCTATGAAGCATTGGAACGGTGCGAACTACAAGCGGCTCAATTATGAAGAAGCTCCCCAGCAGCCCCTCGACATCGGAGTCCTGCATTTGGTGGAGCGACCGGGCGTTACCCTCGTCTTTGGTACTCTATCACGGCCTTCCGGCCTCAGTGGAGCTGTCCGTCGCTATGCTTATCAGTATACTGAAGCGACCGCTACGTACTGGATGACGCTGATAGTAGCTAACTGGATAAACGCCATTGAGAGAAAGCTGAGTGACTTAGCACACGGCATTCTGCCTAATCCCTGGATTGAAAGGGGCTGGCGATCGGAATGGAAGTACAACCGCCCTGCTTGTATCAGCAGGGCAGCGACGAGGGCCTTGTTGATCAAGGCTAGTTTCATGCTGCTGG
>CAXTJJ010000189.1:0-10137 GCA_964244155.1 uncultured Spirosoma sp.
TGCCTTGCAGTTCATTATATAGCAATACGAATATAAATCGAAGGATAGTAAACGTACGTTTTATGGAGCACATATACGACCTAAATGCCCTTGAGAATACTTTATTAAAACAGCCAGGCATACAACAGGCACATGTAATAGCATTAGAAAATACAGGTGGAGAAGAAATCTTAGTCGCTTACTTGATTGCCAGTGAAACGAAGACAGAAAATCCAGTACTCCGCCAAGCCATTGAACAGCAACTTCCCGGCTCTCTTATCCCATCCTATTTTATCTGGATGGATCAATTTCCTACAACTACGAGTGGAAAAATTGACCTGGATGCCCTACCTAAACCTGACTGGCGGCATTTGGCGTCTCACTCCGACATAAAAACGATAATAGGCCTGTTTTCAGATCAGGTCCAAAATACACCAGCTAATGTGGCGGTGGTTTTTGAAGACGCACACATTACTTACCAACAATTGGACGAAAAATCAAATCAATTAGCTAATTACCTCAGGAAGTATGGTGTAAAAGAGAATACGCTTGTCCCTATTTGTATCAATCGCTCGTTGGAGATGATAATTGGCCTTCTGGCAATCATGAAAGCAGGTGGGGCTTATGTACCTATTGACCCGAGCTATCCCCAGGATAGAATTGAATATATACTGGAGGATGTAGGCAGCCGTTTACTTATTACAAACACTCAGTGCAGCCAAATACTGCTAACAAATGAAAAAATAGCGCATATATTATGCATTGATGGGGATTGGAAGACTATTGAAAAAGAATCGAAAGCCAACCCCGGGATTGTTATAGGTTCACGTAGCCCGGTTATTATATTATACACATCGGGATCTACCGGAAAACCGAAAGGCGTTAGTTTAAGTCATGCTGGTATATTTAATTTTTTACAATGGCAAATCAATCATTCTGAAGCTAAACCCGGTTTAAATACTCTACAATTTTGTCATTTTAGCTTTGATGCTTCTTTTCAAGAAATTGCAGTTCCCCTCGTAACTGGTGGAACCCTTCACCTGATTGATGACATCTATCGACTGGATTCAAGTCGTTTACTTAGCTATATAATTCAGAACAATATAAATAGATTATTTCTTCCTTACGTTGCTTTACAATACTTAGCGGAAGCATCCATTACAGAATCTTTTTATCCAACTAGCTTAATTGATGTTACAACTGGTGGAGAGTTACTAAAAATTACTCCTCAATTAACTCAGTTTTTTACGGCTCTTCCCGGTTGTACCTTCACAAATGGATACGGTCCAACCGAGACGAGTATTTGCGTCACTGAAAATAAATTAACCGGCGATCCTTTACAGTGGCCAAAAATTCCACCGATTGGCAAACCGATTGGTAATGTTGATGTGTATATTCTGGATGAAAGCCTGCACATATTAGCGAATGGTGAAGTTGGCGAAATTTGTATAAGCGGAGAATGCCTTGCCAATGGTTATTTAAACCAGCCTGCGTTAACGGCTGAAAAATTTATTAGTTGGCAACATCCCCAAAAAGGAGAAATTCGACTATACCGCACTGGCGATTTAGCCTGCTACTTAGCGGATGGTAGCTTGGAATTTCATGGACGTAGAGATCATCAGGTTAAAATCCGTGGCAACCGTGTCGAGCTAGGCGAAATTGAAGTAGTGTTAGCCCAACAGCAGAGCGTACAACAAGCGGTCGTTATTGCGCGGGAAGATAATCCCGGCGAAAAAATGTTAGTTGCTTACCTGGTGGCTAATAAGGCAGACGTTAGTATTCATGAAATTCGAAAAGGACTTGAATCTCAACTGCCGAGTTTCATGATTCCATCCTATTTTTTATTAATGGATGATTTACCTAAAACGGCCAGTGGAAAGATTGATAGAAAACTGTTACCAAAGCCAGAATACAAACGACCAGAACTAGCGACATCGTACCAGAAACCAACCGCCGAAATCGAAAAGAATATTATAAGCGTTTGGCTTGAGTTGTTACAATTAGACAGAATTGGCCTTAATGATAATTTCTTCGAATTGGGTGGCACTTCACTATTAGCCCAGCGAACAGTTGCGGTACTCAAACGCAAGCTTAATTATACTGTACCTATTACAAAACTTTATCAATATCCAACTGTAGCAGGAATAGTACAATACTTGCACCAGGAAGAGGCTTCACAGACAAAGAAAAGTCAGAGAGTTAGTAAGGGATTGAAGGTAGATGATATAGCGGTCATCGGTATGGCCGGCCGTTTTCCAGGCGCCAATACTATCGAAGAGCTATGGGAAGTATTGAAGCAAGGGAAAGAAACAACCCGTTTTTTTGCAGACAGTGAACTGGACTCATCAATTCCGGGTCCGCTCCGCAACGACCCAACGTATGTGAAAGCCAGAGGTATCCTTGATGAGGCTGATCAATTTGATGCGGCTTTCTTTGGGTTAAACCCCAAATTAGCCGAATTAACAGATCCGCAACAACGTATTTTTTTAGAGATTGCCTGGGAAGCACTGGAGCAAACTGGCTATTTACCTCAGCGATACGAGGGCACGATTGGTATTTATGCAGGTAGTGGAACTAACACCTATTACTCACATAACGTACTTTCCAACCAATCCCTGATCGATCAGGTCGGCAGTTTGCAGGTAGCATCTGTCAATGAAAAGGATTATATAGCTTCCCGAACAGCTTACCAATTAAATTTAAAAGGACCGGCAGTAAGTGTTCATTCGGCTTGCTCAACGTCTCTATTGGCTATTGCGCAGGCTGTTGACAGTATCCGCAACGGACGTTGCGATATCGCGCTGGCTGGTGGTGCCAGTGTAACTTCACCTATAAATAGTGGCCACCTATATCAGGAAGGGGCTATATTCAGCCGTGACGGGCACTGTCGCTCATTCGATATCAATGCGCAGGGGACTGTTTTCAGCGATGGTGCCGGGGTTGTATTACTTAAAAGCCTGGAAATGGCTAAGCGTGATGGCGATTCAATCTATGCCGTTATCAAAGGGGCAGGTGTCAATAATGACGGGGGTGGCAAAGGTAGCTTTACCTCTCCCAGTGCTGAAGGGCAGGCCGGAGCCATCATAATGGCCCTGGAAGATGCCCAAATCGACCCCGCAACGATAAGCTATGTAGAAGCTCATGGAACGGCAACGCCCATTGGCGACCCGATTGAAATTGACGGATTGAAGATGGCCTTCGGCCCTCAGGCCAACAAACAATACTGTGCGATTGGCTCGATCAAGAGTAATATGGGCCATCTTACAGCAGCCGCGGGTGTAGCCGGATTCATTAAAACCACACTGGCTTTGTATCACAAACAGATACCGGCTTCCATCGGTTTTTCGCAGCCAAATCCTGTTATTGATTTTGCCAATAGTCCGTTTTTTGTGAATACAACGCTTGCCGACTGGCCATTAACAGTGGGGGGAGACACGCAGTTGCGTAGAGCAGGGGTTAGTTCTTTTGGCGTTGGTGGCACAAACGTACATATTGTGTTAGAAGAGTTTGCCAACGAAGTACCAGCAGCAATTGAACAAACGAATCAACGCCCTGCACAACTCATTACGTGGTCAGCAAAATCAGCGTCTAGCCAGAAAGCCTACAGTTATCGTCTGGCCGAATACCTTCAGCAGAACGATCAATTGAATGTGGCAGATGTAGCCTTTACGTTACAAACAACCAGGGCCAGTTTTGAAACACGGCGGTTTGTTCTGGCCGCTACAGCCGATGAGTTAATTGACGTTTTGCTGAGTGAAAACACTCCCTCATCAGACCTAAAAACGGTACAGGAAACACCCCGCGACGTTGTATTCCTATTTCCCGGCCAAGGCTCACAATACCTGAATATGGGCCGTGAGCTATACGAAAACGAGCCAGTATACAAGCAGGCTGTTGACGAATGTGCTGAACTGCTCCATATGCATATGGACCTGGATATACGCCAGATTATCTATCCCGACGAGAGTAATAGAGTGGCCGAAGAGCGGTTAAAAAACACACGCTTTACCCAGCCTGCCCTCTTCGTTGTCGAGTATGCGTTAGCTAAACTGTGGATGAGTTGGGGAATTGAACCAACGGCACTCTGCGGACATAGCATAGGCGAATTTGTAGCCGCTCACCTGGCAGGCGTATTTACATTATCCGACGCCTTAAAGCTGATTGCAATTCGTGGTCAGCTGGTCAGTGAACTTCCGCGTGGAAGTATGCTTTCCGTGAGGCTGGAGCCAGATAAGATTGGTGCCCTAATGCCTGAACCTTTATCTATGGCAGCCATAAATAGTCAACGGCTGTGTGTGGTTGCCGGGCATGACGAAGATATTGCAGCGTTTGCCAGCGTTCTGGATCAGGAGGGAATTCCAAACCGAGTCTTATTAACGAGTCATGCGTTCCATTCGGTCATGATGGACCCTGTCATTTCGGATTTTCAAAAAGTTGTTGAGACAGTTTCCCTGCATCAGCCGCAGAAACCCATTATATCGACAGTGACAGGCTCTTTATTAACCGCTGACGAAGCCATTGACCCACGCTATTGGGCCAGGCATTTACGTTTGACGGTGCGCATGGCGGATGCGCTTGACTCCATCTTTGAGCAAGGTCAGCCACTGATATTGGAAGTAGGGCCCGGTAGCGTGACGTCAACCTTTGCCCGTCAGCAGGCAGGCACCAGACAAGCGACCATATTGACCAGTTTAGACGCCAAAAGTGCCAAAACTGAATATGAGTCCATTCTAAAAACATTAGGCCAAATCTGGCTCAATGGTCTGGAACCCAACTGGGAAAAGTTCTACGCTGGTCAGAACCGCGTTAAATTGACGCTACCAACCTATGCTTTTGACAGAAAACGTTATTGGGTTGATCCTGTCAACCATGTTCCGACCGTTGCTTATCCCCAACCTCCTATTGTGTTATCAACGCCACAAGTTAAGAATTCTATTGAAACTTTCCCCCGCACCAACATTATGAGAAAAGACATACTGGTCAGTAAGGTTAAAGAAATGCTGGAAGACGCATCAGGTCTTGAGATGAAAGGCGTAACACCTGATGTGAGCTTTTTGGAAATGGGCCTTGATTCGCTGCTACTTACTCAGGTATCAATAACGTTAAAGAAAGAATTCAATCTGCCAATTACATTCAGGCAACTGAACGAGGAATACGCTACCCTGAACGATCTGGTTGATTACCTGGATAAGAACTTACCGGCTGGTAAATATGAACCAGAAGTTACCTCACAACCTGTCTATCCAACTTCTGCAGTTTCGTATGCGCCCCAAGCTAATGCAGTCGAACAGGTTGGCAGTTCTTCAGTACTGGATTTGATGGCTCAGCAATTGCAGATCCTCTCCAAACAGGTTGCCGTGATGCAGGGCATTCAGCAGCCCATGCCATCAATTGCTGCCAAAGCCGCAACGAATGGCCAGTCAATTTCCGTAAAATCGCCGGATTTGACGCCCGAAGAAGAGATTGAAATTAAAAAACCATTTGGAGCCAGTGCCCGCATAGAACGTCAGGTTACGGAGTTGGGTCCTGAACAAAATGAATTTCTACAGAAACTCATTTATCGGTATAACCTGAAAACAAAAGGAAGCAAAGCTTACACCCAGGAGCATCGCTCTTATATGGCTGATCCCAGGGTTGTTTCAGGATTCAAGCCGCTTACAAAAGAACTCGTTTATCCTATTGTCATTAACAAGTCGGCAGGGAGTTATTTGTGGGATATTGATGGTAACGAATACATCGATATGCTGAATGGCTTCGGCTCCAATATGTTCGGCTATCAGCCCAAGTTTATAAAAGAAGCACTGCACAATCAGATCGACCATGGCTTTGAGGTAGGCCCCCAACATGAACTGGCTGGTGAAGTAAGTCGATTGATTTGTGATTTTACAGGCTTTGACCGGGCAGCGTTATGCAGCACCGGCTCAGAGGCTGTGTTAGGGGCTATGCGCATTGCCCGAACAGTAACCGGCCGGTCGCTGATTGTCGCTTTTTCGGGTTCTTATCATGGCATTGTTGATGAGGTGATTGTTCGGGGAACAAAAAAATTAAAGTCGTTCCCGGCAGCACCGGGCATTATGCCGGAATCCGTACAAAACATGTTGATTCTGGATTACGGCACAGAGGAAAGCCTGAAAATTATTCAAGAAAGAGCGCATGAGCTTGCGGCCATTCTGGTAGAACCTGTACAGAGTCGACGGCCAGAATTTTTACCTGTCGAATTTTTGAAGCAGGTCCGGAAAATTACAGCTGATTCGGGCACAGCCCTGATTTTCGATGAAGTAATCACTGGCTTTAGAATGCACCCTGGAGGTGCCCAGGCGATCTTTGGGATCAAAGCGGATGTGGCCACTTATGGTAAAGTTGTTGGTGGCGGTTTACCTATTGGTGTCATTGCAGGCAAGAAAGAATTCATGGACGCGCTTGATGGGGGTTCATGGGGGTATGGCGATAATTCTTTCCCCGAAAAAGGTGTAACTTATTTCGCCGGCACTTTTGTTCGCCATCCGTTAGCCTTGGCCGCATCCAAAGCATCCCTGCAATACCTTAAGTCTGTAAGCCCGGGCTTACAGGAAAATCTTACAGTAAAAGCCAAACGAATTGCCGACGCCCTGAATGCGGAATTTGACCGACACGAGATTCCTTTATTTGTGGCTCAGTTCGGTTCACTTTGGAAAATCAAACCTAAAGAAGAAATACCCTATAGCGAGCTTTTGTTTACATTAATGCGTGATAAAGGTATTCATATCTGGGATGGTTTCCCCTGCTTTATAACTGAATCACATACCGATAAAGAAATAGATTTAGTAATTAATTATTTTTTAGATAGTATTCGGGAAATGATTGAGGCTAAGTTTTTTAAGACTCATTCTATTGTTAAATTACTAATAGAATCAGAACCCAAAAAAACTACTGATACATACGCTTTTGGTGAGCCTCCAACTCCCGACGCCAAGCTCGGCAGAGATAGAGATGGTAACCCGGCCTGGTTTATTTTAGACCCAGAGCAACCGGGAAAATATTTACAGTATAAATTATCATAAATGATATGAGTGAACATTTTACTATCCCGCATACTGAAGTTGTTGACTTTAATCCTTTTGCCGGCCCAGAAATTTTGCATACCGCACCATCTACGGAGCCGCAGATGGAAGTATGGACCGCTTGTCAATTAGGTGGCGATAATGCCACCCGAGCTTACAACCTTTCAATTTCGCTGCTATTTAAAGGTGCACTTAACAGGCTTGCTATGGAACAAGCCATACAGGCGTTAATAAATAGACATGATGCCTTACGTTCGGTGTTTAGTACTAACGGCGAACATCTCTTTATCGCCAAAGAATTAGTAATTGATATAGTCTATCATACCCTTCAGGACAAAACAACCGCCGAGAAAGAATCCGTTATTATAGACTATATAAATAAAGATGCCTTACATGTATTTAATTTACTGCAAGGCCCCTTGTTCAAGGCCGGACTATTTAAACTTTCCGGTCAGGAGCATCGCTTGGTTTTAACGACACACCATAGTGTTAGCGATGGGTGGTCCACGGGAATTATATTACAAGACTTAAGTACCTATTATTCGGCATACGCACAAGGAATAACGCTTAATTTACCCGATGCGCCTGCCTTTACCCAATACGCCAAAGAACAACTTCAATTTCTCAACAGTGATGATTATCACCAGATCGAGAAATTCTGGGTTGACAAGTACAAGAACAATGTTCCTACCCTCGATCTTCCAACTGATTTTTCGCGCCCGGCCTTCCGTACGTTTGACAGCAAACGTCTGGATTATCCGCTGGATAACGATTTGGTAGCAGCAGTAAAGAAAATGGGTTTGAAAGCAGGCTGTAGCTTTGTAACTACACTACTAGCCGCTTTTGAAGTATTGGTTCATCGTTTATCAGGACAGGAAGACATCGTTGTCGGTTTACCAACAGCGGGCCAATCAGTAACGGGTAATGAACGCCTGGTTGGTCACTGCGTAAACCTGTTACCCCTTAGAAGCCACCTCCAGACAAACAGTAGTTTTACTGATTTTCTGAAAGTATGCAGACAATCGGTTTTTGATTCCTACGAACATCAGCGATTGACGTTCAGCAGCCTGCTGAGAAAATTGAACATCCCCCGGGATGTATCCAGACTACCACTCGTACCCATCATTTTTAATGTAGACATGGGCATGAACGATGGGGTTAACTTTTTTGGACTCACGCATCAGTTAATCACCCATCCTAAGCAATATGAAAACTTTGAGTGGTTCTTCAATATCAGTGAGTTCGAGAAGAAGCTAACTGTCGAATGGTCGTATAATACAAACTTATTTAAAGCGGAAACCATCGATCGAATGATGGCCGAATTTGAGAATATTCTAAAAACTGTTGTATCAAATCCAGCCATCTTAATTGGTGATATTGAGTTTGAGTCTGAGCATAACCTAAGTGAAAAACTAACACAATGGAATAACACAAAGGTTGAATATCCCCGCCTTACCCCCCTACATCAGTTGATTGCTCAAACGGCCGCTCAATACCCTGCCAAAACAGCCGTAATTTTTGAGAAGCAGGAGATAAGCTATCAGGTAGTAAACGATACAGCGGACCAACTGGCAAACTACCTGATTCAGAAAGGAATCCAGGTAGGCGATGTGGTAGGTATTGCTTTAGATCGTTCGCCGGAAATGCTCATTACGCTTCTGGCTATTCTGAAAGCCGGAGCCGCTTATCTACCTCTTGATCCGGAGTATCCGCATGATCGGCTAACGTTTATGCTGACAGATTCGTCGGCCAGAATGCTTGTTACCTCGAAAAAGTATTCTGGTCATCTAAACAGCCAGGCTACTGAAATTCTGATTGAAGACGCCCTGACCGAATCAAAATCTTATGATACCAAGAGCCCTGGCGTTTCCGTTTCGGCTAATGATCTGGCTTATGTATTGTACACATCAGGGTCAACCGGTAAGCCTAAAGGTGTGCTGATCGAACACCATAACCTGGTGAATTTCCTGTGGAGCATGCTGGATGTACCAGGCATTACTGAAAACGACGTTCTGCTGGCTGTAACGACGATCTCATTTGACATAGCTGGCCTGGAGTTATATCTGCCTTTATTGGCGGGTGCCACTATCGTACTGGCCGATGCGGCAACTGCGCAGGATGGACGCGCTATACTTGACCTGGTCAAATCAAGAAACGTAAGCTTCATGCAAGCCACTCCCTCAACCTGGCGAATGATGCTTGATTCAGGCTGGGAAAAACCGCTACCCCTGAGAGTATTATGTGGAGGAGAAGCATTACCTAAGGATCTGGCAGAAAAGCTTATCTCCAAATGCAGTGAGTTGTGGAATGTATACGGGCCAACAGAAACAACTATTTGGTCAACCGTCAAGAAAATCAGTAGTAACGAGCCGATAACAATTGGAGGACCCATCAATAACACCCAATTGTACATTCTCGATGAATTTTTGAAGCCAACCCCTGAAGGGATCGTTGGCGAACTGTACATTGCCGGAGATGGAGTAGCCAGGGGTTATCTGAACAGGCAAGAATTGACTAGTGAACGCTTCGTAAACAACCCTTTTGATAAAACAAACCAGAGCCGAATGTACCGTACCGGAGACTTAGGCAAGTTTCTGGAAAACGGCGAAATCCAGTGCCTGGGACGCGTCGATCAACAGGTGAAAATCAGAGGCCACCGAATTGAACTTGGAGAGATTGAAAGTGTGCTTTCAACCATTAGCGAAATTAAGGAATCGGTTGTCATAGCGCGCGAAGATCGGCCCGGCGACCAGCGGCTTGTGGCTTATGTAGTAACAAACTCCGATACGTCTACAGCAGCGACCAATCGACAGACTGATATCACTCCGCCTGATAAACCGATACTGGCTGTTTCCCAGATTCATGAATGGCAGCAACAGATCCGAACGAAGCTGCCAGATTACATGATTCCCAATGAATTTGTTGCACTATCCAGTTTACCACTCACGCCCAATGGTAAAATAGATAGAAAAGCATTGCCGGAGCCAACCCGCAATGGGGCAGAAAGTCGGGTTAGTTACATGGCTCCCCGAACAGATATAGAAAAGTTGATCGCTGACATCTGGATAGAGTGTTAACAAAACAAAAAAATCAGTGTTCTGGACGATTTTTTTGAATT
>CAXTJJ010000190.1:0-10069 GCA_964244155.1 uncultured Spirosoma sp.
ACGCAGGAAAGGAGCGTTTTTTTATGCATCAAACTATAGCATTGGTGTCAATTTGTTTTTTCGGCTGAATAAGGTGTTGGCGCAGTTTATGCACAACTATCCCTCATACCATGTCTCTATGACCGAAATTCACCATACTGAAAAGAAAGATGCTCCCAGTGGTACGGCCATTACGCTGGCTGAAGGTGTTATGGAGCACTTGCCTGCCAAGCGTCGCTGGGTAAGCAATGAAGCAGGTCAGAAACCAGCACAAGTCGGTGAGGATGCTATCAAAATCGAGTCGTTACGGGAAGGGACCGTACCGGGTACTCATACTGTCCGGTATGATTCTGACGTTGACCAGATTGGAATTACACACACAGCCCACAGCCGCCAGGGGTTTGCTGTAGGAGCGGTTGTAGCTGCTGAGTGGCTCGTGGGTCGTGAGGGAATCTTTGGAATGGATGATCTATTAGGGAATTATAAATGATGAATGATGAACGGTTGAATAAAACCAGTTCATCTTCGTAATTTCGTATTTAATCATCGTATCCCGATAACCTGTTCTTAATTCATTACCGCGTAAGCGGACTGTTATAATTTATCAGTAGTATACATGTCAGTAACTCAAACGAAGGCCGAAACAAGACCGGCTAAAGCCAGAAAGTCGCCCATTCGGGAATGGTTCGATTCCGTTTTGTTCGCCGTTGTGGCGGCCACGCTCATTCGCTGGTTGTTTATGGAAGCGTTTACGATCCCAACGCCTTCGATGGAGAACAGCCTGATGGTAGGCGATTTCCTGTTCGTAAGCAAGTTGCATTATGGCACCCGTACGCCCCGGACTCCGCTGCAGGTGCCTTTGACGCACCAGAAAATCTGGGGAACGGATATCCCATCCTATAGTACCGCCATTCAACTGCCATCGTACCGGCTGCCAGGTTTCACACACGTTAAAAACGGCGATGTGGTCGTGTTCAACGTGCCGCCTAAGTACTTGAACGACAACATTGACTATCCGGTTGACCTGAAAACAAACTACATCAAGCGGTGTATTGGTATTCCCGGCGACGTGCTGGAGGTTCGCCAGCGTGAGGTATTCATAAATGGAAAGCCGTTCCCGACGCCACCCCGAGCCGAGCAGAAGTACTTCATAAAGACTACCGAAGTATTGGATGCAACGTTCTTTCGCAAATACGATATTGTCAACGATTATCGCGATCCCAGTCAGCCAACCGAGAACTGGAAGCCGCTGGAGCAATATAACGACTCGACAAAAACCTCGACAATGGTCGGCTATAGCATCAACACAACGGAAGACGTAATTGCTAAATTTAAAGGGTTCGATTTTGTGAAAGGCATCGAACCAATGACCGAAAAGCCGGGTGATATGGGGTCGATGATTTACGGTACACCAACGTTCAAGTGGAATCATGATAACTTTGGCCCTATTACGATTCCGAAGAAAGGAGCAACGATCCCGATCAATGCTCAAACCATTGCCCTTTATGGCCCGGTCATTGAGTTGTATGAAGGGAATGAAAAAGTGGAAGTTGCGCCCGAAGCCATTAAAATAGGTGGTCAACCCATTAAGTCATATACCTTCAAACAGGATTACTATTTTATGATGGGCGACAACCGCGACAACTCACTCGACTCACGTTTCTGGGGCTTTGTTCCCGATGACCATATTGTGGGAAAAGCCGTATTCGTCTGGATGTCGCTCGATCCAAACCCGGCTAATATCTGGAATAAAATCCGCTGGAACCGGTTGTTCAGGACGATAGATTAAAAAGAAGGGAGGAAGCAGGAAAGGGAAGAAAGGGGGAAAAGGAGCACACATTGATGTTCCATTCTCCCTCTCGTTCCTTTCCTGCTTCCTCCCTTCTTTTTACCACTCCACAGGCGGCAATCCTTTACTTTCCAGATACGCATTTGCCTGGCTGAAGTGTTTATTGCCAAACCAGCCACCGTAGTTAGCCGCCATGGGCGAAGGGTGTTTTGCTTTCAGGATCAGATGCTTTTTACCATCAATAACGGCTCCTTTTTTTTGTGCGTAGGCACCCCAAAGCATAAAAACAACGTGTTGCTTTTCCGCTGAGATCAGCTTAATAACGGCATCTGTAAACGTTTCCCAGCCCTTCCCCTGGTGTGAACCCGCTTGCCCGGCACGAACCGTAAGGGTAGCGTTGAGGAGCATGACACCCTGGCTGGCCCAGCGCTCCAGGTTGCCCGATTTAGGAACAGGTTTGCCTAAGTCATCCTGGATTTCTTTAAAAATGTTAATCAGGGAAGGTGGCTTCGGGATTCCGTCGGCTACGGAAAAAGCCAGGCCATTGGCCTGACCTTCACCATGATAGGGGTCCTGGCCCAAAATAACAACCCGTGCATCATCGAAACTACATTTATTGAACGCATTAAATATCAGGCCACCGGGCGGAAATACGCGTTGGGTGCTGTATTCGTGTCGTAAAAACTCCGCCAGTTCTCCGAAATAAGGTTTGTCAAATTCGGGTTGTAGTTTATTTCGCCAGGATTCGGCAATAGATACGTTCATGAAAGGAACTGATAAAGGTGATTCAGCATTATAGGCCTACAAACGCCGGAAACCCCCCGCTAAAAATATTTTGGGAACGGTTCTTGCGTAACAAAACTAATCAACTTAATTTTCGTTCTAAGGTTGCAAAACGACACTAATTTATGGTTTCGTCAGTCACAGAAGGCGTAAAAGTTAGCGTGAAGACAGAGTATCAGGCTGATTACTCCAGTCCACTCCAGGCGCATTACGTGTTTACTTACCGGATTACCATCGAAAACGCCAGCGACTATACTATTCAGTTGCTCCGGCGCCATTGGTTGATTTTTGACTCCAACGGTACTGTCCGCGAAGTTGAAGGGGAAGGTGTGGTTGGCTTACAGCCCGTTTTGGAACCGGGCGAAGTTCACGAATACGTATCGGGCTGTAACCTGCGTTCGAGCATTGGAAAAATGGCCGGAACGTACCTTGTTGAACGCATTATTGATGGCAAACAACTGCGGGTAAGCATTCCCGAATTTACGATGGTTGTGCCGTATAAACTGAACTGATTTTTGTTACTGGCTTACCTTCGTTACCTGAGTCGCGCCCGCGACGAACACGCGCTTCATTCTCCATTTCTTTTTTCGTTATACACACAGGTTATTCGAGCCAGAACCGGCTCTGAAGCACTGTTTGCTCCTATACGGGAGATGCGGAAACAACTTCGCCGAAGTCGTCAATATATCACCATCGCTGACTATGGGGCCGGATCTAAAGTGAACGCATCCCGGCAGCGTACAATTGGCGATATTGCCCGGAACTCACAAAAACCAGCTCGCTTCGGACGTTTGTTATTTCGGCTTATCAGGCGGTTTGAGGCAAAAAACGTGGTTGACCTAGGCACTTCGCTAGGCATGACAACAGCCTACCTGGCCGAAGCTACAAAGGCTTGTAAGGGGCATGTACTCACCTTTGAAGGTTGTTCTGAAACAGCAGCCGTAGCCCGTCAGAATTTTGAACGCCTGGGTATTCAGAATACAAAAGTCGTAGTGGGTAATTTAGATGCAACGCTGGCTCCGGAAATTGCCGCCCTTACATCACTTGACTTCGTCTTTTTCGACGCTAATCATCGTTACGAACCAACTGTCCGCTATTTTGAGACCTGCCTGACTAACATTCATAATGATACAGTATTTGTCTTCGACGATATTCACTGGTCGGATGAGATGGAGCAGGCGTGGGCCTATATTAAGCATCATGCCGCTGTTACCCTAACGGTAGATTTATTCTGGGTGGGCCTTGTTTTCTTCCGCAGAGAGCAGCCAAAGCAGGACTTTATCTTGCGTTTTTAACAGAATAAACGGTAAATTACGTTACCTTTCAAAGGCTTTCTGGACCGTAAATTACCTATGAACTTCTTGACTTATAGCCGATTAAGCTTAACCGTTGGTATATCGGCCCTGGTGCTGAATATGGTCTCCTGTACAAAAGATAATCCAGATTCGGCTACACCGGCTGCACAGTCTTCCTTCGATCTCATTCAGCAAAAAATACTTACACCGACCTGTGCGACATCGGGTTGCCATCTGTCGGCAAGTGACGGTACTTTTTCTCAGCATGGGCTCATACTGGCCGAAGGTGTAGCGTATCAGAATCTGGTAGGGGCAGATCCAAAAAATAGTGATGCCAAAGCAGACGGGCTGAAGCGAGTGAAAGCGTTTGCTTCGCTGGAAAGTCTACTCTATCACAAACTCACGACGACAGCCAGTCACCATAGTGGTAAACAGTATGGAAATCCGATGCCGTTAGGTGGATTGCCACTCTCTGATGGTCAAGTCGAATATGTTCGGCGGTGGATTGATGCCGGTGCGCCCAAAACAGGCACGATTGCCGATGCTACTCTATTGGATGATAAAACCATTACGGTAGAAGCGTATCAACCACTGGTCGTGCCAGCAACGGGGACTGGTTTCCAGATGGCGGTTCCCGCGTTTGATATTCAGCCGAATTTTGAACGTGAATTGTTTACCCGTCGACTGGTTGGTAATACGCAGGATGTTTATGTGAACCGATATGAAACCAAAATGCGGACTGGAAGCCACCATTTCGTAGCCTACGATTTCCGAAATAAAGCCTCATTGCCTAACCTGAACGATATACGTGACTTACGCAATCCCGATAATTCGCTGAACATACTGACGGCCATTACGATGTCTAATCATGTGTATCTGGCGGGGTCGCAGGCACAATATCAAGACTATGTTTTTCCGGCTGGGGCGGCTCTGCTGATTCCGGCGGGTGCTTCTCTTGATCTGAATTCACATTTTGTCAATAAAACGACCACAGTGATGAAAGGGGAAGCTCAGATCAATCTGTATACGGTCGATAAATCGACGGTGCAACATGTGGTTCAAACGCTGGACCTGAGCAATACGAACCTGAATCTTCCTGCCAATACGCGTGTGACGTTAACGAAGTCGTTTACATTCAGCAAACCACGTAAGGTATTGACCCTCACGTCGCATATGCATAAACTGGGTGAGAAGTTCGTAATCAAAATTGTTGGTGGCGAGCGCAATGGCGAAGTCGTTTATACATCCACCGATTGGGAACACCCCGACATCATCACCTTCAAAACGCCCATCGACCTTCAGAAAGGCGAAGGGCTTATGTCTGAAATCACCTACAATAACACGACCAGCAAGGCCGTCAGCTTTGGCCTGACCAGCGAAGACGAAATGGGGATTATTTTTGGGTATTATTATGAGTAATAGTCGGTAAGTCAGTACGTTAAAAAAGTCAGTAAGTGCTGACGCGCGAGTGTTGCTTTCGCGTCAGCACTTACTGACTTTTTTAACGTACTGACTTACCGACTATTATCGGGCTACTTCAATATTGACCCGGCGCCCTTTGATGGTGTTGCCTTCCATGGCGTCGACAACGCGGTTGGCTACATCCTTCGGAACGTCTACATAGGTGAATTTGTCGAAGATATCGATGCTGCCGATGCTGCTGCCCGGAATATTGGTTTCGCCGGCAATAGCGCCAACGATGTCGCCCGGACGAACAAAATCTTTCCGGCCGATACTCACCATCAGGCGAGTCATGTTGGCATCACGCTCGCGGGGAGCGCGTTGATCATCGCGGTCGAAATAAGGCTTCCGCTCGGCTCCTTCCGCACGATCATTATAACGAGGACGGTCGGATGAGGCAGCGCGGTCACGGCCAAAGCCTGGACCATCATTCCGCTGGTCGCTACCAAAGCGGGATGCTCCATCATTCCGGCGATCCCCAAAACGCGATCCGCCATCCCGATCCCCAAAGCGCGACGGTCCTTCGCTACGGCCGCCCCGACGATCGTCAAAACGTCCGGCGCCGTCACCCCGGCCACGGTCCGCGTATTTGTCGCGGCCATTCCGGCGATCATCTTCCAGGTTGAGGTTTTGATCGGCAAATTCGTTCTTTTCAAGACCCATGCTGCGTTTCACCAGAGCCGCTACAATCTGTTCGGTCGAGAAACCGGCATGATTGAGTTGCGTCAGTAAATCGTCGTACAGGTTCAGGTCTTTACTTTCCTGAATCGTTTGCTGCAATTGCTCGATGAAACGAGCCTTACGAACGCCAACGATATCTTCAAAGGATGGAATTACACCTTTTTCAACCTTCACTTTCGTGTAGGTCTGGATTTCGCGGAAACGATATTTTTCATCACGACCAACGAACGAGAACGCCCGGCCTGATTTACCCGCGCGGCCCGTCCGGCCAATGCGGTGTACGTAATACTCTTCGTCGAGGGGAATGTCGAAGTTGATAACCGCATCCACATCGTCAACGTCAATACCGCGAGCGGCTACGTCGGTAGCAACCAGAATGCTGGTCGTTCCGGCGCGGAACTTGCTCATAACGTTATTCCGTTGCGCCTGGCGCAGATCGCCGTGCAGCCCTTCGGCCTGGTAGCCCCGGATTTGCAGGTCTTCAACAATTTCGTCAACCTTACGTTTCGTGTTACAGAATACCAGCAGCAGTTTCAGGTCATACATGTCAATCAGGCGACACATGACTTCAACTTTTGCCTTTGCTTTCACTTCAAAATAGACCTGTTCGATGTTAACGTTCGTCAGTTCTTTTTTGACGACTTTCACCAGGACAGGATCTTTCTGGAATTTCTGGGTGATCTGCATGATCGGCTTCGACATCGTAGCCGAGAACAGGATTGTCTGCCGCTCTTCGGGCATTTCTTCCAGAATGCTCTCAATATCTTCACGGAAGCCCATGTCCAGCATCTCATCAGCCTCGTCAAGAATCATCATCTTAACGTTGTTGAGTTTGAGCGTGTTACGTTCCATGTGGTCCATAACACGGCCGGGTGTACCGATTACGATATGCACACCGCTTTTGAGCGACCGAATCTGACGCTCAATAGAATCGCCACCGTAGATAGCTTCGATCCGAACACCCCGCTTATATTTAGCCAGTTTCTTGATCTCTTCAGCTACCTGTAGGGCTAGTTCACGCGTTGGGCAAAGGATAAGCGTTTGCACCGAACGATCCTGAACATCAATCAGGTCAAGCGCCGGTATACCAAAGGCCGCCGTTTTACCGGTGCCGGTTTGCGCCTGTCCGATAACATCACGACCAGCCAGAATGGGCGGAATTGCTTCAGCCTGAATAGGCGACGGGCTAACAAAGCCCATATCCGTAACAGCCTGTAATAGCTCAGCCGAAATGGCTAAGCTGGAGAATAAAATCTGATTTGGATCAACTTTAGGCGTTGTTACTTCTACAGCGACAGGCGTAGTTACAGCCGTAGTTGTAGTTTCTTCAGCGCCTGCCATTGGCTCATCGGCTACGATAACCACTTTCTCGGCAATGCCTTCGGCAATGATTTCTGTGGCAGTATCGTCGAATGATGCTTCTGGAGATGATTCGGTTGCTGGTTTAGCAACTTTCTTTTTAGGAACCTTGGCCATCTTAGGTTCACTAATGGCAGCATCAGCTGGAGCGCCCGCACTAGCGGCCATTTCCAGGGCTATTTTTTCGATGTCCATAAGGGCATCCTGATCTGCTGATTTGTTTGTTTTCGTTTTCATTAACTTGGGAATGATTAAATAAATGAATCATCCAAGCGAAGACGAGTGTGTGCCAGTGAATGGCGCGATAATGCGAGAATTAATTGCCCAACGAACCAAGCTGCCCAACGACCCAACAGGACCACCACCCCAAACCTCTTCAAGGGGGAATTAAAGACAACGACCGGATCTACCGGTACGACTGATTGACGATTAGCCCACGCGCTAGTTTCCTGCTCACGGCAGGACATCTACACAGAAACCCATCTTGTACATCCGTACATTATGCTCTGTCAGACCTAACTCAACACGTAAAAAAGGAGAGAAACAGAGACGCGAACGGATGTCGCTTGTAAAATCTGGTGCAAAAGTAAGTATAAGTTATTAAAGATGCAAGCAAAGACTAATATTTATTGTATTTATTTGGGAAACGACCTGGCTAATTTGCTTGTTTCAGTAGTATATATGGTTTTATTCGTAGTTAATACATACCCATGACACCTACCTTCGGCAAGTCCATAATTTTTATTGGAACACTGCTTGTGTTGATTGGCCTTATTGTTTATTTCTTTGGCGATAAAGTTAGTTGGTTCGGTCGTTTACCCGGCGATATTCGGGTGGAGAGTAAAGATGGGGGTGGGTTTTATTTCCCAATTGTAACCTGCATTGTTGTCAGTATTATTCTAAATCTCCTTATCGCTCTGATCCGCCGTTTTTTCGGCTCGTAGTTTTGGTGGATTCAGCGTTGGGGTTTGTTTCGCTATAGGTTAGTTTGTTCAGGTAGAAGACTTCCCGTTGAGAAGCAATCGCTGTGCTTTTTGAGGGGGCTATTTTCTGGAAACCACAAGCAAGAAAATGCTGACCATACCACGCCATGAGGTTATCCTGCGCTGAGAACGTCACTTTTTCATTCTCAGCATTGGTTTTCAGCTTAAATTTCTCGGTTTCCTTTAGAATTTTGCTTCCCTGAATAACTTCCGTCATGATTTCGCCATCGCTCGGGTAAGCAAGAACAGCCCGATCACCCTGAAGCGAAACCTGAACCATTTCAGTCAGATCGGTGCTCAATAGTTCTTTAATCGGAAAACAGTTGTCCCACAAAAGTTTACCCTGCTTGTCGAATCCACAAATAAAGGCGTGGGTATACCGAAAACCCTCATAACGGTCGGTCCCACGCAGATAACCGCCATAACCCAGGGCACTGCCCCGATATTGCGGATAATAGACTTCTGCCACGAGTGTGAGGCCATTTGGGGTGGGTTTCAGGTCGTGAACCAACAGCCGGTATCGGAACTTATAATCTTTGCCCTCCTCCTTTTTCTTTTGCGCCCGCGCCAGTAGTTTCTGCTGGCGGTGCGGCTTCAGGTAGTTGAAGAAGTTCTGAAGTTGTGAAAATTCAATGTACTGAATATCGCTGACGGATTCATTTCCAGTATCGCCGTGGTGAATCCGCGTAACGTAAATACCCTGGGAATAAGGTGTACAATCGGTCGAGTAATTGCCGACCAGCAACGACTCCTGTTGATTGATCGGCAATAATTTCCCCGAAATGAGGCTGTTTTGCGTGCCGTCAAAATCCAGTGTTCGAAGGAGTTTGCTGTCATAATTGTACGTCCGCATTGAAAATTTACAATGGCGTCTTAGCGAATGCACCAGTATATTGACTTCCTGCCGGGCTTCATCCACTTCCAGGCTGCTGATTTCCATGCGGTTAACATACATACCCGGCAGTACCTTTACTGTGCGGTCGAAGAGTGAAAAAGCCATAACAACTGGTCGGCCGTGGTGGTAACCGCTCACATACGCCTGGCTGCCCATAACTTTGAACTGCTTGACCTCCAATTGATCAATCAAACTTCCCTCAAATGTTTCAATAACGCCATCCTCAAGATGTACACGCATAAACTGGTACTGCCTCGTATCGTATTCGCGAAAGAGGTGATATACGTACTGATCTGTATCGTAGGTTGACACCTGCTTATACTTAACATCCTGCCTGAATTCGGTCTGCCAAAGCAATTTAAAATTTATATCATACTTCTTGAAACTAAGCTTAACAGGCGTATTATCGATAAAACTACCGGTACGAATTGTCATCAGGATGCCTCGTTCGGCCAGGGGCGTAACGTCGAAGGCTTCAGCTTCGTTGGGGTCGGAGGGAATTTCAAGGCGCAATGACTGCGCCAACTGGGCACACGCCGGTCGAAATCCGATAGCCAAAAACAACAAACAGACTATGTAGAGGATACGAAGCATGAAAATAGATTTACGGCCGACTAATCAACTATTACTTAAAAAGTACGCTTTACGAATTTACTGATAATGCGCAACAAAAATCATACCTCGTAGCTGTCTTTCATACTGAGCTGCATTTTAACCTATACCTGCCAGCGTTTTTTTAAATAATCTTTCATAAACACGTTTACCTCCCATTGGCTGGCCACGGGTTGCTGTGTAAACGGTAACGTAGGCAAATAGCCTGCCGGACCGAATTCGCAGGTAATAG
>CAXTJJ010000191.1:0-10069 GCA_964244155.1 uncultured Spirosoma sp.
ATTCTCCCGCACCGACACATTCGGCATGAGCTGGTATTCCTGATGCACCAGCCGAATATCGGCATGCCCCGCCACCAACACTTCCGATGGCCCCGCCACCCGCTCGTCATTGAGCCTGACCTCGCCCGAATCGGCATCGGCCAAACCCGCCAACAGATTCAACAGGGTGCTTTTGCCAGAACCACTAGCCCCTACGAGGGCCATAATCCGACCGGGTTCCAGCGTTAATGAAACATGACGTACCGCCTGAACATCGCGGTAGGTTTTCGTGAGTTTTGTTGCTGTGAGCATGTAGTCCGGGTCAAGCTCCCGCTTAGCCTGTTGAATCCTGCAAGGCAAAGGCCAAGCAGGTGCTTGGCCCAGACACTAAAAAATAAAGTTTGTGCTCAGGAACGTTGACTTGTGATGGCTCACAATATCATTCAGAATGGCTTTATTGGCGTCTGAATCTTTGGTTGCCACCGCCGACCGAATCGAGAATGAGCGAAGCGCATCTTCGACAGAGAGTGTACCTTCGGCAGAGTCCTTGCGCCCTGTGAACGGAAACGTATCAGGACCGCGCTGGCATTGTGCGTTGATATTTACGCGACTAACCAAAGTTACCAGTGGGTCAATGAGCTGGGCTATTTTGGCCGAATCCGTACCGAAAATACTGGCCTGCATACCATGATCGTCGGTAATCAGGTAGTCGATAAATTCTTCGACATCATCGTATACAACCACCGGAATGACCGGCCCGAACTGTTCTTCGCGGTACAGTCTCATTCCTTCTTTAACCGGAAATACCACCGCCGGATAAAAGAGTGATGCCACCGTAGTGCCGCCATTTTCATTAACAACAGCAGCACCACCCGCTTCGGCATCAGCAATGATGTCGGTCAGATATTGTGTCTTTGTTGGTTCCGGCAGGGGTGTAATCTGAACGCCAGCTTCCCAGGGCATACCGGGTTTCAGCTTGCTGACTTCGGGGCTAAACCGTTTCAGAAACTCATCGGCAATGGATCGGTGCGCCCAAATAATTTTGATGGCGGTACATCGTTGCCCATTAAACGAGAGCGTGCCCAGCAAACATTCCTTCACGGCTACATCGAGGTCTGCATCCGGCAGGATAATGGCTGCATTTTTAGCATCGAGACTCATGATCGAGCGCAGCCGGTTGAGTTTTGGGTGCTGCCGTTGTAACTCGTCGGCCACACGACTGGAGCCGATGAGTGTCAGCACATTTACTTTGCCTGATTGCATAACCGGCGGAATTACATTGGCACCACGTCCGTAAAGAGAGTTGACAACACCCTTTGGGAAACTGGTCCGAAATGCTTCCAGCAATGGATAATGCAGCAGAGAGCCATGTTTTGGTGTTTTAAACAGAATCGTATTCCCCATCAGAATGGCCGGAATCAGCGTCGTGTAGGTTTCGTTAAGTGGGTAATTAAACGGCCCCATCGCCAGCACAACACCCAGGGGCGACCGGCGAATCTGCCCGATAATACCTTCTTCAATTCGAAACCTCGACGAATTTCGATCCAGTGTCTTAAGGGTATCAATGGTATCGTAAATGTAGGTTACCGTTCGGTCGAACTCTTTTGTGGCATCGGCAAGGTTTTTCCCTATCTCCCACATAATCAGGTTTACGACCAGCTTTTTCTGTTCCAGCATCTTTCCAACGAAGGTATCCATGCACTTAATACGGTCGGCGACGGCCATTTGCGGCCACTCGCCCCGCCCGTTATCGTAGGCCGCTACGGCCGCGTCCAAGGCTTGCATCGCTTCGGCGGGGCCTGTAACGGGAAAACTACCCACCAGTTTTCGTTGTAATTTCCCATCGGCATCAGGAACGCAGATGGGAGAATAAACATCGGCAACGGCTCCATCCCACTGGCGCATTTCGCCGTTGAGCAGGTACTCGCGCTGATGAATGGGCTCGGTCCGATAATCGGCTGGAATCTGAGTTTCCGCCGGGAAGAGTTGTGTAAGTTCCAGGGTAGTCATTGCAGAGGGGACAAATTGAAAAAGAAACGCTGGCAAACGTCGCCATTCGATCAACGAAATCCAACCCGGCAGAAAACAAAATTGGCCTGAGTCCTCATCGGTTCGACGAATAGAGCTGCATTTTACTGACCCCATGCCGACTGGTATTTTCAAATCACGAAGCACGCCAATCAAGCCTGCCCCAAAAGTCTACTGGAATTATATAGAATTCTTTCGTTAGCTATTATGCCTAACCAACGCTATCGTTACTATCCCATTCGCTCAGTTTTATAAGCGTTTTGGCAGCATACGAGTTGAACTTCTAAATTCACTAATTAAACAAATATCATGGGCAACTTACTATACACCATTGCGGTGATTCTGATCATTATTTGGCTTCTTGGCTTTTTAGGTGTTTTAGGCACAGGCATTGCCTCCAGTGGCCTGATTCATATCCTGTTGGTGATTGCCGTTATTGCCATCATTCTGCGTCTAATACAAGGACGTGGCGTGTGAGTTTTCTGTTGACTCAATGAACTGCTAGTAAGAAAGCCCCTAAGACTTTGCAGTCATTAGGGGCTTTTCCATTGATACGTGGTCTCACCTACTGGCAAAAAAGGTTCGTTCTGTGCGTTTATAAGTCGATCAATGGCAATTTGTCGTTCAGGCAAACGAGTTGGATATCAGACTTAACGCCTGGGTCCTGGGTAACTGAGTCAGGCCTATCCAGCAGTTGCCGTTTGAGGTAATGAACCGTAGCCTGATTTCCTGTTTCTCCGGGCAACAGGGCCAGCAAGTTAGGCCAGGCATCCCAATGGACAAAGTAATCATGAACGGGTAGAATGATTGGCTCCAGATGACCAAACACGGAGTATTCCTTATATGCATACGCTAATTTCTGGACTATGTGAGCGCGGCACCTAAAGCTAAATAATTGGCTTTGTTCCTTCGTCAGGATGGATTGCTCCGAGAGCCAGTTGATAATGTCTTTCAGGGAATAGTAATACACTCCCTCCGACGTTATGTATCGAATCATAGGCTTTTTCGGCTTAAAACAGAGCGTAAAGCGCTGGCAGATAAGCCCATATGGATTAGTAAGCTTCGTTAATTAGCAGCAGCTATATAAAACTGACGGACTTTATCGCGCGACCGTTTCAGGCGCATTTTAACAGCACTTTCTTTCAGATTAAACTTGTTGGCAATCTGCTGAATATCAAGCCCCTGCTGGTATTTCATATGCAACAGGGCCGCTTCCTGCGGAGTCATATTTTCCATTGCCCTGGCCAGGTAATGGATGCGTTCTTCTTCATGCTCATATGAATCAGTGTAGTAATTGACTACGTTATCTTCCAGTGTCGTCATCGTCAACCGGTTCGACACCTTGATCTGATCCATACAGTAGTTGAAGGAAATCGAATACAGCCAGGTCGAAAAAGTCGACCGTTCCTGAAAGCGATCCAGCCGGGCAAAGGCGCGGATAAAAATATCATGCGTAAAGTCTTCCGCTTTTTCGACGTCTTTTGTCAGAGAAAGGCATCGTTTATAAACCTTGCCGACATAGCGATTATAAAGTGCTTCGAAACAGATGGTCGGGTTCGTTTTCAGATGCTGACGGATTAATTCTTCATCGTTAAGTTGAGCCTTCATGGTATTATGGAGTTTATGGGTTTGTTTCGCGGCTTTATAAGCTCGGCGTTTTGATACCATAAAATTGATTCCCAATGCTCACACGGCGGCAGGCAATTCGATGAAGTGTCACTTTTGCCCGTTTTTCTGTAGGCAACCTATTCTTTTGTTAACTTAAGTGGGCTATATTTCGGGCCAATATGGAACTACAACTGTATAAGGACCCATATACTAGCTCTCGCAGCGAAATCCATACCTCCGAAAACTTTGCTATAAAGCTTTGCTCATTCGTTTCTGTATAATGTATGCCTTTATCTTCACCTGTTGTCTGGATTGTAGATGACGATCCAGACGATCAGTATCTTTTTGAACTTACGTTCAATAGCTTATCACCACCCGTTAATGTTCGGCTCTTAAACGACGGAGAAGATTTATTACCTGCTTTGATTGAAAGCGAAACCTTACCCAGCCTCATTCTGCTGGATTTGAATATGCCACGTATGGACGGGTTTCAGGCGTTGCGCCAACTGCGAGCCAATCCGGATTATAAAACGTTACCTGTCGTCGTCTTAACAACATCAACTCGTAGGGATGAACAGGTAAAGGCTCTCGACCTGGGCGCAAACGGCGTGCTGACGAAGGCCGGCTCGACAGGACAACTTTTGATGCTGTTTACTCAATTAGTCGATCAGTGGAAGTTGAATTGATGGGGCTACACAGCACTCAGGCAAACTAAGAACCCTTGATTTTACAGTCTGCCGCTTATTAATTTGCCCAATGGGCTCCGCATTATTCCCAAGCTGATTAATAAGCGGCATCTGCGTCTCCTTTTGGCGAAGGTTGTAAAGGAAGATTTTTTTAATATAAGCTGAATCTGAATCAATTATTCCTTAGCTTAGTATTCCTATAGATAATAGGAGAGTTGACCTAAGCCATGAATTTACCTGTATTCAATTCCTGTTGCTGACGTGCCCAGATTAACTCTCGTTTGGCCTCAAACAATCTGGTCACCGCTTCTTCGTTTACTAGAATTGTATTTTGGTCTGCAAGGCTTCCGTTTTGGCAATTATTCCTGATCTGTTCAAGAGCCTGATTTTGTAATCTGTAATGCTGCTTCCATTCCAGAACGTGACGTCGAAGTAGCTGCACCCAGGTCGGCTTGTCGTCAATTGAGTCCGAAGAAACTGAATCGACACACGTCTCGATAGCCTGCTGGTAATAGGCGTCGAATAACTTATTGAAGGTATCTTTCTGCATGGTCGCTTTATTAAGATATCCTTTTCAGATATAAAATACGTACTAAACCTCACCAAACTAACTCAGATTCAACAAATTTAACAATTAACGAACTACTTTTTAGCAGATTGACTAAGCGGTAAGAACAACACTATACCAATTAATAAATAAGCAATTTGTTATTACTATTTATTTTAAATTTGCCATTACTGCATACAACTAATATCTGAAAATCCATTTAAGGTAACCAAATTACAACCTCCAGTGAAAACCTCGATAGATAAAATTAAAGACAGGGCTCATCTTGAAGCGCAAAAATATCAGCTTGAGCACAACATGGCTACTAGTAAAAAGTTTCTAAATTTCTTTGAATCCAGACTGCCTGAAGGGTACACTCAACTGAGCAGTAACGATTTTAAAACTGATCTGCAAAGCCAGTTTGCAGCATCAGCGTACAGTCATAAGCAACTCATTGCCATGCTGGAAACATACCATCATGAGGTAATGAAAGCCTTAGCCGAATACGACAAGCAAAGGAAGTGAATAAACGATAGGTTGATATGCTTTAGACGTACACGCAAGTATATGACTACCCGAATGAAACGAATCAAGGGGTAGTCAATAAATAAGATTAAAACTGCTTACATATCCGTTACATCCAGAACCAGCTGATACCGATCTGACCCGGTGAGAATCGGCTCGAAAACGCCAATGATCGACGCCTGATAGCTTTTGTCGTGGAAATAATTCTTTACGGCTAACTGCTTGTTAGTTGCTAGATCACGAACCGTGATTTTATACTGACCCACCGGAACATTGTAAGCGTATAGCCAGTCAGGACGGGCTACTTCCGTATCGCCAGAGCTACCGTCAACCAGTGGACCAACGGGCTCCATGGTTACTTCAATATTGGGAAAATGTGAATTGCTGGTGTGGTTATCCACCTCGATCGTACCGCCATACCAGCCGCTGTCGCCAAAATTTGACCGAGGCCCAGCCACCATTAGTTTAAGGTTTTTGACGGCACCCTCCTCGGGAGCAAAAGCACTGTCGTCTTCGACAAAAAGAGCCAGTTTGTAGGGGTAGTTCAGGTAATTCACGGTAACGTGGCCCCGCACATAATACGAGCCAATTAACGGGCCTCCACCTGTGCTAAGTTTTATTTTGTAATTCCCATTCGTGTCGGTATAGCCAATCAGGTTGTTGACCACCCCGCCGGTATTATTGATTGTAATTTCGGCACCTTTGATGGGTCTGTTTTGGGCGTCAACCACCCTGCCCGACACATAGCCTGACTGAGGGGCCGGATCGCCTGGGGTAACGTCTGTGCCCGTTGGTTTCGAGCAGGCCGCCATACTAATCAGGCTGGCGGCCAGTAATAAGCGTGTAATTGGTTTCATGAGGAGTATTTGTTGTTTACAGACCATTAGCTACAGGCAGCAAAGTGGCAGAAAGTCAGCCGACCACAATGGCCTCGATTTCGACCGTCAGCTCCGGAAAGGCAAGTGCGCCAACCTGAACCAACGTACTGGCTGCGGTAAGGTTGTGAAGCTGAAACCAGGCCATAAGGGTGCTATAAGCCGCGAAAAAGTCCGGTACCGAAGTAGTATACAGGTTTAGTCGGGCAATATTACCCGGCTGATAGCCAGCTTGTTTAATGACCTGCTCCAGATTCTGAAGGCTTAGCTGAATTTGCTCGGTCATGCTGCCTCCTACAGGTTTACCATCGGCATCCATCGCTGCCTGCCCTGAACAATACAGCGTGCTTGAGCTATGTTTGATCGATACTGCCTGTGCAAAGCCAAAATTGTTCTGCCACTGCCAGGGGTTGATGGTCTGGATGTTAAGGGTTGCTGGCTTGTTCTTAGCATCCCTATTCGGTGCGTGGCCAGACGTATTCTCCAGTTGCGAGGTATTGCCTGTTTCAGAAATCGTGTTCATTGTCGTTGTTGGTTACCAATTGATTGGTTGTTAAAAGGCTTTTGTCACCACAAAGGTGAATGCTGCTGTTGGCGGATGTATGCTCACCCTGTATGAACCGGTAAAAGCAATGTGTCAACCGCCCGTGGACGGGTATCAACTGTTTGACGTACAAAGTCCAGCTAAGCCCCAGACAAACTAATCAGTAAGGAATTTTCTGTCAGATAATTAGCGATTTTGGCAGGCTGGTTTCAGTAACGGAAGAAAACACCCGGCGAACCGTATTTTTTAGGATGCACAAGGTCACCCGGTTATGGCCAGCACTATCATTAAGGTGTGTATACACTGGAATCCGGCTGGAATTGTCAATAATATAGGGGTATCGTACAGGGGCGTAGTTACTTACAGGAATAGACAAATGACTGTCCGGATAAGCCGCAGCCTATTGAATGGACCGCGGCCCCGGTTCATTTTTTCAGTTAGACATACTTCTTGTTTTATGTGCTTTTTTAAACGATTACGCCCCCATTTTCGTTATATAGGTAAAAAACATCTTCAAATAATACCACTATGAATACCGAGGCCCATAATTTGATTCCGACCCTTACCCGAAGGGACATCCAACAATATGTTGCTTCGCATGAATTTAACGAGATTGGCGACCGGGAGTGGTTTCGACTAGTCCCTCACGGCGCAGACCTGTTTCGCACACCCGAATACGGTTTCTTATACGGCGTCGAGTTAACCCTAGGCGATATATTATGGATAGCGGTCGGACTTAGTACCGGTTATCAGGCAAGACACTATACGGCTGAACCCAACTCAGCGCCGAGTCTTGCGGCAATGGATCAGTAAGGAGTATGTTGTTAGTTGATATTTTACTTTAGAAGGCCCGGTCAAACCACCGGGCCTTCTTGGTTTAAGGCCAGATTGGTTGGCAAAAATCGGATAATGGTAGCCCCAACCAGTGAGTCGGCCTGAAGTAAGCAGGCAATGCCGCCGAAAACACAGGCGGGGCACCATGCCAAAATGAGAAGAAACCATACCATTTTGGTATGGTTTCTTGTTTTCATCTGCTTCCCATATATTCCCTGCTTCATAATAAACCATTGATAGCTAGATAGTTGAACTTACAAAATAGGATTTCAAATAAGCTTGGTCAAGTTTTTGGCATAGTGTGGTAAACTAAACAGTATTACTCACAAACTATGGGTACGCTTCTGCTTCTACTGGGTTCGGCACTTGCCTGCTTTTTCATTTTTTACAAAGCCATCGAGTGGTTCGAACGCATTTAACCTAACGATCAATTGCCATGATTACACTCGTCTTTATTGTTGCCTTACTGGTTTTCGCCTACATGCTGTATGTGCTGATTAAACCGGAAAAGTTCTAACCTATATTTTACTACACAATGACAACCGAATGGATAGGCGTTCTCGTCATGTATGGCCTTACGGTCCTGCTGGCGATTCCGCTGGGCAAGTATCTTGCCACTGTTTTTAAAGGCGAACCCAATGCGTTCGACTTCATGAAGCCACTGGAACGGCTGATTTATCGCCTGGGTGGCGTTGACCCAACTGCCGACCTGACCTGGAAACAGAATCTGGTAGCACTCCTGACGATTAACCTGGTTTGGTTCGTGCTGGCGTTCGTCCTGCTTTTGTTTCAAGGTAGTTTGCCGCTCAATCCGGATGGAAACCCCTCGCAAACCCCTGATCTGGCGTTCAATACGGCCATCAGTTTCATGGTCAACTGCGACCTGCAACACTATTCGGGTGAGTCGGGGGCAACGTATCTGACGCAACTAGCGGTCATGATGTTTCTAATGTTCTCCTCGGCGGCTACGGGTATAGCGGCAGCCGTTCTGCTGTTTCGCTCATTCCTGCCAAAAATGACTGAAACGGTTGGTAACTTTTATGTCCTGTTTACAAAAGCCATTACCCGGCTCCTGCTGCCCGGCTCACTTGTGGTTGCCCTACTACTGGCCTTCAATGGCGTACCCGCCAGCTTCGATGGAAAAGACTCGATTATTTCCATGCAGGGCGATACGGTAGCTGTGTCGCGGGGACCGGCAGCGGGTATGATTGCCATTAAGCACCTGGGTACCAATGGAGGTGGCTGGTTTGGTGCGAACTCAGCGCACCCGCTGGAAAGCCCCAATTACCTGACCAATATGGTTGAGATGATCGCTCAAATGATCATTCCCATTGCCATGATCTTTGCGTTGGGTTTCTTTATCAATCGAAAACGCTTTGCCTGGATGATTTATGGGGTGATGACCATCGGCTTTTTTCTCCTGGTTATTCCAACCATTTATACTGAATTGGGGGGTAGCCCGGCCATTGCGCATCTGGGTGTCTCGCAGCCAACGGGGGCTATGGAAGGCAAAGAAGTCAGATTTGGTACGCTGGCT
The DNA here is from genome assembly GCA_964244155.1 of uncultured Spirosoma sp. Taxonomy (GTDB): domain Bacteria; phylum Bacteroidota; class Bacteroidia; order Cytophagales; family Spirosomataceae; genus Spirosoma. The sequence continues at coordinate 9,164 of CAXTJJ010000191.1, forward strand.
TCGGCCTATTGGAGCATCGCCACAACGATCATTTCAACGGGGTCGGTCAACTCCATGCATGACTCCTCCATGGCTCTGTCGGGTGTTATGGAACTGCTCGGCATGATGGTGAACGCTTTCTACGGGGGCGTTGGCGCTGGTTTACTGAATTTCTATTTCTTCCTCATCATTGCCGTTTTCATTTCAGGGCTGATGGTTGGACGAACCCCCGAACTTTTCGGTCGGAAAGTGGAAGCGCGCGAAATCAAGATTGCCTCGCTTGTTGCCTTGTTGAGTGCGTTTCTGGTAAAAGGAGGTACGGCACTGGCCGCCTGGATTTTTATGCAGCATGGCGATGCGGACTGGGCAGTAAAACCCTCGGCCTGGCTCAACAATCCCGGTTTTCATGGATTCTCGGAGATGCTGTACGAGTTCACCTCGGCTAACGCCAATAACGGATCAGGTTTCGAAGGGTTGGGCGATAATAATTTCTTCTGGAATTTCTCGACGGGTATCGTGCTGATTCTGGGACGGTTCATTCCCATCATCGGACCGGTCGCGATTGCCGGTTTGCTGGCTCAGAAGAAGTACGTCCCCGAGTCGTCAGGCACGTTACCAGTTGATACGGCCACGTTTGGGCTAATGATTTTTGCGGTCATTTTCATCCTGACGGCGCTGTCTTTCTTCCCGGCACTGGCTCTTGGACCACTGGCCGAATATTTCTCACTTAAATAAAATCAGTTACGCCAATAATCAGGTGTAACACCCATATATATACTAAAATGGCAAAGCAATCATCATCTCCCAGCCTGTTCCAACGAGAACTCGTCGGGACAGCCATCCGGGAGTCTTTTGTCAAACTGAATCCGGCTATTTTGATTAAAAACCCGGTGATGTTCACCGTCGAAATTGGCACCCTGATAATGG
>CAXTJJ010000192.1:0-10063 GCA_964244155.1 uncultured Spirosoma sp.
CGGATATGCCCGTGTCGGCGCCAAGGCTCGAAGTGGGTGGTATTTACCAATGGAAGCAACGGGGCGAAAAACACATTTTCAACCCCGACACCATTCACCTCCTGCAACAGTCGACGCAGAAGAACGATTACTCGATTTTCAAGAAATACAGCAAACTGATTGACGATCAGACCCAGAAAGCCATTACGCTGCGCGGCCTGATGAAGTTCAAGAAGGGTGCATCCGTACCTATTGAGGAAGTGGAACCCATCGAAAGCATCTTCAAGCGTTTCGCTACGGGTGCTATGTCGTTTGGCTCGATCTCGTGGGAAGCGCACACAACCCTGGCTATTGCGATGAACCGCATTGGCGGTAAAAGCAATTCGGGCGAAGGTGGCGAGGATGAACTCCGCTATACGCCACTTGCCAACGGCGACAGCATGAATTCGGGCATTAAGCAGGTTGCCTCGGGCCGTTTTGGTGTAACGAGTTACTACCTGACCAACGCCCGCGAATTGCAGATCAAAATGGCGCAGGGTGCCAAACCCGGCGAAGGTGGTCAGTTGCCCGGCTTTAAGGTCGATGACTGGATTGGCCGGACGCGTCACTCCACGCCCGGTGTAGGCCTGATTTCGCCCCCTCCTCACCACGACATCTATTCGATTGAGGATTTAGCCCAGCTTATCTCCGACCTCAAAAACGCCAACCGGGCTGCCCGGATCAGCGTCAAACTGGTATCGGAAGCGGGTGTGGGTACGATTGCCGCCGGGGTTGCCAAAGCCCACGCCGACCACATCCTGATTTCGGGACACGATGGCGGAACGGGAGCCTCTCCCCTGTCGTCGATTCGTCACGCGGGTCTGCCGTGGGAACTGGGTCTGGCTGAAGCACACCAAACGCTGGTTCGGAATAAACTCCGCGGTCGCGTAACGGTGCAGGCAGATGGCCAAATGCGTACAGGTCGTGACCTGGCCATTGCCGCCCTCCTTGGTGCTGAAGAATTTGGTGTGGCCACGGCTGCACTGGTAGCGACGGGTTGTATCATGATGCGCAAATGCCACCTGAACACCTGCCCTGTTGGCGTGGCGACGCAGAACAAGGAACTGCGCGCGCTCTTTACGGGCAAGCCTGAACACGTGGTGAATATGTTCACGTTCCTGGCAACGGAACTGCGCGAAATCATGGCCGAGTTGGGCTTCCGCACGATCAATGAAATGGTTGGTCAGGCACAAATGCTCGAACTACGCGATAACCTGCCTCACTGGAAATACAAAAAGGTTAATCTCAATGCGTTACTCTTCAAAGAACCAACGAATCTTGAGGTTGCACTTTACAAGCAGGAAGAACAGAATCACTATCTGGACGATGTACTCGACCGGAAACTGATCGAGCTTGCTCAGCCTGCGCTGGCATCCGGCGAGTCGGTATATGGTGAATTTACCGTACAAAACATTGATCGGAGCATTGGCACCATGTTGTCCAATGAAATATCGAAAGTGTATGGAGGTCCCGGTTTACCTGACAGCACGATTCATGTTAAGTTACGCGGCACAGCCGGACAGAGCTTCGGTGCGTTCGCTACGGCGGGTATCAAACTCGAACTCGAAGGTGATGCGAATGATTACTTCGGTAAAGGCCTTTGCGGTGCCCAGTTGATCGTGTATCCTGACCGGACAGCCCAATTCAAACCGGAAGAAAACAGCATCGTGGGGAACGTTTCCTTCTATGGAGCGACTTCGGGCGAAGCCTTCATTCGGGGAATGGCAGGTGAGCGCTTCTGCGTACGCAACTCGGGGGCTAAAGTTGTTGTAGAAGGTATCGGCGACCATGGCCTTGAGTACATGACTGGCGGTCTGGCCATTATTCTCGGACAAACGGGCTACAACTTTGCCGCCGGGATGTCGGGTGGTGTGGCATATGTCTACGACCAGGACGGTACCTTTGCCGCGAAAGTAAACCGCGAAATGGTGAACCTGGAGACCATTAACGACGAAGATCAGGGTATCATTCGTGAATATGTTGAGAAGCATTTCCAGTACACAACGAGTAATGTAGCGTTAAATCTGATTCAGGATTGGGACGAGCAGATCAATCGGTTCGTGAAGGTCATGCCCGAAGATTTCGAGAAGGCACTCGCCGGACGGGGCATCTCACTGGCCGACCAGATTCGCGACAAAAATATTGTTTATCAGGACATAACGGTTGATGTGACGCACGGGTAAGGAATGAAGGTTCCTAATGCACATACTGCCGAAGTTCCAGACAGAAAACTAACCAGTTACTTACTGGATCATACACATCCGCAAAATAAAGGTAAAGCCAACTTTTACGAGCTAGTTGGCTTTACCAGACAAAGTTCGGATGCATTGCGGCTGTCTCTTCTAAACCACATATTCACGCAAGAAATAGCTAAAGTTATCATCAGTGGCTTTGGAACCAGGTATGTTGTTGAGGGCTGGATGCCTTGTCCCAATGGTAAACAATATCCGATTCGGTCGGTATGGTTTATTGAGAATGGAGAAGAAATCGCTAAATTGGTAACAGCATATCCAAACTGAATAGATCATGATTTATGAAAGTGATTTAGTTGCCCTGTTGATTGATCTACCTGATACTGAGTTAATACGGGGTGACGTAGGTACGGTTGCTATGATTCATGGCGATCAGAAAGGTTTTGAAGTTGAGTTTGTTAACGCTGATGGTAAGACCATTGCGGTAGAAACACTCTCGCAAAGTCAAATCAAAAAGATTAATCAAGAGAAAGCAATATTGCACGTTCCAGAAATGGAACTGCAGCCTTAAAAAGGTATATAACGAGGATTTGGACGCATTAACAGGACATGATGTTCTACCTAAAAGAACGTTAGATACTGCCAGATACACAAGATGGGAAAACCTACCGGATTTTTAGAATTTACGCGCGAACTACCCAAAAAGCGCGACCCGCAGGAGCGGATTCATGACTATAAGGAAATTGAAGTCCAGTTTTCTGAACAGGATTCACAGCGGCAGGCTGCGCGTTGTATGGATTGCGGTACGCCGTTCTGCCACAGCGGCTGTCCGCTGGGTAACATCATTCCTGAATTCAACGACGCGGTTTACGAACAGAACTGGGCCTATGCCTACGAAATTCTGGCCACGACGAATAACTTCCCTGAGTTTACAGGCCGTATCTGCCCCGCGCCTTGTGAAGCGTCTTGTGTACTAGGTATTAACAAACCGCCCGTTGCCATCGAATTTATTGAAAAATCAATTGCCGAGGTAGCGTTTGAACGGGGTTATGTGACGCCAAAACCACCGAAAGAACGGACAGGTAAGAACGTTGCCGTCGTTGGCTCTGGCCCTGCCGGACTGGCGGCTGCCTCACAACTCAACAAAGCGGGCCATACCGTTACGCTCTTTGAACGGGCCGATCAGATTGGCGGCTTGCTCCGGTATGGTATCCCCGACTTTAAATTAGAGAAATGGACCATCGACCGTCGGTTGGCAGTGATGGAAGCCGAAGGGATTACGTTCAAAACCAATGTTAACGTTGGCATAGATATAAAAGCCAACGACCTGATGGAGCAGTTCGATCTGGTGATGTTGACTGGCGGTTCTACCGTGCCGCGCGATCTGCCTATTCCAGGTCGTAACCTAAAGGGTATTTACCCGGCTATGGAATTCCTGAGCCAGCAGAACAAGCGAAATGCGAACCTGCCGGTTGAGGTCGATCACCAAGGCGCAAAATACGGCGATGGTGAATTGCTGGCCACGCACAAAAATGTGGTGGTCATTGGTGGTGGCGATACCGGCTCCGACTGCGTGGGGACATCCAACCGGCACGGTGCGGCCAGCATAACGCAAATCGAGCTGATGCCGATGCCGCCCAAAGACCGGGCCGAAAACACGCCCTGGCCTAACTGGCCCATGATGCTTCGCACCAGCACCTCTCACGAGGAAGGTTGCGAGCGGCATTGGTCGATCAATACAAAAGAATTTATCGGCGACGAAGACGGGAATCTGAAAGCCCTGCGTATCGTTGACCTGACCTGGAAAAATGAGAACGGCCGTATGCAGATGGCCGAGCTGCCCGGTTCAGAGCGCGACATCCCCTGCGAACTGGCGCTATTGGCTGCCGGTTTCTTACACCCACAGCACAACGGTTTGCTCGACGACCTGGGCCTGGAATATGACGAACGCGGAAACGTGAAAGCCGTCAACTACCAAACGACCACCAACCCAAAAGTTTTTGCCGCTGGCGATATGCGCCGGGGTCAATCACTGGTCGTGTGGGCGATCTCGGAAGGCCGCGAAGCCGCCCGTGCCGCCGACTGCTACCTTATGGGTGAAACCACACTCGAAGCCAAAGCCGTTTCGTTGATTGCGGTAGAGTAACGTTTTACAAACTAATTGAAACGCTGCCCGGCAGTTGGTCTTAGGACTGACTACCGGGCAGTTTTTTTTGAACAGATTCGTTAAACGCCAGCTATGGCTTACAACGTCACCGGCTCCTCTTTCTCGTCGAAGAATAAATAGTTTAACAGGTCGCAATAAGGCTTAATTATACGGGAGCCGCGCACGATTTCGTCGGCGAAGTTTGGTTTCAGTACATCCTTGTCGGTGTAGCGGTGCATGAAAAAAAGCTCTTTCCGGCGGAGTAGCTCGATTTCGGGGTGATCGGCGGGGTAGCCTTTGGGGGTGGTCTTCATCGACTCGCCCGATGCTTCCGGGAAATAGGCTTTAAACTCATTGGCCTCGATTATGTCCTTCAACTCCTGAACATTGTAGTCGATCTCCTGCCGAAACTTGGCGAGGTTGGCTGGTGTTGGCTGCCACATCCCCGCGCCCAGAAACGACTGATTACCGGGCTGAATATGCACATAATAGTCAATCCGGCCCGATTGCCGCCCGCCGGGACCAATGGCAAACGCCAGGTTAGATTTGTACGGCGCTTTGTCTTTAGAGAAACGAATGTCGCGGTTGATTCGAAAAATGCAGTCTTTCACGGCCGTATTCGCCAGGGGTTCAAAAGCACTCATTCCGGTAAGGACCCGTTCTACGACGCCCATCAATTCGGCTTTGGCCGCGTCGTAGCGGGGGCGATTGGCGTGGAACCACTCCCGATTATTATTTTGAACGAGTTCGCGCATGAACTCAAGCGTAGGCGCTGTGAAGGCCGCTTTCGATGAAGTCTTTGTTGTCATGATTAGTCAAAGATAACCAATCACGGCCTGAGTTTAGTACCCTAAATCACCTTTACTAGTTAACGAACGGCTGTATCAGGATGGGAGTATCTGCTTGCGGTATTGTGTCGGCGACGACCCGATCTCACGCCGGAACAACTTCATAAAATAGGTCAGGTTGTTAAAGCCACACTCCATGCTGATATCCTCCAGACTACGGCTTGTGGTGCGCAACAGTTGAGAAGCCAGTGCAAGCCGTTGCTGGTTGATGTAATCGACGGGCGTCATGCCAAATGTCTGCTTGAACGTCCGATAAAAGTTCGGTTCGCTCATGCAGGCTTCGTCGGCCAGTTCTTTGATTTGCAAGCTCCGGTGCAGGTGTTTATTAATGTACTGAGCCACGTGTGCCAGTCGATTGACATTGGCAAAGGCCGTTTCCGGCGTAAGAAGCAACGTACGGGCCTGCGTTTGCATCAGCCGAACCACCAGTTCCTGAATCACCAGGTTGGCGAATACTTCTTTGGCGCGGTTATTCTCAGTAAAAATATAGACCAGGCGAGCGATCAACTGATGAATGGGAACATCGTTGGTCAGAAAGAAATTATGCTGCCCAAACTGCCAACCCTGTTGGGTGTCGATCAGTGGCGTCCGGTCGTTGAGCAAGTCGGTCACCTGCCGAACCTTATCGGGAGCAATGGCTAAGGCCAGGCATTGCGTAGGATTTTGTGTCTGTGCTTCGGGAAAGTCGATACACATCGTTTCGTCACCAGGCACAATGACCGACTCGCCCGGCAAAAAATCGAACGAGGGCGTACCTGGTAAATGCATCACCTTTTTACCCCGAATCATACTGGCCAGTACCGGGCTTGAAAACGTTAGTTCTACTTTTTCGGCAATGTGCTGAGTTTCATAAATGTTTAGCTCTGCCGTGTCGATGGTATAAGCCGTCCGGTTTTCGACCTCCTGTTCAAGCTTACGGGCTTTAAGATGCCGGGACACATCGAAAGAAACTATCGCGTCGCGTTTCATAACAGGTTTCAGTAGGTTAGTTGATGGCTTTTAGAACGGAATAGAATGGCAATTTACTACAGCTTGTCAAGCTTATATGTTTTTCCTTAGACTTTATTGGCCTGCTTCAAGCTGAAATTTGTCTGAACGCTCAGAAAATCATTACTAACCTGCCTTTTGTCTCGATTCTATCCCTAATGTTAAACTTTTTGATAGGATTGTGCAAGAAGGCGATACGATTGCTTAAATATAATTGAATAATTCTGGCAAAATTTGTAACGATTTTATTACAGCATAATCCTTTTAACATCTATATGGAAACTCTTGAACTCGTTGAGACCCACGCAAATCGGCCTAAATTCCGGTCGCATTACGATAACTATATTGGTGGCAAATGGGTACCACCCGTTGGTGGTGAATATTTTGAGAATACATCGCCGGTAGATGGCAGTCTGATTGCTAAAATGCCCCGCTCGAAAGCGGCTGATGTCGACCTTGCCGTTGCTGCTGCTCAGAAAGCGTTTGAAACCTGGGGTAAAACATCGGCTACGGAGCGCAGCAAAGTGTTGCTTCAGATTGCGGATGTCATCGAAAAGAATCTTGAATTTCTGGCTCGTGTCGAAACGGTTGAGAATGGCAAGGCCCTCCGCGAAACGATGGCGGCCGATCTACCGCTTTGCGTCGATCACTTCCGTTATTTTGCGGGCGTAATTCGGGCCGAAGAAGGGTCGGCCACCGAACTCAATGCCGATACGCTTTCCCTGATCATTAAAGAGCCGGTTGGCGTCGTTGGCCAGATCATTCCCTGGAACTTCCCATTGCTGATGGCTACTTGGAAGCTGGCTCCTGCCCTGGCCGCCGGTTGCTGCGTCGTTATCAAACCCGCCGAGCAAACGCCAACCTCGCTGACTGTTTTATTTGAGTTACTGGAAGGTATTATACCAGCCGGTGTGGTAAACATCATCCAGGGGTTCGGTCCGGAAGCGGGTAAGCCACTGGCCCAACACAAGGGTATCAATAAGGTTGCCTTTACGGGTGAGACCACGACAGGCCGGTTGATTATGCAGTATGCGTCGGAAAACCTGATTCCTGTAACGATGGAACTGGGTGGCAAATCGCCGAACATTTTCATGAAATCCATTGCTGACCACGACGATGAGTTTTTTGATAAATGTGTGGAAGGTGCTGTTATGTTTGCCCTCAACCAGGGTGAAATATGTACCTGCCCATCGCGCCTGCTTGTACACGAAGACATTTATGACAAGTTTATGGAGCGTGTCATTGCTCGCACCAAAGCTATCAAACTGGGTCACCCACTCGACCCGGATACCATGATGGGGGCGCAGGCCAGCAACGACCAGTACGAGAAAATTCTGTCGTACATCGACATTGGTAAACAGGAAGGTGCGGAAGTACTAACCGGTGGTGGTCCGGCAGATACTATTGAAGGCGGCTATTACATTCAGCCAACGATCTTCAAAGGCAATAACAAAATGCGGATTTTCCAGGAAGAAATCTTCGGGCCTGTCCTGTCGGTTACGACCTTCAAAGATGCCGACGAAGCTGTTGCCATTGCCAATGATACTTTATATGGCCTGGGTGCCGGTTTCTGGTCCCGTGATGCACACGAGCTGTATACCATTCCCCGGCAAATTCAGGCCGGTCGCGTTTGGGTGAACTGTTACCACGATTACCCTGCGCATGCGCCGTTTGGAGGTTATAAGAAGTCAGGCTTTGGTCGGGAGAACCACCTGATGATGTTGAACCACTATCGTCAGGTGAAGAACCTGCTGATCTCATACAGCAAGAATAAACTTGGGTTCTTTTGATTTAAATAAAGAGTGAAAGGACGAAAGAGTGAACGAGCGAAAAGCCAGCAATGCGTTAGCTTTGTCTCTTTCACTCTTTCGTCCTTTTCAAAAGTTGCTTACCCCAATGGGCATGATCGGCGTTAATAGGCAGAAGAAACAAAATCCGCCCATAGCCACGCACATTGCCGAAATGGTAGCCGACATCTCTAACTTTACGACGATTCAATCTGTTATTCAGGTAAGCCGGGTGCTCTAACAACTTTGTAAACGACCTCCATCCATGACGACTCAAATCACCTCCCGCGTCGATGTAACACCGGCTGCGGCTGATATTATCAGTAAACTTCGGGATGAACATGGTCCGCTGATGTTTCATCAGAGCGGGGGCTGCTGTGATGGTTCGTCGCCGATGTGCTTCGAGAAAGGTGATTTTCGGATTGGCCAGTCCGATGTTTTACTGGGCCAGATCGACGGTTACGACTTCTGGATGTCGAGTGACCAATTCGAGTATTGGCAGCACACGCATCTGACCATTGACGTAATCCCCGGACGTGGCGCCAGTTTCTCGCTCGAAATTCCGTTGGGGGTTCGCTTTCTGATTCGGTCGCGGTTGTTTGAACCCGAAGAAGTAGATCACCTTGCTCCGGTGCATATGGGGCCCCTTGAAGACGTGTAAGGTTTACGGTATATGGTGGCTGACACATGCTTATTGGACGCGTCAGCCACCATATACCGTATACTGAGAACCTAAACAATCCCTTGACAATCAGCCATATTTAGCCTAGATTCGGTTTGTATTTACTAAACCGCTTACAGCTATGAATATGTTAAATCGCGTTGAACACTGGGGTGACACACATCACCCTGCGTGGACAGATGGTTTGCGGATTGTGTTAGGGATTGTTCTCTTTCTGAAAGGCGTGAGTTTTATTAGTGACACGGCCTACCTGACCAATCTGGTAGGTGGTCTGCATTTCGGGCTTTTCCCGGTCATCCTGGTTCACTATGTAGCGTTTGCACATTTGATGGGTGGGTTTCTGATCGCCGTTGGCTGTCTGACCCGACTGATGGTACTCATCCAATTGCCCATTCTGGTTGGTGCGCTTTTCTTCGTCAATATCCGTCAGGGCTTCTCCCCCATGAATTCTGAACTGTGGCTTTCGGTCATTGTACTGCTGCTTCTTCTCTTGTTTCTGGTCCTTGGCTCCGGACGGTTTTCAATGGATGAATATGTAAAACAACACGCCCGCTAACGAGTTAAGGGTTTTATTACTTAACTCATTAGCGTTATGGCCAACAAAACCCTAGAAAAAGTCGAAGAATCGTACAAAGACCAGCGGATTACGGATAATCAGGACAATGGAACTGGTCATGGAGAGAAAGGAAACGGTCGGAGTTCAGTGTCGCACAAAAGTTCGGCTAAAGGCAGCCGGAGTGCGGGCGGCTCAACGGGAGGCAGCAAAAGTGGTCGTAGTAAGTAATCATTAACTCACTACGGCTATGAACCTGTTTGTCAAGTACTATTCGCCACAGATTGGTGGGGCAAATAGTTCAAAGAATCAGAAGGAAGAAGGCAATGCCGGTAAAAGCGGCAGCCATCAACGCTCAACAAAAAAGACGACGGAGAAGAACGATCCGGATAAAGTTGAGCAGAGTAAGAAGAACGCAAATAGTGTGGATTAATCACCAACAAAGCCCGTCGAAAACGGGCTTTGTTCATTAAAATATATACCGAATCTCGCACCAGGGAATTTCATCGCGGACCATATCCTCAAAAACGGCGATCATTTTACGCTTCAATTCATGGTTGTATCGAATGTTCCAACCCCCAAACTGACTCACTTTGCTTTCCTGTAGTTCAGGCACCCAGAGCAGTTCTTCGGCTTTTGGGTTAATGGCTAAGTTGGCCTGATGCTGGTGCTGGTTGTGTGTCAGAAAAATAACTTCACACTTAAGCTGTGCCCGGACATCGGGCCGAACAGCCGCGTCAAGTTGACGGAATAGCTCGCGGTAATCGTTTCGCCAGGCTTTTTTGTCGCCATCGGGCCCGCTATAGACAATAACGGGTGAGAAATTAATGTGGACTTCATAACCGGCGTC
>CAXTJJ010000193.1:0-10016 GCA_964244155.1 uncultured Spirosoma sp.
GGGCTGGTTTTCAGAACGGTACAAGTTCTACCTGCGCTACTTCGACCAGTTCACGATTCTGCTTATTGTGTACACGGCCTTTTGCGAGTCGTTCTCGCTCAATTTATTCGCGACGTATTCTGTAGGTGATTTGGCCGGATTAGCTGCCATGATGCTGGCTTTGTTTTTTCTGATTTTTGGCTTTGTGCATCTATTGAGCCGCCTGTTTGCCTTTGACCGGGAGGATCGCATTACAGCCTTGTTCTGCGGTTCCAAGAAATCGCTGGTGCAGGGCAGTGTGATGGCCAATGTCTTGTTTCCGGGTACTGTTGCCGGTGTTGTTCTGTTACCCATCATGATGTATCATGCCCTTCAACTCATTGTGGCAAGCATTATCGCGCAGGCTATGGCCCACCGAGCGCAGGAAAAGAAAAGTGCCGTTCGGCCGTAATTTGACCCGATTCAGCAAGCCAAATCGGGCACTCGGCCAGAAGGTCCTATCACCCCATTAAACGCAGCCCGTCGATTTGTCTCTAACGATCAACTAACACATTAAAACAAACAACTGATCATGAAAAAGACAATCGCAGCCGCCCTTACTTTATTTACCCTTGCCTCTGGTGTGACCTTTGCACAAGGTATTTATTCAAGGCCTTTCGACAATCGGGTACCTCAGGCACAAGCCCCCCGTTACAACAACGACCAGGTGCAGGATGAACTTAAAATTGACCGTATCGACGCGCTAGTCGGTTTGACGCGCCGTCAGGAAAAGCAACTTCGTAAGATTGAAAATAACTACGATAACTTGATGGCTCGCACCCGGATGACTCCCGATGGCCTGCGTCAGATGCAGCTTCGCAAACGTCAGGATATTCTGGCCGTATTAACTTCGGAGCAACGGGATCGCCTGTTCGCTTCGCAGCAAAACAACCGCTTTGGCAACCGCCCAACACCCTATGGCCGTAGAGGATAAATTTAGTTATTGGTTGATTGGTTACTAAAGTCTTTGCCGAAGGCCAGCAAATGCCTCATTAACCAATCAACCAATACCCAGTAACTAAACCTAATGAGTTGACACTACTTCCAGGCTTCGCCAGACCAGATCACCCATAGTCCGGCAGTCGTCGAAGCTTTTTGTGTGGTAATGGCGGTTCAGGGCCGCCCCCAGTTGCGTTACGTTATCTGCTGGCGCAATGGTATCCCTGCGCATGGAGGCCATCAAATCCAGGATTCGAATTTGTTCGACCCGTAACCGTCCGGCCACCAGAGAGCGTTCCTCAATCTGGTACTGACGCACACTTTCGGGCGTTAAGCAGGCCGTGCCTAAGTCGATAATGGATTGGTTCTGGCGGTAGTACTGGGGCATATACACCGACTTCCGACCCTCATACGACTGCTGGTCGAAGTCAATGGCACGTATCCGGTAATAAACCTCATCGAAATCAGGCGTAATGTCCACCACAAAATTGCTGGAATGCATATCGCCCAGGAGCCGAATGAAACATCGCTCGTTGAATTTCACAAACTCTTTACAGAGCCGAACGGCGTTTCTATCAGCGTCCAGCATTTGCTGTTCAAAAAACATATCGCCGGGTATTCCTGCAATATGCTCCTCGATCAGGGTGTTCCCGCTGGTCAGGTAGCTAATGCGATTGGGCGATAGAATGTGCTCTAGTTCAAGACCATAGATACGGGAAGCATCGGCGTTTTTTATGTAGAAATAATCAAAATTATCGTTCACCAGATTACGGACCCGCACCCGAAACGGCATGGTATTTCCATACGAACATAAATCGACCCGGTCAATGGTCAAATGCCCGGTAACAGACATATCGCCATCGGCTTTTAAAATGGCGTAAATCGTTTTGAGTGCCAGTAGAATATCGTCGACCTCAGAAGCCGGGTAGAACACGGTTTCCCATAGTGTGTCGCGGTCACGTTTATCGAAGAGCGATACCGAATTATCGTAGCGCAACAGATCGGTATATTGAATCGGCAGCGTGTGCTCACGGCTGTATTGTGCCAGATACTCACGCAGTGGACCACCAATCAAATAAATTTGCTTTTTTCGGGTGATGATGGGCATAACCAGATAAGGGCATTAGTTTTGCCTTAAATGTAAGATATACCCTGAACATTCGCGAAAGTGAGTGAGTTAACCGGATAGCCGCCAGTTCATACTTATCCTGCTTAGCTGCTGAACGACTACTGATTTTCACTGAATGAAATACGATTTCGGGCCAGATTTTGTCTGGGGAACTGCCACTGCTGCTTACCAGATTGAAGGGGCTGTTGACCGCGATGGGCGCGGCCCGTCCATCTGGGATACCTTCAGTCATCAGCGGGGTAAAATCAAAACCGGCGAACATGCCGATACAGCCTGCGAATTCTACGACCGCTATGAATCTGACCTCCTGCTCCACAAAGAGTTAGGGTTCGATGCCTTTCGCTTTTCATTATCCTGGCCGCGAATTTTACCACAAGGCACTGGCCGGGTTAATGAGGCCGGTCTTCGGTTTTATGATCGATTAATTGACCATTGCCTCTCTCTTGGTATTACCCCCTGGATTACCCTCTATCATTGGGACTTGCCCCAGGCTCTTGAAGACAAAGGGGGCTGGCCTAACCGACATATTATTGACTGGTTTAGCGAGTATGTTGCTGTCTGTACCAAAGCGTTCGGTCATAAGGTAAAACACTGGATCATCCTCAACGAGCCACTGGCTTCGTCAACCCTGGGCTACTTCACAGGGCAGCACGCACCGGGTCGGCGGAGCTTTAGAAACCTGCTTCCAGTTATTCACCATACTGCCCTGGCACAAGCCGAAGGTGGCCGGATTGTTCGGCAAAACGTGCCGGATGCACAGGTCGGCACTACGTTTTCCTGTTCACCAGTCGACCCCTTCACCCCCGGCGATCAGGCTGCGGCCATTCGGGTGGATGCGCTGTTGAACCGCCTTTTTATTGAGCCGACACTGGGCATGGGCTACCCAAGCCGGGAGCTGCCCTTTCTGGCTGGTATTGCCAAAAAAGTAGCTAAACCCGGCGATATGGAGCGATTGGTTTTCGACTTCGACTTTATTGGCCTTCAACATTACTTCAGGGCAGTTGTCGAGCAATCCTATTTTATGCCCTATCTATGGGCTAAAGATGTATCGCCCTTACGGCGTAACGTACAGACGATCACCGAGATGGGCTGGGAGGTATATCCCGAAAGTATCTATCGGATCATTCGCCAATTTGCTCAGTATGAAGGCGTCAGGAAAATATACATTACTGAAAGTGGGGCCGCCTTTTACGACACTGTCGAACACGGGGAAGTCAACGATAATGCCAGGATCGAGTACCATCAGAACTACCTACGAAACGTACTTCGGGCAAAACAGGAAGGTATGCCCGTTGCGGGTTATTTTGCCTGGACGTTTCTGGATAACTTTGAATGGGCGGAAGGGTATCGCCCCCGTTTCGGCCTTGTTTATGTCGACTTTCGAACACAGCAACGTATTGTAAAAGCTTCCGGCCGCTGGTTCCAGCAGATTCTATCAAAAGAAGAACCCTATGTATTCTAAATGCCCGGGAATAAAACCCTGGTCTTCATTCATACGTTGTGCAGGTACAATTGCTGTTTCCTGAAATCAATTCACCCGTGCAACAAGACAGGGCCAGCCTGTTTCAACCATCCATTATGCCAGTTATCCTCCCGCTTACCACCCCCGAACAGGCCGTTTCGGCCATCCAGTCCGGCAATCGCGTTTTCATTCACAGCGTAGCACAAACCCCGCATGTACTCATCAACGCGATGGTAGCGCGTGCCGATGAGTTAAAAGATGTGGAAGTCTGCCACATGCATACCGAAGGGCCTCTGCCCTATCTGGACATAAACTACCGGGAGTCATTCCGGCCGAACTCCTTCTTTATCGGGGCTAATATGCGGAAACAACTTAATCAGGGCATCGGCGATTATGTGCCCGTATTTCTGAGTGAAATTCCACTTTTATTTCGACGAAACATACTGCCCATTGATGTAGCACTCATTCAGGTGTCGCCCCCCGATGCTCATGGCTACTGTTCATTGGGCCCCTCGGTCGACATCTCGCTGGCAGCCATTCATTCGGCCAAATACGTAATCGCCCAGATTAATCCGCGTGTACCCCGCACCCATGGCGACGGTCTGATACCGGTGTCAATGCTGCATGCCGCTGTTGAGGTGGATGAACCTGTTTATGAAGTGCTGCCGGGCGAGATCAGCGCACAGGACCGAAAGATCGGCCAGCATGTGGCCAGTCTGGTGGAAGACGGTGCTACCTTACAACTCGGCATCGGTGGCATTCCTAACGCAACATTGGCGGAGCTGATTCACCACAAAGGGCTTGGTATTCATACCGAAATGTTTTCAGATGGCGTCATTGACCTGGTAGAGCGGGGCGTTATTACCGGCGAGCACAAAACGGTACTACCTTACCGCATTGTCTCATCGTTTGTAATGGGTAGCAAACGAGTGTATGATTTCATCGACGATAACCCCGGTGTCGCGATGAAACAAGCCAGTTTCACCAACGACACAGCCATTATCCGTCGCAATCCAAAGGTTACAGCCATCAATTCCGCTATAGAAATTGACATAACCGGCCAGGTTTGTGCCGACACTATAGGTACTTATCAATATTCAGGGGTTGGCGGGCAAATGGACTTTGTGCGGGGGGCCTCACTCTCCGAAGGCGGTAAACCCATCATTGCCCTCCCATCGACCACTAGTAAAGGACAAAGTAAAATTGTGTCGTTTCTGAAAGAGGGAGCCGGTGTAACGACTACCCGCGCACACGTCCACTATATAGTCACTGAATTTGGCATTGCAGATCTTTACGGTCAAAACCTGCGCCAGCGAGCCCGCGCCCTCATCAAAATTGCCCACCCTGATCATCAGGAAGAACTGGAACGGCAAGCCTATGCCCGATTTGGCTCCATCTAAATTCCCGACAACATACAGTAGCGGTGCAAGTATTAGTTAAACATACCAGCTATAAATGACTGGAGACCAGCTTGTTTAATCGATCAAGAACTGGCTTTTCCAGCGAATAGTGTATGAATATACTAACTTGGGATACGCCGATAAGTAAGAGTATACAGGCGCAGCCAAAAGCCCAGAAGGGCAGAGCGGGGTGCCCTTCAAAAAACTTATAGAGAATTACCAGCGCCGATGGATGGAGTAAATAAATAATGTACGACGCATCACCCAGCTTTGTGTATGTACCTCCTACGCGAATCTGGCGGCTATTTTCCAGGCCAGTTAACGCAATAAGCAGCCCTATTGACGATACACCGAACAACAGCAGTCGACTGGCAGGATTTCCGGCATTAGCCGCAGGGCCAACAAACAGCCAGCCTATACTCATCAGCAATAGCAGCCAGTAGACTGTCTTCGGAAACGGTTTGGCACGGTGGAGTAGAGCAACGCCAACTCCACCTAAAAATTCCAGGTTATAAGCATTGAAGATAAACCAAAATATAGGCTTAACCGGTTGTGTGTTAACTAGTTGATATAGCGTGCCACCCACAATTACAATCAGCACAACCCATAAATTACGGGCGTAAAGTATTAACCCAATCAGGAAATAGAAAACCAGTTCATAGCTAAGACTCCAGCTAACCGGTATAATAGGCAGGTGTGTAGGCACCAGGAAGAAAGCCATCAGCCAGTCAACCACTGACCTATCAGCCTGAGGTACAGCACCGTAGGCTAGCTTACAGGCAGTCCAGAATATAAGAACCATTACCCAGTAGATGGGAAATATTCGGATTAAGCGTTTACTGATGTATTTTAATAAAACAGGAGGTTTTCTATTTTTGGGAAACGTCGAGTACGTAATAACAAAACCACTAATTACAAAGAACAGGTCTACCCCTGCATACCCATAGCCAAAGAGTTGGCTTATCAACTTTACCTGCTTATAATGTTCGCCCGAAAAAAGAGAAAGGTGATAGGCTACCACCAGAATTGCAGCAACCCCGCGTAACAATTGAATACTGTTTAACTGATGTACAGATACGACCGATTGCTTGCTTACTTTTGAACGCTCAGGGGCTTGGACATTAAGATACAGCTGATTCATTAGTGTACAGGTATAAATCACTCGATTAAGTACTATTCTTGGCCGGACTAACCCGTCACTGCTTCATTCGATGCGGCTTCGTAACCAAACGTTCGAAAATAATCCCTTTATTCAGCAGTTTTCAATTGCATATAACCGACTTAAAAAGGCGTCTATATTTATTTTTTGGTAGTCGTCACTCCATATAAAAAAGTCAAAATTACGTGGCAGGTATGCCCCAAACTCTGATTCGTCTCAGATGTTAAGCTGACATTGCTCGTAAAGGATGATCAAATAGACCATTTGTTTAGTAACAAGTATTGATCAGTCTCTGTTTCAACCTCATCTCAGTATTCATTAGCAGAGGTCCATATGCTCATTTACTATGTATTCTACCCTAAACGGGTACTGGTTTAGACTTTAGTTACAGGAAAGAGTCAAATTCACGGACCCCTTAAAACAAAAAAAAGGCTATACCCGTGATATAGCCTTTTTAACAGATGATTTGAAGTTGTTAAACCCGCAACTTCTCTATATTCTTATAGCTGATGGCTATCGACTCCAGCGGTGGTAGTTTACAAACATCCTGCTCAACAAAGTAGTGGGTCATGCCTGCCGTTTTCTTGGCATCGAAAATACGCTGAAAGTCGATTGAGCCGGTGCCCACCGGAGCAAACGCCTTGTCGGCTGATTTTTCCATATCTTTTACGTGCCAGAGCGGGAAACGACCGGGATGCTTTTTGAACAGGGCAACCGGGTCCTGCCCGGCCATAGTAGCCCAATACAAGTCCAGTTCCAACTTCACCAGGTTCTTGTCAGTTCCACTGACTAGTACATCGTAGGGCAACTTGCCATCTATTTCCTTAAACTCAAAGTCGTGGTTGTGGTAGCAGAATTGAATCCCGGCCGATTTGCATACCTCTGCCGATTTATTGAACAGGTCGGCGAACTGTTTATAATCATCCAGTTTAGTGCGTTCGGCTGGAAATAGATATGCGCAAACCATGTACTTCTGCCCAATGGCAGCGGCATCATCAACAGCCCGCTTCCAATCGTTCATCAGCGTTCCTTTCGCATTGGGCATGGTTTTACCCGTCGTATAATGTCCGCTTGGCGACGTCATACCTAATTGCTTCAATAAGGCAGCAAACTCCTTAGGCGTTTTGCCGAAGAACTTCCCATCCGAATACCCAAAGGACTCAACTTCTTTATAGCCAATACCGGCCACTTTTTTTAGTGTTTCCACTGGCTCTTTAGCCATCAGGTCACGCAGTGTATACAGTTGTAAGCCAACCGTTTTAGGGGAAGCAGCAAATGCATCCAGTCTGGATAAAAGAGCGGCTGAAGTAGCTAAAGTGCCTATTTTCAGGAACTGCTGGCGGGTAATAGTTGAGGACTGATTCATGAGACAACTAAGTCGGTTAATGGATAACGGGCAGTGTGCACGTTTAATGCCTAAAGGTACGGAAGCACAGATTTTATGTCATAAAAAATCCATTAAAAACACAAAGCCGTTCATTCCTTAAACTGGCTTTGTGTTTTTAACAGAATCCTCTGATTATACTAATCCCTGTTTCATCGACTTCACAGCGTAATCGGCTGAGCGGGCCGTTAATGCCATGTACGTGAGGGATGGGTTTTGGGTCGAGGTCGAGGTCATGCAGGCGCCATCTGTCACGAATACGTTTTTAACGGCATGTAATTGATTCCACTTATTCAGCACAGACGTTTTGGGGTCTTTCCCCATGCGAACACCACCCATCTCGTGAATATCCAGACCAGGACTGGCATGACTGTCGCGGACACGGATATTTTTGAATCCGGCTTCCGTAAACATCTCGGTCAGCTGTTCCTGATAATCTTTCACCATTTTATCGTCATTGTCGTCGTAGGCAATGGAAATTTTTAGCTGAGGAATACCGAAAGGGTCTTTCTGGGTGGCATCAAGGGCCACATAATTACTTTCTTTCGGAATGGTTTCGCCCATCATGTGCGAGCCCACATACCAGCCACCCAATTTTGGATTCAGCAGACTCTCTTTCAAATCGGCACCCAACCCGTTCTGATCAGAGTGGGAACTACGACCGGCCGAAAAACCAGCAGCATACCCTCTCAGGAAGCCCATCTCCTGCTTATGTACATTCCGGAAACGCGGAATATAGGGGCTGTTCGGACGGCGTCCGTCGGTAGTGGAATCAAGGTTACCATCAAATTCGCCTGAAATACCTGCCCGGTAGTTATGGAAAGCAACGTATTTTCCCAGCACACCACTATCGTTGCCCAATCCATTGGGGAAGCGGTGAGAAGTTGAATTCAGCAGGACCAGATTGGTGTTCAACGCGGCTGCATTCAGGAAAATAATGCGGGCGTAATACTCTGTCATTTGTTTGGTGTTCGTATCAACGACACGCACACCAGTGGCCCGGCCTTTCTTCTCATCATAAATAACAGAGTGTACCACCGAGTTTGGCCGAAGGGTCATTTTGCCTGTTTTAGCCGCCCACGGAATTGTAGACGAGTTGCTGCTGAAATACCCGCCAAACGGGCATCCGCGCTCACAGATCGTGCGGTGCTGGCACTGCGCCCGACCCTGCTGAAAATGGATGGGCTGAGGCTTTGTGATGTGGGCTGCCCGACCCATAATCACATGCCGGTCTTTGTATTTCCCCGCTACTTTTTGTTGGAAGTGTTTCTCTACACAGTTCCATTCGTGTGGGGGCAGAAACTCGCCATCGGGCAGGGTTGACAAACCATCCTTATTACCTGAGATACCTGCAAACCGCTCTACATAGCTGTACCAGGGTGCAATGTCGGCATACCGGATCGGCCAGTCGACGGCGAACCCATCCCGGGCAGGGCCATCGAAATCGAAGTCGCTCCAGCGCTGTGTTTGCCGGGCCCACATCAGCGATTTACCCCCAACCTGGTAGCCGCGAATCCAGTCGAACGGCTTTTCCTGAATGTAGGGATGCTCAGCATCCTTTACGAAAAACTGCTCCGTACCTTCATAAAAAGCATAACATTTACTAATGATCGGGTTGGCATCCCGAATCTCTTTCTTGAGTTGATTTCGGTGTTCAAACTCCCAGGGCTGCGTGTTGGTGGTAGGATAATCGGTCACGTGCCGAACATCCCGGCCCCGTTCGAGAACCAGCGTACGTAACCCTTTACCGGTTAATTCTTTAGCGGCCCAGCCCCCACTAATGCCTGAGCCCACAACGATAGCGTCGTAGGTATTGAGTGCCTGAGCGTCTATATTGAAATTTGACATTGTTATCAGTTTGTGGTTTGTATCGGTATTCTGACAGTTTACGGTATCTGGTATACGGTGGCTGGCGCCAGCAAAACTTACGCGCCAGCAACCGTATACCAGATACCGTAAACCGCCATCATTTTGCCTTCGCCTGAACAGGTACGCAGCCGTAATAATGGCCGGGAATAAATTGATAATGCGTCAGGTTGGTCATGACGAATTCCGAACTCATGTAGCCCCGGATGGTCAGGTTTTTTACGAGCGAATAAAAGTCTTTCTGCGCCGTATCGGTCGATTTTGACAGTTGTGTAAGCAGTGCTGTACGTTGTGCGGTATCGCCTGCCGCAAAGGATTTAGTATAGGCTGTCTGCGCCAGACCGTCGAGCGAGTCGAGTCCTTTCCGGAGGTTTTCCTTAGCTGCCGTGTCGTAGCAGTCGGCTACCATTTTCTGCACAAACTGATGGACATTGAGGGCTTTGGCGCCCGGCGTGTCGGTGACTGGAATAATTGTTTCAACCATTTCGGCCAGAAGATCCGTCTGGCCATTTGACAGGATTTGCTGACTCGAACGAACCGTTTCGGTTGTCCAGCCATTTGCCCAGGCAGGCAGGCTTATAAGCCCGCCAAGAGCACCCGCCATCGTTTTTAACGCATTACGTCTTTCCACAGGGTTACTTGCTACGGTTCTGTTTATT
>CAXTJJ010000194.1:0-10004 GCA_964244155.1 uncultured Spirosoma sp.
CTTTCTCAAATTGTGTAGATGGCCAAATGCGTGTTTTGTTGGGAATCCCGGCAAATTGACGAATAAAATCAGCTAAGTTTTCAAACGTAAGTATCTGCATACGTAACTATTTTTTTCACCCAAAAACTTCCCGCAACACCGGTAACGATTTTACTTCGCCGAGGGAGTCGATATGGATGTGATAGTAGGTGACCAGCGCATCGGCAAGTTCATTTCGGGCGGAGCGACTTAGTTTGATTGGTGTGCCGAAAGGCTGGCGCAACATAATATTGAGAGCCGTATCCATCTCATCATCGGGTAAAAAAGGGTAGGCGTTTTCGCGAAGCTGGCTCTCGAACTCACGGGCATTCTCAGGACCAAAACCTAGAAAAAAAGATAGTTTGAGAAGAAAAACGAGATGAAAGTTCTCATAATCGGTCGTTGCTTCTTCCAGGAAAACGATCGACTCGACCAGAAACCGGAACAGCACCGGGCTGCCCGCTTCTTCTTTCAGCACCTTGTTCAGCATCTCCGTCACAAACATGGCAATCGTCGATTTGCCTACATCAAAGGGCAGGCTTTGAAACGGGAAACTTGTTTTTACTTCCGAAAGCCGGGTCAGGTCGCGATCAGGCTTGTAGTAAACCACCATATCCAGCAAGGTGAGCGGCTGAAATAGCGCAATGCGATTATTCTTACTTTTGGCCGTTCGTACACTGTTCACGACGTAGCTTTGCAGGCCGAATTCTTCGGTATAAACGCGGGCAATAATGGATGTTTCGCGGTAACGAATATAGCTGAGGGCAATCCCCCGTGTTTTTTGCAGCATCTGAAATCACAGTAAACTATCTAATATAACACCTTTTACTGACAAATCGGTCTGTTTGTTGGCCAAATCCTGATTCGTTCGTCGTCTATGAAACTGTACAAAACCCGCTTCGGCATTGTTGTTGATTACCAAAATCAATTTTATTCTATTCCGGTCGATGATTGGGATGAACTGGTCAATCGGGACGATCTACATGACTTTTTAATAACGCTCACGGCGGTAGCCGCGCCCTCAGATGAATACCAATCCTGGACTAAAAGCGGGCTGCTGGCACCCATCGGCCGACAGGAGGTCTGGGCGTCGGGTGTAACGTACTTGCGGAGCCGTGATGCGCGTATGGAAGAGTCTAAGAAATCGGGTGGTGATAACTTCTACGACAGAGTCTATGATGCCGAGCGGCCCGAACTATTTTTCAAATCGACGGCTGAGCGCGTGGTGGGACCGGGCGCTAACGTCCGCATTCGGGCTGACTCAACATGGAATGTGCCTGAACCGGAATTAACGCTGTTTATGACATCGTCGGGTAAAATTGTGGCTTATACCTGCGGCAATGATATGAGTTCGCGGAGTATTGAAGGCGAAAATCCACTCTATCTGCCACAGGCCAAAACCTACGATGGCAGCGCGGCTCTGGGTCCATGTCTGTATGTACCGGAGACGCCCATTGCTCCGGAAACGAAAATCAGATTAGAGATTATCCGCGATGATCAGGCTGCATTCACCAACAGCATTGCCATCAACCAGATGAAACGACAGCATACTGAACTCGTCGAATTTCTGTACCGCGAATGTTCCTTTACTTACGGCTGTTTTCTGATGACCGGAACCGGAATCGTTCCCCCCGATGATTTCACGCTTCGGGCTGGTGATGAAGTCAGGATTACCATTGAAGGAATTGGAACGCTGGAAAATGTAGTGGTATAACCTTAACATTATTTCCATGTAGAGACGCGATCCTTTGCGTCTCTTGACCGGATGGTTTATTAGGTTACTAATTGCTGACGCACAGGAGACGCAAGGGATTGCGTCTCTACATGGAAATCACCCGGATTCCCTTCTGCACTACCGCCACTTTTTCCCGCAATGCTTCCAGTGAATCGTCCATAACGGTTACATGACCCATTTTACGAAACGGTTTTGTGATGGCTTTTCCGTAGAAAAAAGGAAATACGCCCGGCATGGCCAGTAAGGTTTCCAAACCTTCATAAACGGCGGGTCCGGTATGTCCGTCTTCGCCCAGCAGGTTTACCATGGCGGCTGGCTGATAGGCTGTAGTATCGCCTAGCGGGTAGTTCAGGATGGCCCGCCAGTGCTGCTCGAACTGCGAGGTAACGTTGGCGCGCATAGTGTGATGGCCACTGTTGTGCGGGCGCGGGGCCACTTCGTTGATCAGGACGTTGCCCTGTTTGTCCAGAAACAGTTCGACAGCCAACAGGCCCACAATGCCAAACGCTTCGGTGGTTCGGCGGGCAATGTCCTGCGCCTGTTGGTTTATTGCTTCTGAAATCTCTGCCGGTGCAAACAGGTATTCGACCAGGTTCAGTTCGGGGTGGAACACCATCTCGACCGTTGGGAAAGTCTGCATCTCACCCCGCTCATTCCGGGCAACGATTACGGCAAGTTCTTTCTCAAAATCAACTGCTTTCTCAAGAACTCCGGGTGCATCGAAAGCTTTCCCGACATCGGCAACGGACGCGATTCGCTGAACGCCCCGGCCATCATAGCCATCCCGGCCAAGTTTGTGAAAGGCGGGCAGGAAATCGGGTTGATGAATTTCCAGCAATGCCACGTCGGCCCGGTTTTCGGTTAGAATGAAATCGGCGGTGGGTAGATTATGGTCGAGGTAAAACTGCTTTTGCAGCCGTTTGTCCTGAATAATACGAATAACCGAGGGTTGGGGAAATACTTTTTTGCCTTCGCGTTCGAGGGCTTCGAGGGCTTCTACATTGACCCGCTCAATTTCAATGGTCAGTACGTCAACGGCCTGCCCAAATTGATAAACTGTTTCGTAATCCGTGAGCGAACCCTGGGTAAATTTTGTGCAGAGATGGCGACAGGGCGCTTCGGCGTCTGCATCGAGGATGTGAACGCGGAGGTTCCAGTCAATGGAGGCTTGCAGCAGCATCAGGCCAAGCTGCCCCCCGCCGAGGATGCCAATAGTAGGTGTCAAAATAGTTTGTAGTTCGTAGTTTGTAGTTTGAGCGTTTCCCAGTCATACCGCATTGGCACACGATCTGGTATTGTCGTTCAAACTACAAACTACGGACTTCGAACTACAAACTACAAACATTAATCTTTCCGCTTAATATCCGACCCGCCTGATTTGCTGCTGGCGAGCACTTTGGCCGGTCCGTAATAATAGATGTCCGATCCGCCCGATGCTTTCATGGTTAGTTCCTGGCTCGCATTTACGTACACATCCGATCCGCCTGATGAGTTCGCATTGCACACCTGAACCGATAGTTTTCTGGCATTCAGGTCAGAACCGCCCGAGCCGTCGGCATTGAGTGTCCGGGCAGACCCTTCCAGCGTAGCATCTGCCCCGCCAGATGCCGACACATTCAGTTTGTCGGCTTTAAGGGTTAATTGCACATCGGAGCCACCCCCGGCTTGTACGTTCAGGTCGTCAAACGTCAGCATACCCTGTCCAAAAACGTCAGAGCCGCCCCCGGCCTGGAGATTCTGTAATTGCTTGAATGTTAGATAGGCTTTCACGTAATTGTTCTTGCCAAAATTCCAGTTCATTCCTTTTCGGTCGATGTAGAGTTCCAGAACGCCGTTTTTCACGCGTGAAATGACCTGGTCTTCATCGAAGCCTTTGACGTCGAGCGTCAATTTTTCTGAACTACCCTGGCTTAGGTAAACGTCGATGCCACTATTTACACTCAGGCCGGTAAAACCTGAAACGGTACGGTCTTTTTTCCAGTCGCTGTTCGTGGCGTACAGGCCCGTTGTCAGCATGAAAACGACTAAAGCAATTGCTTTCATTGTGAAGATGGTTTTTATATTTATAAAAGATGCGGAAAATGGCGGTAATGTTGCATCATAAATTGAAAATGGTGTCCGGTTTCAACGGTATCTTTGTCCGTAAGCGGACGATAATAGGGTGGGTGTAGTTGCTAATATTCTGTTAATTAATTGCTTGTAATTTTGGCACGACGCTTGAACCATTAAGGAAAGAATTAATGTCTAAAATAGCTGACGTAAAAAAGTAGCGTGTTATTCATCGTATACGGAATTAGCCTACGTAAAAAACCTTTTCAAAAGTAACCAATTATGATTCAACTTAACAACGTTTCTAAATACTACCCGGCGGGCTTTGGGCGGGTCTACGTGTTGCGAAACATCACCCTCGACATTGCCAAGGGCGAGTTTGTATCCATTATGGGACCGTCGGGATCGGGGAAGTCCACGTTGCTGCACATTCTGGGATTACTGGAAGAACCCTCCGAAGGCGAATACCTGCTTGACGACCACCCGGTTCAGAAACTATCCGAGAAAAGACGTACCGAACTCCACCGGACGCAAATTGGCTTTGTGTTTCAGGCCTACCACCTCATTGATGAGCTGACGGTTTATGAAAACATAGAGACGCCCTTGCTCTATAAAGGACTGAGCGGGTCGGAGCGGAAAAGCCGCGTGGCTGAACTACTCGACCGATTTAATATTGTTGCCCGTAAAGATTTGTTCCCGGCGCAGTTATCGGGGGGACAGCAGCAATTGGTGGGTATTGCCCGTGCTCTGGCCGCGTTTCCAACCGTTATTTTTGCTGATGAACCAACGGGTAATCTACATTCTGACCAGGCCCGCGACATAATGGAAATTTTTCGCGAACTGAATCAGAAAGATGGCGTAACCATAGTGCAGGTAACGCATTCAGAGGTCAATGCGGAGTACGGTTCACGCATCATCCGGCTAAAAGATGGCTGGCTGGAGCCCTCAGTCCAGAAGGTGGCTCCATAGGGCATTTAGTTGTTGTTTCGCTTTTTCTGACGGAGTTATGACAGTTTGGTTTACCTGATTCAGCCACTGAATGCCCATAACGTTTGCGCAGAACACAGCTTCGGCTTGGGCCAGCACTTCTGGTTTATAATAGCCTTCACAAAGGGTAATACCCTGACCGGAGGCAAGATGTACTAATTGTCGCCGGAGAATACCGTTTATGCACCCGGTCTGGAGCGAGGGCGTATACAGCGTTTCGTTGGCGTACCAAAACAGGTTGGACGCAAGGCATTCGGCAAGATGGCCTTGGGTATCAAGTAGAATAACATCGTCGAGGTTCTGCTGAAGTTTATAAAGGCCGGCCAGCACATAGGGAAGCGAATTCAGAGTCTTGAAAGCCGAAATAGGGGAGGGTGATAATCGGAAGGCATCATAAATTTCCGTTTTGGCTATTTCAGTGATTGAAAAAGAATTTCCTGGTTGAGCGGTAATGAGAACATTTGCCTTATTTGTTGCGGGCGTGTACAAGCTTCCCGCTTGCCGCCAGACCTGAATCTTGATACGTGCCGGTTGATCAACGAGTTGGTTGGCGGCAAGAAGCGCCGAAACAGACGCATAAAGTGAATCTGCGGTGAATCCTTCAGGAAGCGTAAATTGCAGGATTGACATCCCCGCCGAAAGTCGGGCGAAGTGGTCGAGCCAGAACCAAATCCGGTTCGTCTCGTACCGAATAGTCTCGAAAAGGCCGTCGCCATAGAGAAAAGCGCGGTCGTTTACCGACAGGCAAAAATCGCCTTCGGGAAGTATATCCGAATTATAAACCAGAAACATGCTTAGTTTGCGCCGTTTATCCCAAAACGATAGCCGCGCCGAAGGTAAGTTTGTAACATTGAACCATCAAATAGAATGTGTATGCAAGTGGCGTGGAAACAGATGCGGGTTATTGTAGCCCTGGTACTAACGGCAAATTTGTCGGCAACTTACGCACAGAGTACTGTATCGGCCGTTTCGCCCGGCAGCGGAACCAGTACATCAAATCGATTAAATTTACAGCAGTGCATTGATGTTGCTCAACAAAATAACATTCAAATTCGGCAGGGGCAGTTGACGGTCGCAAACAGCAGTTTGCAATTACATCAGTCGCGGTTAAACCTCCTGCCCACAACCAACTTCCAGGCCAACCAGGGGTTAAATGGCGGACGGAGTATCAACCCTCAATCGAACGGGTTCGTACAGCAGTCCATTGTTTCGGGGAGCTATCAACTCAATGCATCGGCGACGGTGTATAATGGGATGACTTTACGAAATACCATTAAGCAGAATGAATTAACACTTCAGGCGAGCGAACAGGAATTAAGCGCAACCAAAAACAACATATCGCTGACAGTTGCGCAGAATTATCTGAACGTGCTGATTGGCACAGAGCAGTTGGCTGTAGCTCAGCGACAGGCTGATGTGACAAGGGCTCAACTCGAGCGGACCCAAAAGTTGGTCAGCGCCGGATCGGCTCCTGAAGCAAACCTGTATGAACTTAGAGCAACGTTAGCCAGCAACGAGGTCGACATTATAACCGCGCAAAATACACTTGACCTGGCTAAGGTATCGCTGCTTCAGGCCATGAACGTACCCATAAACCAGGACTTTGAAGTTGAGCAGATAACGGTGCCTGATCCGGGTTTAACGCCTTATGATGCATCTGTACAGCAACTTTTCGACCTTGCTGTAGGAAACCTACCAGAAGTAAAAGGAGCTGACTTACGTGTTAAAAGTGCTGCTGTAGGGGTTCAGGTAGCTAAAGGGGCTCTTTATCCAGTACTGACCCTGAATGGAAATCTCAGTAGTCTTTATTCCAGCGCAGCCAATCAGCAGCAGGTCCCGAATGGTACAACACGCCAGACAATTTCAGGTTTTTTTACAGATGCTAATGGGTCACCAGTGCCCGTTTATACGAATGTTAACGGCTCCGATATTGTAAACGTTACTTATTCTGACCAACTCAAGAATAATTTTAATCGGTCAGCTTCTCTGTTTTTGCGAGTACCTATTTTTCAGGGTAACTTGTCCCGTAATCGAATTACAACAGCTAAAATTCAGCAACAAAATGCTGAATTAACTGCTCAGAATACACGTCTAACGTTACGCCAGCAGATTGAAACCGCTTATACCAGTATGAAAGCTGCAGCCAACAAATACAAGGCTACGCAGGTACAGGTTGCCTCGTTGGAGAAAGCGTTTCAGGTGGCCGAAAGCCGTTTGAATGCTGGTGCAATTAATGCAACGGATTACAGCATTGCCAAAACGAATCTGGATCGTGCCCGCAATAGCCTCGTGCAGACGAAGTACGATTACGTGTTCCGAACGAAAATTTTAGATTATTATCAGAATAAACCGCTTAGTTTTAATTAGTGAGCGAGCAGAAGAGTGAAGGGTGGGTTTTTAAAGAAAATCATTCTGATCCGGCAACTCGGTATCGCTCTTTCACTCACACCGGTGGACCGGTTCCGTAATTATGAAAAAGAAGTCAAGTCGCATTTGGTGGATATTGGGTGGACTGATTGTCCTGCTCGTAGGAGGATTAGTTGCCGCAAAACAGGCGGGTATGCTTGGCAAACCGAAATCCATGGAAGTCGATTTCGCAACTGTCAAACGGCTCGACATTACCGAACGCGTTAGTGCCTCTGGGCGGGTACAACCCCAGGTTGAAGTGAAAATCAGTCCCGACGTATCGGGCGAAATTATTGGCCTGTATGTTAACGAAGGTGACCCTGTTAAGGCGGGGCAGCTTCTTTGCCGTATTCGCCCCGACAACTACGAATCACTGCTGGCACGGGCGCGGGCAGCCGTCAACCAAAGCCGGGCACAGTTAGAACAGTCGAAAGCATCTGTAGCTCAATCGAGCGCACGCCTGATTCGAGCTAAAGCCGACTACGACCGGAACCGCAAACTGTTTGCCGATAAAGTGATTTCGTCTGCCGATCTGGAAACCAGCGAGGCCAATTATAATGTCGCCAAACAGGAAGTAGAAGCGGCAAACGCAAACGTAAACGCGTCGAAATTCAATATCCAGAGTGCGGAGGCCAGCTTACGCGACGCCAACGAAAACCTGCGCAAAACGACAATCTATTGCCCGGTTAATGGCACCGTTTCGAAGCTGAACATTGAATTGGGCGAACGCGTAGTAGGTACATCACAAATGGCGGGTACGGAAATCATGCGCATCGCTAACCTGCAAAATATGGAGGTGCGCGTCAATGTGAATGAGAACGATATTGTGCGCGTCAACCTCGGTGACACGGCTGACATTGAAGTCGACTCATACACTACTGCCGGACGGAAATTTAAAGGTGTTGTGTATGAAATTGCCAATACCGCGAACGGCCTGGCAAGTTCATCGGGAACGGCCGCTGCGTTATCAGCCGATGCCGTTACTGAATTTGAGATAAAAGTTAAAATTCTGAACAGCTCCTACGCTGATCTATTGGCTATAAAAGATAAAAAGGGCTATCCATTCAAACCGGGCATGACAGCTTCTGTCGAGATTATTACCGACCGGAAGTCGGGCGTGCTGGCGGTACCGATTGCTGCTGTAACCACCCGTGCCGCCGATTCATCGGCTATTGATACCGCGCAGGCCAAGGAAATATCCAACGGTACGGTTAATGAACAGCCTGCGGATGTAGCTGAAAAGAAAGACAAACCTAAAGAAATCGTTTTCGTTAACGTTGGCGGAAAAGCTACCCAGCGGGAAGTGAAAACGGGCATCAGTGACTTTGAGAACATCGAAATCCTGTCGGGCCTGAAACCCGGCGAGCAAATCGTTTCGGGGCCATTCATTGCCGTTTCGAAGAAACTAAAGAACGGCGAATTGGTGGTTAAGCGTGATCCGACCAAAGCGAAGAAGAAAGAGGAAGAGAAGGATGAGTAAGGTAACGCGGCTGGAAAGCCGCGATATATGATTTGACAGCGCGGCTTTCCAGCCGCGTTACTCTACGCCCGGTCAATAGCCGGGCGTTTTTGTATCTAAACCTTTGGGTTTCTAAAAACCTTATCGGTTTACTTCTCTACCTTTCCCTCTTTCTTCCTTTCTTTACCCCATGAAAGTAAATCAACCTATTCGACTGACGATGGTTGGGGGAGGGAGCTGGGCCACGGCCCTTGTCAAAATTCTCTCCGAAAACAACGTCAGTGTTAAATGGTGGCTTCGTAAAAAATCCGATGCTGATCACATCAAAAAATTCGGACATAACCCGAGCTACCTAAGCGATGTGCTTATCAATACGCGAAAAGTAAAGGTCTGCACCAAAATCCGGGAGTCAGTTAAAGATAGTGACTTCATTATTTTGGCCGTTCCAGCGGCTTTTATAAGCGACGCGCTAACGGGTCTTAAACCCGCAGACTTTACCGGAAAATCAGTTGTTTCGGCTATTAAGGGTATGATTCCGGGAGCGAACCAGTTGGTTACCGACTGGGTAAGTGAGCAATACAAGGTTCCCGTGGAGCGAATGGCCGTCATTGCCGGGCCTTGTCACGCTGAAGAGGTGGCACTTGAAAAACATTCGTACCTCACAATAGCTTCTCAGAGTCCAGATTGTGCCAAAGATGTAGCCGATTTGCTACGATGCCGATTCGTGCAGACAACCCCTGTCGATGATATTTATGGTATTGAGTACAGTGCCGTTATGAAAAACATCATTGCGCTGGCCTGTGGCATCACGCGAGGGCTGGGCTACGGTGATAATTTTCAGGCGGTTTTGGTGTCCAACGCTATGCAGGAGATTAAACGGTTTGTCGATGCGGTTTATCCCAAACATCGGGATTTAAGTGGGTCAGCCTATTTAGGGGATCTACTGGTAACCGCTTATTCGCCGTTTAGCCGCAACCGGACATTCGGGACACTCATCGGCCGGGGGTACACCATTCAATCGGCTCAGGCCGAAATGAACATGATTGCCGAAGGGTACTATGCTGTGAAGAGTATCTATGAAATTAATCGCCGGTTCAATGTGAATATGCCCATTACCAATGCCGTCTATACTATTCTCTACGACAGGGCAGCTCCCACAGGCGAAATGAATTTGTTGAAGGAATTGTTGATGTAATTTTCAGTACATCGCAAAAAATAAAAGCCCCCTGACTCGTCAGAGGGCTTTCAAACGTTTATAGCGGTGTCGGTAAGGTTTACCGGCAGTTGTGCCTTAGCAAAAATTACTTCGCGCTATCAGCAGACATCGTCGAAGCAGAATCGGTAGCCATC
>CAXTJJ010000195.1:0-9995 GCA_964244155.1 uncultured Spirosoma sp.
CACGCTGGCCTTCTCGGAAGTCGAATTACTGAACCGCGCCATGAACCTCGCCTACGCAGCCAACGCGGGCAACCCTGATCTGGTCAATCAGGAAGCTGCACAAATTCAATCGGTCACACCCGATGGCCTTCAGGCAATGGCTCGTCAGGTATTACGAAAAGACAATTGTTCGACCTTGTATTACCGCAAAGCTGAGGCTTGAGAGCGTCAAAACAGATTACGTATGGAAACGACCTATCAACCCAAAGCACTCTCTCCCGACCAGCTTCAGGCTTTATCGCAGGACGTAAAACAGGCTCTTATGGAGCTATATGGTGACCGGCTTGCCCAGGTGATTTTGTTTGGTTCCTATGCTCGTGGCGATTTTCGTGCGGAGTCGGACGTTGACTATTTGATAGTATTAAATGATGATGAAGTAAAATCAGGTAGGGAAATTTGGTTTTTTGGAGGAACGGCCAGCGATTTGACCGACAAATTCAATGTATTTGTTTCTTTCAAACCGACGTCAGTAAAGAAATACCTCACTTCAGATCTGCTTTTCTATCAAAATGTACGTCGGGAAGGTAAAACGATATGAGCACAGTTGGGAATTATATTTTGATTGCAGAAGATTGTCTGGAAGAAGCAATTATCCTATACCAGAATGAGAAATTTCGAGGGGCTTGTGGTAGAGCTTACTATGCTTACTTTGATGCGGTTCGCGCATTACTAGCCACCAAAGGGATCATAACTAAATCGCATGCTGCTGCACGTGGCCTGTTCAGCGCCAATTTCGTCAAGGAAGGACCATTTGTTAAACAAGACTCTACATTTCTTAACGAATTATTTGAATTACGGCAAACAGGAGAGTACGATCCGGATGAAGATATCTCAGAATCAGATACCCGCAAAGCGATTGACATAGCCTCCGAATTTCTCCTTCAAGTCGAAGCTTACCTCCGTGAAAACGGATTTACCTCATGAAAATACGCGTAGGACAGGGATACGACGTTCACCGTCTGGAAGAAGGGCGTGCCTTCTGGTTAGGCGGTATTCAGATTCCGAGTACGTTTGGTCCCGTTGGGCATTCCGATGCCGATGTGGTGTGTCATGTGCTGTGTGATGCGCTGTTGGGAGCCGCCAATATGCGAAACATTGGTTACCATTTTTCGGATAAAGACCCGCGTTGGAAAGGTGTCGACAGTAAGTTACTGCTGGCCGAGGTACTGCGGATGGTGCGCGGGGCCGGTTACGAAATCTCGAACGTAGACGTAACCGTGGTATTGCAGGAGCCGAAACTCAACCCCCACATCCCTGCCATGAAAACCTGTCTGGCCGAAGTCATGGCCATTCCCGAAGACGATATTTCGATCAAAGCGACCACGTCCGAACATATCGGCTTCGTTGGGCGGGGCGAAGGCATTGCAGCTCATTGTGTGGCACTTATCTTTACCGATTAGTTTTAACGACAACCTGTCTATGAAAACACTGTTTTACCTTCCCGCGCTTTTGTTGGCGGGCTTAGTTGCCTGTGGACAATCTAAACCAAGTCAGCCTGACATGCCCCTAGGTTTCGAAGAATATGATCCCGTTTCGACGTTAAAAGTACCGGAGCATAAGCTGACTCGTTCGAAATACCCGTTCATTGATGTGCATAACCACCAGTGGGATATGGACAAGGCCAATCTGCGTCCGCTTCTGGCACAGATGGACAGCCTCAACATGGGTATTATGATCAATCTCAGCGGTCGGGGTTGGGGAAGCGTAGCGCAGGGTACGCAGTTTTTCGATAATGCATTGGCCAACGCAAACAAGAGCAATGCGAAACGATTAGTCTTGTTTACCAACCTCAACTTCGACGAGATCGGCCGCAAAGGCTGGACAGAAGAATCTGTTGCGCTACTGGAAGCCGATGTAAAAAAGGGCGCTCACGGGCTCAAAATTTTCAAGAATCTGGGGCTGAATAACAAAGATGAATCCGGGCACCGCGTTGCGGTCGATGACCCTCGCCTGGACCCGATCTGGGCAAAATGTGGCGAGTTGGGCGTACCCGTCCTGATTCACACCGCCGATCCCAAGCCATTTTGGGACCCGATGGATCGCTACAACGAACGCTGGCTCGAACTCAAATTACATGGGGGTCGGAAGCGCGCGGCCAACGACCCTATACCCTGGGAAAAACTCATTGCCGAACAGCATAATGTGTTTCGCAAGCACCCGAAAACAACATTCATTGCCGCTCACATGGGCTGGTATCCCAATGACCTCAACAAGCTTGACAGCCTGATGACCGTTTTCCCAAACATGAACGTCGAGATTGGCGCCGTTATCGCCGAGTTGGGGCGTCAGCCACGGGCAAGCCGGAAGTTCTTCGAGAAATATCAGGATCGGATTCTGTTCGGAAAAGATAGCTGGGTACCTTCGGAATACGCAACCTATTTTCGTGTTCTCGAAACGGATGATGAGTATTTCCCCTACCACAAAAAATACCACGCGTTCTGGCGAATGTACGGTATGGGCCTGCCCGACGAGGTTCTGAAAAAAGTATACTACAAAAACGCCCTCCGGCTTATTCCGGGTCTGGATAAGAGCCAATTTCCGAAGTAATTTTCTTTAAACACGGAGAACATAGAGGTTTCACAGAGCAGACTGAGAAAACCTCCGTGTGCTCCGTGAAACCTCCGTTTCCTCTGTGTTTAAATACCAATGAAAATCACCCAAATCTCCCTTTACCGCTACGACATTCCGCTTAAAGCGCCCATCGCGATATCACTCGGCACCATCGAGAACGCCCGGAATATACTGGTCGAGATTGAAACCGACGAAAGCATAACCGGCTGGGGCGAAGGCTCGCACCTGTGGATGATTGCGGGCGAAACACAGGCATCGGGGCTGGCCGCGGCCGACGATATGGCACGGCTCCTGATCGGGCGCGAGCCGCTTGATATGGAAGGTTGTGTAAAGGCGTTAACCCGGTATTTGCCCGCTCACCCGACCACCCGCTCGGCCTTCGACATGGCCTTGTACGACATTGCGGCCAAAGCCGCGCGCATGCCGCTTTATCAATTTCTGGGTGGTACGAAGAAGACACTCGTAACCGACGAAACCATCTACATCAACACGCCCGAGCGGATGGTGGAGGATGCTCTGCGGATTCAGAAGAAAGGTGCGGAAGCCATCAAAGTGAAACTAGGTACCAATCTAAACGACGACATCGCCCGCGTAGCCGCCATACGCAAAGCCATTGGCGATAAAACACCCATCCGCACCGATGCAAATCAAGGCTGGGATGTGGTGACAGCTGCCGGTGTGTTGCGGGCCATCGGCGACTGGAATGTGCAGTATTGCGAGCAGCCCGTCAAACGACATGACATTGCCGGATTGCGCCAGATTCGGCAGAAAACTAACGTCCCCATTATGGCGGACGAAAGCCTGTTCGACGCACACGATGCCATTCGGTTGGTACGCGAAGAAGCAGTCGATTACTTCAACATCAAGCTTTCCAAAAGCGGAGGTATTTTCGAAGCCCTCAAGATCAACGCCATTGGCGAAGCCGCTGGTATTCCCTGCATGATTGGTTGCATGTCGGAGTCAAGACTGGCGTTAACGGCCAATGCACATTTTGCCTCCTCGCGTCAAAATGTGCGTTTTTATGACCTAGATGCCTGTTTCGAACATGCCGATGACCCTGTTTATGGTGGTATTACGTACAACGGTTACCAGATTGAACTACCCGATGCGCCGGGTATCGGGGCCGAAATAGACTCAGCCTTTCTGACAAAACTGGAAAGAAAAACCATCTCCTGACGTTAAAATGCTTTCCATTACCACCGTCCAGTCGGAAGCCGACGTACAGGGTATTCTAGCCCTGCAACAAGCTAATCTCCGTAAAAATGTTCCTCTTGATGTGCAGCTTGATCAGGGTTTTGTAACCGTCGAACATGACCCTGCCGTATTGAGCCGCATGAATCTGGCCGCACCTAGCGTCATTGCTAAAGATGGTGATCGGGTTGTTGGCTATGCGCTAACCATGTTGCCCGAATTCGGAACCGACATCCCGGAACTGCTTCCCCTTTTTGCGTTGATCGACTCGCTCAACTATAACAGCAAGCCATTGAACAATTATGCCTATTATGTGATGGGGCAGGTTTGTGTAGCCGAGGGCTATCGGGGCCAGAAAGTGTTCGACCGGATGTATCAGCACCACCGCGAAGTATATAGCGACCAATTTCAACTTCTGATAACAGATATTTCTGCCAATAATACCCGCTCCTTACGCGCTCATGCTCGGGTTGGCTTCGAGAACATCCATGAGTTTCACGATTCGGTTATTGGTGAAACCTGGATTGTGGTCTTGTGGGATTGGCAGAAGTAAAAAGCGTGTGATTTGTTGTTTTGTACCCATGGGCCGGGCCGCGTTCGGCTTCAGCCTGTTTTCACAAAAATAATCACGGGCTTCAGCCGAACGCGGCCCGGCCCGTGGGTATAAAACAACGAACCATAAAACCCCACTATGCGCTTACTCCTACCCTTTCTATTCGTAGTTACTTCCCTTTTTGCCCAGCCTCATCCTCAAACATTTACGGTTGCCAGGTCACCCGCTGAAGGTGGTTTTTCGGCTGAACGACTGAAGCGATTAGACACCTGGCTACAGGGGCTGATTGACCAGGATATTGCGCCCAACGCCGTAACCTTTGTGGCACACAAGGGCAAAATCGTGCATTATAAAGCCTTTGGCTACAGCAACATGGCCAGAAAAACGCCGTTGAAACGCGATGATATTTACCGAATTGCGTCGCAGTCGAAAGCCATTACGACCGCCACGCTGATGACCTTGTTCGAAGAAGAGAAATTTCTGTTGGACGACCCCATTTCGAAATATATTCCGGCCTTCAAAAATCCGAAGGTGCTGGTTAAGTATGATAAGAAAGACCCAACCGGTGGTAGCTATGATACCCGCCCGGCTAAGAGCGAGATCACGATTCGGCAGTTGCTGAGCCACAATGCAGGTATCCCCTACGAGCACCCGCTCGACCAGCGGCCTGAGTTTAAGGTACCCTTCTTCAACTCAACGGCTCCCGACAAACTCGAAGATGTCATCAACAAACTGGCGAAACGCCCGCTCCTACGCGACCCTGGAGGGTCCGACGCTTCGGGCGATTCTACCGGCGCGGGCTTCACCTATGGTCTAAACATCGACATCCTCGGGCGGTTAATTGAAATCCTGTCCGGCAAACCTTTCGATGTCGCTATGCGTGAACGGGTGCTGGACCCGCTCGGTATGACTGATACGTATTTCTATCTACCCGACAACAAGGCCAATCGGCTGGTTGAGTTGTACGCAAAGTCGAGTATGGACAAACCCCTGACGCTCCACACGAATGAAGCTTACCGCAACTTTGCGACCTCGGGCGCAAAAACGTTCTTTTCGGGAGGGGCCGGGTTGGTGAGTACAGTAGAAGACTATGCCAAACTCTGCCAGATGTTTCTGAACGGGGGTATGTTCAACAACAAGCGGGTTCTGGCGAGAAAGACCGTTGATATGATGCTTCGTAATCAAATTGGGACGGCTGAAGTTTGGGATCGGAAAGACAAGTTTGGCCTTGGCTTTCAGCTAATTACCGAAAATTCTCATTATGGTGACCAAGCATCGCCGGGATCTTATACCTGGGGTGGCATGTACTGTTCCGAGTTCACGATAGACCCGAAAGAAGAACTCATCCTGCTCATTTTCACGAATGTACAACCCTATGCCTACTATAGTGATTTCGTTAAAAAATTCAGAATTGCCGTGTACCAGGCCCTGGAATAAGTAGTAGCTGGATTTGTTACCACTTATCAACCATTTACTACACTTGACAGTGCCTAACGGCGGCTTTACACTACTTTGTCTTTTAGTTAACGCTGATGGTTGTTTACTTTTGCAGCGGATATTTCTGTTGAGTGCTTCCAACCTATGCTGAAAAAAATTGCTCTTGTCGTCGTAGGGGTTCTGGTTGTTCTGATTGTCTGGCAGTGGGAATTAGTTAGTTACGGCTGGATGCAGGCAAAGGGACAGTTACGCATTTTGTGGAATACGAAACCCGTAACCGAGGTGCTAAACGATAAAGCTTATCCTGATTCGGTAAAGAAAAAAATAGAACTAATCCGGGAAATCAAGCGTTTTGCCATGGATTCTCTCGGGCTGGATAAGTCGGGAAGTTACGAGTCATTTTACGATCAGGAAGGCAAGCCGATTTTATGGGTTGTCACGGCGGCTCAACCCTATCAACTGGTTGCAAAACAGTGGCATTTTCCCATAATTGGCACGTTTTCGTATAAAGGTTTCTTTGAAAAAGATCGGGCCGATTCGACGAAAGCAGAGTTGCAACGGGAAGGACTGGATACGCGTATTGGCGAAGTGTCGGCCTGGTCGACGTTAGGATTTTTGAATGATCCAATTCTGTCCAGTTTTCTGTATAGACCCGAAGGAAGTCTGGCCGAATTGATCATTCATGAATTAACGCACGGCACGTTATTTGTAAAAAACAGTCTTGAGTACAACGAAAACCTGGCTGATTTTGTCGGTGAGTATGGTGCTTTACGGTTTTTAGCGCAGCGATATGGCAAAAATTCTGTGCCATATCGGGACTATTTAGCCACAAAAGTGTTTTATGAGCACTACGATGAACACATTTTGCGAGGTACCCGAATGCTCGACAGTTTATATCGAACATTTAAACCAACCACGGCAACAGTGGTCAAAGATTCGTTAAAGTGGCAAACCATCCGGGAAATCGTTGTTTCGTCTGACACGATCAACGACCAACGGAGTACAAAAGATGTACGTTCAGTAAATAAGCGACCAACCGGAAAACTAAACTTACCGAATAATGCGTATTTTATTGGTTACCTTACCTATCGAAAACAGCAGAATCATTTTCGACAGGAATTTGAGAGTCGGTTCGGAGGGGATTTCAAACGGTATCTAACGTACCTAAAACAAACCTATCCATCGTTTTAAACGAAGCCCGACAGTCGGGCGGCTGTTCCTATGAAGAAGTTATTGATTGGTATTGGTATTCTATCTATCCTTAGCACAGGCTTTGTAGCGCTGAATGCCTATAGGCGTGTCACAAACAATAGTTTTGGACCTGGCGAACACTTGGAATACAGGGTGCATTATGGCTTTCTGAATGCCGCAGAAGCGACTGTAGACGTGAGTCCTTCACTTTATAAAGTGAATGAGCGACCTTGTTACCGTGTCAATGTAGACGCCCGAACGCTGGGTGCATTTGACCTTGTCACGCGTATTCGCGATACATGGCGTTCGTATATTGATACATCAGCAATTCTACCCCAGAAGTTTTATACAAACCTTCAGGAAAATAGTTACCGCAAAGAAGAAAACATTACGTTTAACCACGAGGCTAATACAGTAAAAGCCGAGGAGCGCACCGAGAAAGACGTATTCAAAGTGCCTGATAATGTACATGACCTCATTAGTGGGTACTATTTTTTACGTACCATTGATTTCAGTAAACTGAGCAGTGGACAAGTCATCGAAGTACCAGCATTTTACGATGATACCATTTACAACATGAAAATACGGTATCGGGGTAAAGACGTGGTAAAAACAAAACAGGGCAAGATCAATGTCATTAAACTGAACCCTGTTCTGCCTCAAAACAAGCTCATTAAGGAGGAAGAGTCCATTCGCATTTTTGTTTCTGACGACGCGAACAAAGTACCCATTAAAGTTGAAGTCGATTTCTTTGTCGGCTCAATGGAAATGGATCTCCGGCGGGATGGAGGCTTGAAACAGCCATTGAAATACTACTAAGTCGTTACAATTTCCGCTACTAAAAAAGGGTGCCATGGTTCAGAACCGTGGCACCCTTTTTTAGTAGCGTATAAACAAAGTTCCATAAAGTCATTTACAGTCCCATTGGGTAACTAACGCTGTGTCACGTTAGCCTGGCTGACTACATTGCCATTCCGTTCAAATAGCGCTATAAAACTATTTCACTTCCTGCATCTCTTTCTGACCATGACAGCCAACGCCTTAGGGCTTATTTCATATGATTCATCTGTACTACCGATTCATCATTACCTGCCTGTTTTGTCTACTGTTCACCCATATCAATGCGCAGAAACGACCCCCGGTGCAGGTTATGCTCGTTGGCTTCGATCATCTTAGCCAATTGTACAACCAACAGCCCCAGTCGGATGTGTATAGCCTCAAAAAACAGGCGGAGATTAACCAACTCAATACCTGTTTTCAGGCCTATGCCCCTGATATGATTATGGTCGAAGTAGACCCCAGTGAACAAGTACGAATTGACAGTTTATTTACTCTTTATTCTGCGGGCAAACTGGCGTTGGATGCGCTTCCCTCCGGACGTAGTGAAACCTATCAGATCGGGTTCGCTCTGGCTAAACGCCTGAAGCACAAGCGCGTTTATTGTGTTGATCACTATGAAGCGACGTCGCAGTCGCTGTTGACTGAAGGAACCAATATTGATGTGTATCAGCAAGCGTTACAGCAATTTCAGGGTATAGCCCGTCCATTAAAAAAACAGGTTCAACAGGATAGTTTATCGGTATATGCGTACATACGCAAGATCAACCAGCCAGACATGATCACCCTTACACATCGCCTGTTTTATAACCTCCCTGCTCTGGTCATTAACGGAGAATTCTCCAGAACAGCAACGAATACAGCAGACATCAGCAAAATTGACAAGCGGTATATCGGTGCCGAATTCATTAGTCTGTTTTACAATCGAAACCTAAAAATTTATAGTAATGCCCTGATCAGCCAGCGTCAATATCAGGGCAAGAAACTGCTGCTGCTCTTTGGTCAGCCTCATGTTGGCGTATTACAGGAACTTTTCAAAGCGAATCCAGACTGTAGCCTGGTATCTCCTTTGAGTTTCTGCAAATAGCTATGCGTCCTATTTTAACAGCCTTCGGCTAAGACGCAACAGGTTTTCAACCTGATTCAAGCGATTCCAGCGCATTTCATAAAACGGTTCTTCCCTGCCCCCAAAACTTTGATAGAACGCACGAATGGACGGTTTTTCAGGACTTTCAAAGTCAAAAATCAGCGATTTCCCGGCATGCGCCCGAATCATCTGATCAATCAGTAACGTTCGGGCATTTCCCCTGCGACCGACTTCCGAAGCCGAGTTGAACAGGTAAATAATTCGGTTTCCTTCGCATACGAATAACGCTCCTGCTTCAATATGACCATCAAGGCAGGCATAGCGCAACGTTATCAGATCGCGCTCACGCAAGGTTGCTACCAGGTTCCTGAAGATCGTGTAGGCCCAACTGGCTATGCCCCCGTCAATGGCATCAGCATGGTGCTCCCGAAAAAGACGCAACAAAGGCTCCGGGTCAACAGAGTCAGTTATAGTCCAGTTGACAGCTAGAGCCCGTTTTAAATTTTGTTTCCGGTCGCGGGTGTAGTTATGCCGGATGGTGTCGTAGCTAACGGATAAATCAAGAATATGCGTTGTGGGACCCTGAAGCCCTCCCGATAAAAGTGAATCAGCAGGAGACTGACGCAAATTGATCGTCGAACAGTATCGAAATTTCTGTTGTATCACACCCAGAAAGGGAGTAGGATCAAGCGTTTCGCCGGGACTGAAAACGCCAAGAAACTGACAGAAAAACGGCTGGTGAACAACCCAGCTATGGTAAACGCCAAAAATGCATTTCCGGCGAAGAGGAATGGGCATAACAGCATCATACGTACCAGCCTCATTGACGATGACTAGGCCAGTCCATTTCCAGTTTGGGGCGGGCAGTACAACATCTAGGTACCAGGTGTAGCCATACAAAATTTGCTGCCGGGAAGTAGCAACACAGGCATTCCAGGCAACGGTGTCGATTTGATGGCGGGGTAAGACGATTACATTTTTCACAGAGCGACAAACTTTATCCAGCTTCTCACCCTTGGGCTGTGTGGGTTTAGGAAGTACTATCAGACAGCAGGGATGCTGTCTGATACATCCACAAAATCGCCCAAA
>CAXTJJ010000196.1:0-7300 GCA_964244155.1 uncultured Spirosoma sp.
TTACTTCCACCTACTCCACTAACTTCACCAGGCTGCCTCTTGTTTATCGTGCCAGAACTTCCCGGTTTCAGACTGGGGAGCATCGGTAGCCAGCCATACAATGGTTTCGGCTCCCTTTTCAACGGGTCGGCTGGCACTGGAGCCGCCCATATCGGTACGCACCCACCCCGGATCGACGCAGTTGACGGCAATGCCCTGGTCTTTTAAGGCGGCAGAAAATTGCTTTGTTGCCGCATTCAGGGCGGTCTTCGATATACTGTAAGCAGGCGCGTAGGTATTCATTTTCGAAAGTGATCCAGCCCCACTCGATACATTCACAATGCGGCCTCCATGCGGGCTTTTTTGCAGGTATTGTAAAAATTCCTGAGTCACCTGAATAGGACCGGCGACGTTGGCTTTGAGTGTCCGATTCAACATTTCAACGTTCAGATCAAGGATATTTTCGCCGTGATCTTCCAGAATGCCCGCGTTGTTGACCAATACATCCAAATGATCGGCCTTTTGCGAAAACGTGCCGGAAGCCGTCCGTATACTGACCGGGTCATTTACATCAAGTTGGATACATGTTGCTTCGTAACCGGCCTGACAAAGTTCTTCGGCGGTTTCGCGTCCTTTGGCCATGTCGCGGGCACCGATAAATACGGCAAACCCACGTTGAGCTAACTGCCGGGCAATCTCTTTACCGATTCCTTTATTAGCCCCAGTAATGAAGGCAGTGCGTTGGTGTTCTGTTTTCATACTTACTTGTTTACAACACCCTACTTACTCAGCTTTCGGGTAAAATGTTTGCGAAAATCAACCGTATCCTCAAACAGATTGACCGTTTCCTAAGTGCTGTTGTAGAAATTAGTAGATTAGCGACTAATCTTACATACTCAATATGCCAACTCAGTATCCAATGAAATCAGTATATCTTTTTTTGACGCTTGTACTGCTGCCGTTTGGTCTTTCCATGGCCCAAACGACACCTACCAGTACCACATTAACGTCAAAAACGAAGCCTGCCAGCACAACCATTACGTCGACCAGCTCAAATCGACAGCAGGAACTATACGATGAGTATCACGGCATTACAAAGAAATCAACGGCAACGCCAGCGGCTACCAAACCAACGACCTATACGGAAAAGCCAGCCAGCCCAGCCCAGCCCACCGCATCGGCTAGCCAATCGCAGCGAATGTATACCATGAACAATGCATCCGGCATCAGAATTGGCGTTCGGGGCGGGGTTACCTACCCTGCCTTTTTAGAAACAAAAGGAGTTGACCCCGCACTTGGCTTTGTTGGGGGAATAACCTTGAACTTAGGTGCAGGCCATGTCTCCTTTCAACCTGAGTTGAATTATACACGCTATAATACAAAACAGAAGTTAACGGGCTTTACGAGTACAAACGCTTTTGATGTCCTTGAAGTCCCTTTATTCTTAAAAATCGCGTCGGGAACCTACGCCGGTAACCGCTTCTTCCTGAACATCGGCCCTTATGCAGCTTACAGGATGAGTGCTAGCCAGGATGGCCAGAAAGTATCGCTCGAAGGCACAACAGGTCGCTTTGGGTTTGGGGCGGGGGCGGGCATTGGAGCGGCTATAAAAGCCGGACCAGGGCATTTTACGATTGAAGCGCGGGGCCTGTATTCACTGGGTGATACGGATAGTGGATTCAGCACTGACTCCAAGACAATTTATGCGCAAGGAACGCTTGGCTATATATTTCCACTGGGAGGCCGATAACCAAAAATATTTCTCATAGAGTGGGTTTTAAAATGGCGACGACCAGTTGGGCGTCGCCATTTTCGTTTCCAGCCTCAGTCGTTTACCCTTGCTTTCTTAGGAAAGACAGCGAAAGTTTATTTGGTGGTGTACCGGCCTATTGCATCCTTAATGAATGGAGCGTTCCTAAAAAAAGGGGTCGCTGTCGACCCCTTTTACACATTGAAAATCAGGCAAACGCGCCTACACAAAAGTCAGGCTTTTCGTCCATAAATCGTCGGCCTGCTTGTTTGTCAAATCGGTATGCTTTGTCTGTTTCGGGGCTGCATCAGCAAAATAGCCGCCCGATCCACCCGCTTTCCCGTCCAGCTTTGTTATAGTCGCGATCGGAGCAGTGGCGAGATAAATGGACGTTTCGGCACCTCGCTCCGGTGATCGCATAAAGGGGCGTGCCAGGCCCATCATAAAGCCGAAAGCCCCCGTAAAATTGCTCCCAAAACCAGAATTGACTACGCCGGGATGAACCGCATAGGCCGTAATCCCCGAATCAGCGTAGCGATTAGCCAATGCTTTAGTGAACAACACATTGGCCAGTTTGCCATCACCGTAGGCCGACATAATCGATAGCGTTGGGTTCCGCTGGAAAAACCGTGAGGCTTTACCCAATGCATAAGCCGCCGACGATAGATTAATGATCCGCGCTTCACCAGCCGCTTTGAGCAAATCAAGCAGATGGTAAGTCAGCACAAAATGGCCAATGTGATTGGCATAAAACGATTTTTCGATATTGTCAACGAACTCGATTCTATCGGGCGAATAACCGGCGTTATTGATTAAAACGTCCAGTTTTTCATGGGTGAGTTTGACCTGTTGAGCGGCCCGACGTACTGAATCAAGATCGGATAAATCAGCAATTAATAGGTCGACTGTTACGGCCGGATTGATTCGCTTTAGGGTGGCTACAGCCGCCTGCCCTTTTTCTTTGTTTCGGCAAATCAAAATCAGGTTAAACCCTTTCCGGGCCAGCGCCTTGGCTGTTGCCAGTCCAATGCCAACATTTGCCCCTGTAATCAATGCCGTTTTCATGTTAAAAAAGATGTTTGTGAAGGCTACTGGTATTTAATGGGCTAGCCATTTGTCGCAACTGAAAGCAACCGTTAAGCGATTGTGTTCATTCTATTGAACGTAGTACGTAACTCATCAGGCGTTGCTTTTACCATAGCCTCGCTAAACCCGAAAGTCAATTCGGTTTTACCCTCTTTTAACTGCTCAAACACCGCATTGATAAAGTCACTCACGGGCGGGGCAGCGTCGTGCAGCCCTTTACCGCCCAAGTCTGTATTGAGAGCCGGAGGAATCATCTCGATCACTTCTATACCTTTAGTACGGAGCAGCGCCCGCAATGATAATGTGAAGGAATGAAAAAACGCCTTGGTAGCCGAATAAACCGGCACTTTAGCCAACGGAGTGAAAGCTAACCCAGACGTAACATTAATAACGGATGTCAGCGAGGGCAGATTAATAAACAGGGAAGTAAGGTGAAGTGGTGCTTCGAT
Organism: uncultured Spirosoma sp.; assembly: GCA_964244155.1. Lineage (GTDB taxonomy): Bacteria > Bacteroidota > Bacteroidia > Cytophagales > Spirosomataceae > Spirosoma. The sequence continues at coordinate 3,265 of CAXTJJ010000196.1, forward strand.
GTTTACTACCAGTTCTTCCTTTGCCCGCTGGAAGAAGTCCTCGTCTGAAACAGACATCCATTGCTGAATGCCTGCGTTGTTCACCAGCACCGATACGTCGGGATGTTCTTCCGAAATCCACTGATAGAGGGCTTTCCGCTCGTCGGCACTGGACAGATCGCAGGTTCTTGTGATGACAGACGGGAATTTTTCGGCGACTTCCTGCAATACTGACTCCCTTCTTCCGCAGATAATGACGGTATTATCTTCCTGAACGAACCGTTCGGTAAGCCCTAAACCGATGCCCGATGCACCACCGGTAATGAGAATTTTATTATTCGATATGTTCATGCTTCTGCTTTACCTAACTGATTATTGTAACGATTAATCTTGATAAAGGTAGACTAACCGATACTAAAAAAGGCATCTATTGGAATACCAACGAATGCCTTTTATGGACGCCTTATCTGTTTCGTTACTAAGCCCAAAGTATACCAGCAAACCTTACGCATTGAAGGCTGGGGCGAACTCATTTTGGGCAAATTCGTCAAGCTTGATCTTGCCGTAGACTGGTTTATGATCAAAAAAGTCGGCCTGCATCCGACCTTCCCGAAGTGATTTCCCCATCGTGTTATACTCCGATGCCATTTCTTCATTAAGCCCGGCCTGGAGCAGACCCTGCTTGTTTTGCTCATCGGTGAATACAACCCAGGGCGTTTCGGGTTTGCCAACTGCCTTGCCAAGTATCCGGGCAATCTCAGCACCCGTTCGCTCGTCGCTGGCAATATAGCGCACCTGATGGCCTGTGAAATCCAGGTTCGATAGTTCCTGCAAAGCCACGTCGGCAATATCATTGGTATGCGTTAGGATGAGGGTATCATCACCGAAGTTACTGCCCATAATGCCCGCACTTTTTATCAGGCCAACCATACTGAAGAGGTTGTACATAAAGTAAGACGGGCGTAAAAATTTGCTGTTGAGGCCGGGCACAGCAGACAGTTTCTGCTCAGCATCATAGAGCCCATTGACCGGGCCAACGCCATCACTTAAATGGGCACCGACACTGCTCAACAACACCACGAACCGGATGTCGTTCGATTTGATAGCCGCAATGTAGTTATCTATAATCTGATTTTGAAAAGCCCGCCATCCCGAAACGCCCCATTTACCCGGAATGAGCAAATAAGCGGCATCAGCACCAGCAAATGCGTCTTTTAAGAAAGCAGCATCTTCAACACTACCTACAGCAGGCTTTGCTCCCAGCGCGTTGATAGCAACAGCCGTTTCCTGTTTGCTGGTGATAACCGTAACGGTATGACCAGCCTTCACAAGACCCTCAACAATGGGCTTTCCAGTATGGCCCAGCGAGCCCGTAATGACGTAATTCATCTATTATAGATTATAGGTATAGGGTAAATAAACAGAGCTAGGTATGGGAGCAGTTACTACTGTATCAAAACAGTAGTTTCCACCCGTTAAAAAATAAGTCTTTACCAGGCTGGCCCGACCAGTGGTGCTGTTCTGTAGGCTCTTCTACCTCATGCTGAGCACTTTCCTTTTGCACAACAATCGTTGAGATGCCTTTCTTAGCCAGTGAGCGGCAAATTTCTTTAGTGGTTTCAGTAGCATTGCTGCTTACTAATCCGATGGTTTCTTCGTTCGTTTTCATGGCTATTTATTTGTTGTATGTGCAAACAATCTTTATGGCAAATATTTTAAAGCGCACTAGCCAAGGGCCTGGGCTGCTTTAAATACCTGTTGGGTTAGGTGGCAAATGTCTTTTTCGCCAATTAACTCAGAGTAGTGTTTTCCTACCCGATCCCAGGCTTCAGCTATTTCGGGTTGAAGGGCAATGCCCTCAGTTGTTGGATAGATCAGGGTTTTCTTTCCCTCCGACTCGCGCCGTACTAAATGTTTCTGCTCCAGTTTTTCGACCAGTCGAGTAATCGTCGATGGTGTCAAATACAATGTTTCACTTAATTCCGATGGCGTTATGCCCGGCTGCCCTACCACTTCACACAGCATGTATGCGTGCGAGTAACACATGCCAAATCGACCAAACTCTTCATCGCCAATAGCGGTAATCGCTCTTGACAAGGCATTCGCTGAAAACAGCAGACAAGCACTAAACCGCGTTTCGGATTTATCCTCTTCGATTACTGTTTTTTCCTCGGTCATTACGTCCGTTCTGAAAGTATGGTACAAATATACAAGACGATATTTGTATGTGCAAGCAACAAGGAAAAAAATTAGTCAGTAAGTGGCTTCGCCTAAGTCGGTAAGTCGGTAAGTCGGTAAGTCGGTAAGTGGCTGACGCATGATAGTATTGTCCATGCGTCAGCCACTTACCGACTTAGGCGAAGCCACTTACCAACTTACCAACTTACCAACTTACCAACTTACCGACTTACCGACTTAGGCGAAGCCACTTACCGACTTACCAACTTACTTCTTCGGCAAATGAACTTCGGCGATCATGCAACGGGCGGAGCCGCCCCCGTTGCCTTCAATCATTGACAGATCGAAGTGAAAGATGGTGGTGTAGTCGTCCAGTAAGTCGATTTGCTTGGGCGTGAGCGACTTGTAGGCTTGCGTCGACATGACCAATAACTTCTGTCCTTTCTGGGTCTGAACCATAAGCATGTTCCCGGCAAAGCTGGCCATCTGCTCCAGCGAAATATCAATGACCCGCTTATTCAGCTTTTCCAACTCCTGACGTACCATGAGCCGCTCGTCGGGGTCGCTGATGGCGGATAGACAGATTACGGCAAACGTATCGGCAATACACATCAGCACATTTGTGTGGTAAATGGCCTTGCCACCCGCGTCGGCCGCGTGAAACGATACGACGCGATAGTTGGTCTGTTTGCTGAACTCGGCCAATACGTCGGGGTGCGTTCTGGGTGATAAACACGCGAAAGCAACGTGGTTCATCCGGTCGAGCACAAGGCTACCGGTTCCCTCCAGAAACTTACCCTCCTGTTCAAAGTGGGTCAGATCAACGACTTTAGCAACATGGTATTTTTTGGCCAGATCATCGATTATATCCTGCCGCCGTTCTAGTCGGCGATTTTCGGCTTGCATCGGGTAGAGCACTACCGTTCCACTGGCGTGAAAGGACACCCAGTTGTTCGGGAAAATCGAGTCGGGAGTATAGGGCTCAACAGTATCTTCATAGACCATCACATCTACACCGAGGGTTTGAAGTTGTCGCGCCATTTCATCAAACTCACGCTGGGCCTCCTGCTGGGCTGTGTCCTTTGTTTGCGCAGCCAGTTTACTATCCTGAAACGCGTTGGATTCAGCGGTTTCGGTATTAAATCCAAAGTTAACAGGACGAATCATCAAGATTCGGGAAGTAGCCTGTGATTGCATATAATGAGTTATAAGGGGTTTTGTAGTCAGTAAGTCGGTAAGTCGGTAAGTGGCTTCGCCTAAGTCGGTAAGTGGCTTCGCCCAAGTCGGTAAGTCGGTAAGTGGCTGACGCATGATAGTATTGTCCATGCGTCAGCCACTTACCGACTTACCGACTTACCGACTTAGGCGAAGCCACTTACCGACTTACTGACTGATTTTCTCCAGCAAGTTAACACGATCAAACTATTTGTTCAATGTCTTACAAAAAGCGTTTATCATCTTTGACAACTCTTCAGTCAACAAGATGATTTTACTCCGCTGTTGCTCATCAATATACCCAAGTCTGTATGCCAGATAAGTCATTGATTTAACTTCATTTGACGAAGTACGACTATAATTTAAGAAACGGGCAAAGTCAGTTTCGCTAATTCTGTCAAACCCTTCAGCGATATTATTTGATACAGAAACCGACGCTCGGCATATCTGATCCTTAAAACCCCAGTCTCGATTCTCGCGATAGGTTTCATAAATGATTACGGCTAAATCCTGACCTTTTTGCCAGATCAATAAATCCTCAAAACGTTTTACTCTCCATCCCATTTTAAGCTCAAGATTACGGTTTAACTTTACAAGTTTTGACTTACCGACTTACCGACTTACCGACTTACCGACTTACCGACTTACCGACTTACCGACTTAC
>CAXTJJ010000196.1:7400-9884 GCA_964244155.1 uncultured Spirosoma sp.
CGACTTATTACACCTCATCCCGAAGAAGAGGCAAGCTCATGCAGTGGGAGCCGCCCCGCGCGCGGCTCAGCTCGGCCGATGGCAGCATAATAAACGTGTTTTCTATCGTTTCGGGAGACGACTCACCCCGCTCGAAACGGGACAGTAATTTCGCGACTCCAATTACCTCAAAGCCAGCCGCCCGGAAGGCTTCAGCCGTTTTTTCGTTCCGGTCGTATCCAACTACCACACCGTCTTTAAGCGCCAGCAGATTGCAGGAATCCGTCCACTGCTCACGGGCACCAAACGGAAATTCATTATTACCTGAATAAATAAACTGGATGGGGCCGGTAGCCCCAAGGTCGTTTATGCTGATGTCGGTCAATAGATCTTCGAGATTTTCAAATTCGAGGGGTTTCTGCTCCTGGCCCTTCGTAAACTGCATGATTTTCAGGTCTTCCGATACATCTTTAGGAGCAAAGAAATGGATGACATCGCGTTTTTTTGCTTCATCGCCTGTGCGGGCCAGCGACCCCAGCAGCACCCAGATATTCCGTTTTACCTGTGTAAAAACCGTGTCGATGTGCATATAGTCGCGCTTTTTCGGAATTTGAAGAACCGTAACCTTATCGACTACATTTTTGGCAAATACCATTCTCATCACCTGCTGAGCCGCATATAACGTAGTCCGTTCACTTACACCAACAATCAGGTGCCGTTTACCAATCATCATCACATCGCCCCCTTCCAGGGTTGTCCGCGTGACATCCCGGTTCACATCGGCTTCGGGCAGTAGAAAGGCATGTTCATTATCTGGTATCTCAAGAATTTTATCCTGATAATCGGCGAACAAAGGGTGATTAAAGAAAATATACTGCGCCAGTAAAGCCTCACGCGTGCGAGCCAGTTTTGCTGGTTTATTCAGCAAAATGTGGTCGTTGATAACAATCCCGATATCTCTTGTAAAAATAAAATTGGGGAGGGGCGAAAAAAGCATTGTCAGATCGGGCAGCGAGCCCGAAATCATGATCTTGGCCAGTTCGTTTGGCTCAAACTGCCTTAATCGCTGTTGGGTATGATACGACGTGCGCTCTATGCCACAAATGGCTGCAATCAGTTGAGTGCGAATGTTCTCATCGCCCAGAATATCGGAAAGCAGACATTGAATGTCGATGACTTTATCGGACTTGAAATAATCAGCATGATCGGGTTTAAAAAACGACCGGTCGGAGTCAGGCCCAATAGCCGCGATTTTACCCCTTACTTTATCGGGGTCTAGGAAATACAGCAGAATCTTAACGTAGTAATCATACTCATCCCGACGCATCATATCCAGATGGACGATGTCTTCAAAAAGCCAGTCCTGTGCTTTGGACGGCACTACTTTCCCTAACCCCCGGTCTGGACTGTGGATCAGCAATCGCCGTAGCGTGCCGATTTCTGAAGATACATATATTCGGGCAGACGGCACGGTTTGATTACCATTGCCAGTGGGTGTCAACTCGGCAAAAGCGGTATTATCTGTAATTGTCATATAAAAAAATCTTAAATCTGGTCATAGGCTGGATTCGCAAGGTACAGGTTTGACTACTAAAAAGAAATTTGCCAGACATGAGTTAGCACTCACGTTTCTCAGGCGCTTCTCTTCAGTACTTAGATTACCAATTGAAAAACTACAAGCTCATTTAGCTAATAAATAAGCATAATGACCGATAATAACTAGCTAAAACGAGCTATAATTCACCATGAATGGCTTATTCTGCCCCGATTACGCTGGAGATGAAACAACTAGCGGATAAACCGAAAGTAAAAATCACTTATCAATACTCGATGGGAGCGACTTTCACGAAATCAGCTTCCCTATCAGGTGCGGTCAAAGTGATTCCGGTAGAGATGTACTATGCAGCCCGTATTTTTACTCTTGATTTCCCATAACCAAACAGTTTGGGTTATGGGAAATCAAGAGTTTTTTGCTTAAGAGCGAATAACCTAACAATGGGTCAACTTTTAAACGCCCGATTTTGTTACCCTACAGCGCAGATGCCATTTCATCTGTTAACTTTGCGGCTTTATTTAGCGCTGTCACGATAAATCTATTATGTTATCCATCAGTAATTTACATGCCTCAATTGGCGAAAAAGAAATATTAAGAGGCCTCAACCTGGAAGTCAACGCCGGTGAGGTTCACGCTATTATGGGTCCCAACGGCGCCGGCAAAAGCACGCTGGCATCGGTCCTGGCAGGTCGTGAAGACTATGACGTAACGGGCGGCAGTGTCATTTTCGATGGCAAAGATTTATTAGATATGGCTCCCGAAGAGCGGGCTGCCGAAGGTATTTTTCTGGCATTTCAATACCCTATTGAGATTCCGGGTGTCAGCACTACAAACTTCCTGAAAACAGCACTCAACGAAATTCGTAAATATCGCGGTCAGGATTCGCTCGATGCGGTGCAGTTCCTGAAGTTGATGAAAGAGAAAATGAAACTCGTCAATATTGACCAGTC
>CAXTJJ010000197.1:0-9801 GCA_964244155.1 uncultured Spirosoma sp.
GGGACCAAGTATGTATACCGACCTGAGGAAATGAAGGAGATGAAGGCCTTTTTCTATTCCGAATGGACAAAGCGATTCCCGAATGCGCCGATTCTGTACTGGACTTAAGTTTCTATTCCCCAATGTTACTCCAATAAATTATATATTCGATGGGTTTTGGGAATGGAGTGAAAATGGTAATTTTGGGAATAGCAAAACTTGTTGACAATCATTCGTTCGCGCACAAGGCGGTCATAATCATTGAATAAACTATGAAAAATATCCTGCTTACCGGCCTGCTCGTTGCCGCATCATTTGGTGCATTTGCCCAACATGAGGTGAGTTATCACGGCAAAAAAATCACATCGGCGGGAGCTATCCCGGCAACTGAATTATCGGCCAAGATGGCCAATAAAACGGAGATGCCTGCCAAAGTGGAAGGCACAGTTGAGTCTGTTTGTAAAGTAAAAGGCTGCTGGATGCAGGTTAAAACCGGTGATGGGCAAACGATGCGTGTAACGTTCAAGGACTATGGTTTCTTTGTTCCGAAAGACATCGTTGGCAAAACCGTTGTGGTTGAAGGAACCGCCGAAACGACAACGACTCCTGTTGCTGACCTGCGCCATTTCGCTCAGGATGCCGGGAAGCCCAAAGCTGAAATCGAGAAAATTACCGAACCTGAAAAATCGCTTACGTTTGTAGCGGATGGTGTCATTGTAAAAAATTAATGTAGTTGTTCCAACCCTTTTCCTGGCGGCTGTGTCCTTGTGAGAAATCAATTACAGGAATAATGGTAAACTCAATGAAACGGCTTTCTGGTTTTCTCATCGTTGGAACTATACTTTTTTCAGCCTGCAAATCATCTGAAACAACACCGACAGACTCAATTTCGCTAGGCTTGCACCAATCGGGCCGTCTTGGTTCCGAAATTGTTGTTCGCGTTGATTCGATTCAGGATAGCCGCTGCCCAACTGGTGTTACATGCGTTTGGGCGGGACAGGCTAAGGTTAAATTGCTCTTGTCAAAAGATACTGACTCAACCTCTGCACGCCTGTTTTTAGGTCCCGACCCCGGCAATTCCAACAGGCGACCCGACTCAACAACCGTTTCACTAAAAAGTGAAATGTACAAAGTGATTTTACGCGAGGTGAACCCTTACCCGAGTTCGACGATTCCAAGTCAGTCGCAAACAGCGATTGTACAGGTAACAAAAATTTAGGGGTTCTTCACCTCCTTTTCGTACTTTAAGGGCTGCAACACACTGTTGTAGCCCTTTTTTGTACCCTACTAACTTCATTTATGAAAAAATTGTACCTGCTGGCAGGCTTATCGCTGCTGGCCACTCCCCTGTTTGCCCAACGCACCTTAATTCACTGCGGAAATCTCTTTGATGGCATTCGCAATGATCTCCAGCCGCAAATGACCATTGTCGTTGAAGGCAACAAAATTACAGCCGTTCAGAAAGGATATACAAACCCCGCCGGACAGGATCGGGTGCTGGACATGAAGTCGAAAACCGTCTTGCCCGGCCTGATCGACATGCACGTTCACCTGGAAAGTCAGACCCGCCGGGGTGGTGCTATTGATGGGTTCACCCGGAACCAGGCCGATGTTGCGTATCAGGCTGCCCAATATGCCAAAACAACCTTACTGGCAGGCTTCACAACCGTGCGCGACTTGGGTGGCTCGGGGGTAAATGTGTCCCTGCGTAATGCTATCAACGCCGGACTGGTCGACGGTCCACGGGTATTGACCGTAGGCAAATCCATTGCCACAACCGGCGGTCACGCCGACCCAACCAATGGCTATCGCAAAGACCTGATGGGCGACCCAGGCCCAATGGAAGGCGTTATTAATGGACCCGAAGATGCGCGTAAAGCCGTTCGGCAGCGGTATAAAGATGGCTCCGATCTCATTAAAATTACCGCAACCGGCGGTGTTTTGAGCAATGCTAAAGATGGCTCTGGTCCTCAGTTTACGGAAGAAGAAGTAAAGGCGGTTGTTGATGCAGCTAAAGATTATGGGTTTGCCGTAGCGGCCCACGCTCACGGAGCCGAAGGGATGAAACGGGCAATTCGGGCAGGCGTGCAAACCATTGAACACGGTACATTGATGGACGATGAAGCCATTGAGTTGTTCAAAAAATACGGCACCTATTATGTTCCAACGATCATTGCCGGAAAAACAGCGGCCGATTCTGCCCGCCATTTTGGCTACTATCCAGCCCTGGTAACCCCAAAAGCGTTAGCCATTGGCCCGAAAATTCAGGCTACGTTTGCCAAAGCTTACAAAGCAGGTGTAAAAATTGCCTTCGGTACCGATGCCGGCGTTTACATTCATGGCTTTAACGCGAAAGAGTTTGAATACATGGTGGAAGCGGGCATGCCGCCCGTCGAAGCCATCAAAGCGGCTCTGATGACAAACGCTAAATTATTGGGTATGGACGCTCAGGTTGGCTCAATAGAAGTTGGCAAACTGGCCGACGTTATTGCCGTAGCTGAAAACCCGATCCAGAATATTAAAACGTTGCAGGCCGTCCAGTTCGTGATGAAAGACGGGAAGGTGTATAAGTTGGTGAGTCAGTAAGTCGGTAAGTCGGTAAGTCAGTAAGTACTGACGCCAGAGCAATACATGCGCAAGCACTTACTGACTTACCGACTTACCAACTTACCGACTCAATTATCAACTCATTCACCCGTTCGGGTTCTTCGTGTTGAACCCAGTGGGAAGCGTTTTCGAGGTATACCACGCGACCGTTATCGCATAGGTCAATGCTGGGCTGGGCCATTTCGCGTTTCAGGAACTTGTCCTGAACGCCCCAGATTAGTAACGTCGGCACGGTAACCCGAATGGAAGAGCGTCGGGAAGGGGGTTTTCGAAGCGAGGCCCGATACCAGTTAATCATGGCTTTTACCGCTCCCGGCTGTGCCCATGCTGCTTTATATTGTTGCAGATCGGCCCGCCGAAACGTACCCGGTCGGCTGCTGCCCAGCAATGTTTTCACAAAAGCCGTCCAGTTTCCTGCTTTAGTCAGCATTTCGGGTAACCACGGCAATTGAAAGAAACCGATGTACCAGCTTCTGCGCATCTGCCCAACGTCACGACTGGTGAAGCGTTTCATCACAATCGGATGTGGGACGTTAAGGACTACTAACCGTTCAACACGGTCGGAGTATGAAACCGCCGTCCACCAGGCAACTGCCGCCCCCCAATCATGCCCGACAACGACTGCCTTTTGCCGCCCCGCTGCGTCGATCAGCCCAATCACATCGGCCACCAGCGTATCAAGACTATAGGCCTCAATACCCATTGGTTTCTCGCTGAGATTATACCCGCGCTGGTCAGGTGCCCAAACCCAGAAACCCGCTTCGGCTAACGCGTCGATCTGGTTTTTCCAGCCATACCAGAACTCAGGAAAACCATGCAGCAAAATAACAAGTGGCCCTTCCTCCGGTCCGGCCTGAACGACGTGTAACTTGACCGGGTTGCCAGATTGCTTATTCGTTTCAACGAAGGTGTGAGTCATTGGTCGAGTTTAAAACCCGAAATATCGTTCGGCGTTGCGGTAACAGATATCCTGCACGATTTGACCTACCCACTCCACATCGTTTGGCAATTCACCATTTTCGATGTCATTGCCGAAGATGTTGCAAAGAATTCGCCGGAAATACTCATGGCGGCTGTAGGACACAAAACTACGCGAATCGGTGAGCATACCCACAAACGCGCTCAGTAAACCCATATTCGACAGCGTGTTGATTTGCTTCTCCATGCCGTCTTTCTGATCGAGGAACCACCAGCCGGAACCGAACTGGATTTTACCCCGCACAGACCCATCGTTGAAGTTGCCAATCATGGTGGCCATCACTTCGTTATCAGCCGGATTGAGGTTATACAGAATCGTTTTCGCCAGTTTATCCCGGTCGTCCAGACTACCCAGGAAACGCGACAGCGAGGCCGCTTGCGGGAAGTCGCCAATGCTATCCCAACCCGTGTCGGGGCCAAGGTCGCGCAGTCGGCGGATGTTGTTATTACGAAGCGCACCGAGGTGAAACTGTTGTGTCCAGCCCTTTTCATGGTCCCATTCGGCAAACTGAACCAGCATAAAGGATTTGAACTTCAGGACATCCACAGGAGAGATGTCGACTCTGCGATTCAAGTGATCGAATATCCGTTGTACATCGCTTTCTTTATATGGCTCAGCATATACCATCTCCAGACCGTGGTCAGATAGTCGGCACCCCATCTCGGCGAAGTAATCGTGCCGGGATTTGAGCGCATCGAGGTATTGTGTGAGGTTATGAATTTCCCTATTCGTTACCTCCGCCAACTTTTGTATGTAGTTACGCAACGCTGTTGGATCGTCGGCTGCCATCGCCTTATCGGGGCGGAACGTTGGCAGAACTTTTGTCTTGAAATTTCCGGCACCTGACGCCAAATCCTTCGTCACTTTGCGGTGATGTTCGAGCGAATCCAATGGATCGTCGGTCGTGCAAACCACTCGAACATCAAAATGTGTCAGCAACGCCCGTGCCGTAAGATTGGGCAACTGTTCGTTGCAGGTTTCATAAATAGAGCGTGCCGTCGCTGGGTTGAGCACGTCTGTTACGCCAAATGGATTTTTCAATTCCAGATGCGACCAGTGGTACAGTGGGTTTCGGAGGGTGTAGGGAATCGTTTCGGCCCATTTTTCAAACTTCTCCCAATCGGTCGCATTGCCGGTGCAATACTGTTCTGGAATGCCATGCGTACGCATTGCCCGCCATTTGTAGTGGTCGCCATGCAACCAGAGCTGAGACATATTCTCAAACTGACGGTCGGCAGCTATCTGATCGGGTGGTAGGTGGCAATGGTAGTCGATAATCGGCATTTGCCGGGCGTATTCATGATAAAGCCGACGAGCGGTCTCGGTTTGTAGCAGAAAGTCGTCAGACAGGAAGGTAGAAGCAAGAGCAAGTGTATGCATAGATATCAAAGCAAAAGCCGGGTGGTTTCTCCCGGCTTCTTACGGTTTTTTTGAGGTTAAAATTAAGCCATTTGACGTAAACGGCAATCTGGCAACAAATCAACAGCTATGCTTTCAGCTACTCAACTGCCGACAAGCCCATCATCAGGCCACGCAGTTCGGCCAAACCACGCAGGCGACCAATCGCTGTATAGCCAGGGTTTGTTCGCTTTCCCGAGGTCAGATCATCCAGCATCCGGTGGCCGTGGTCGGGCCGAAAGGGCATCCGGGTATCGGGTCGGTCAGACAGTTGCCGCCTTTTCTGTTCTGCAAGTAATGCCCGCATTACACCCGCCATGGGTACGTCGCCCTCCAGGTGATTCGCTTCCTGAAAGCTCCCGTCCCTGTCGCGTTGAGTACTGCGCAGATGGACAAAGTGAATGCCGGCTCCCAACCGCTCAACCATGCCTACTAAGTCGTTATCGGCCCGAACACCATACGAACCAGTACAGAAACACAGCCCATTGGCGGGCGAGTTAACAGCGGCCAGCAGCGCACGGGCATCGGCTTCTGTGCTTACTACCCTTGGCAGGCCCAGAATCGGATACGGTGGATCGTCGGGGTGAATGGCTAAACGTACCCCTACCGATTCGGCTACGGGCACAATTTCGCGCAGGAACGAATACAGATTCTGACGGAGTTCCCGGTCGCTAATGTCTTTGTAGGCATCCAGCGCATCGCGAAATTTTTCAACCGTATAACTTTCCTCGGAGCCGGGCAAGCCCGCAATGATGGTGCGCGTCAGTCGTTTCACCTGCGCATCGGTCATGCCATCGAGCTTGGCGCGTGCATGACGCATTTGCTCCTCGTTATAAAGGTATTGCGCTCCCGGCCGCTGAAGAATATATAGCTCGAAAGCGGCAAATTCGGTAGCGTCGAAACGCAAGCCCGTAGAGCCGTCGGGCATAGGAAAGTCAAGATCCGTACGGGTCCAGTCGAGTACGGGCATAAAGTTGTAACAGACCGTGTCGATGCCCGCCTGTGCCAGGTTAACAATCGAATCTTTGTAGTTTTCGATATACCGTTTATAATCGCCCGTTCGGGTTTTGATCCCCTCGTGCACCGGGATACTCTCCACTACCGACCAGGTCAGTCCCTTTGTTTCAATCAGCGACTTACGACTTAAAACTTCATCCAGCGTCCATACATCCCCATTTGGAATATGGTGCAGGGCCGTTACAATACCGGTGGCCCCTGCCTGCCGGACGTCGTTGAGCGATACAGGGTCATTTGGACCGAACCACCGCCAGGTTTGTTCAAGCATGATATTAGTCTGTAAGTGGCTACGCCTAAGTTGGTAAGTGGCTGCGCCTAAGTTGGTAAGTCAGTAAGTGGCTGGCGCAATGATCATTGCTTTCGCTGATCCGCTGACTGTCCGCAGCGGTGCGGTCAGCCACTTATTGACTTACCGACTTAGGCGTAGCCACTTACCAACTTAGGCGTAGCCGCTTACCGACTTACCAACTAATGGTAGTAAAAAAGCACCTCCCTGGCCTTTTCTCCCCAAAACTCCTATTTATTTTACCAATGCCAACCCCTTCTGGCCGCTTCCGCTGGCGAATTGTTGCGTTGCTTTTTCTGGCAACGACTATAAATTACATAGATCGGCAAGTGCTGTCATTCACAATGACAGATGAAATATTTCGAAAAGAAATGCTGGATGTGGCTCCCAATGCCATACTAACTAAAGAAGCTACAGATCGATTCAAGGTACTCTATGGAGATGTAGATGCGGCTTTCAAATTCACCTATGCCATTGGCTTTCTGCTCATGGGCTGGGTCATCGACCGCATTGGCACCCGTCGGGGCTTTTCGTTGGGTATTCTACTCTGGAGTGTGGCCGCCGTGCTGACAGCCTCCATCAACACCATTGTAGGCTTACGCTGGATGCGAGCACTGCTGGGTTTGGGCGAAGCGGCAAATTTTCCCTCGTCCATAAAAACCATTGCCGACTGGTTTCCCCGTCGTGAGCGTTCGTTTGCCAGTGGCCTTTTCAACGCCGGAACCAATGTGGGTATTATCCTGACGGCTCTGGTCGTTCCCTATTTGATCTTACATTTTGGCTGGCGAAGTTCATTTCTAGTCACTGGCGTGCTGGGGTTTGGCTTATTGATTTTCTGGTGGTTCATGTACAGAAAGCCAGAGAGGAGTACTCAACTCTCGGCCGAAGAGTTAGCCTACATTCGCCGTGATAATGAGGAAACCTTTCCCATAAAAGTATCCTGGGGCCGACTGTTAGGGTATAAACAAACCTGGGCTTTCGCCATTGGGAAGGTCCTTGCCGATCCTATCTGGTGGTTTTATATGTCATGGCTTCCCGATTTTTTTAACTCAAATGACGCCCTCGACGAAAAGCTTGACCTCAACAGTTTCGGGGTGCCCTTCCTGATTATCTACGTTGTTTCTGATGCGGGCAGTATCTTTTTTGGCTGGCTCAGCACCCAGTTTATGCGCTGGGGCTGGACGGCCAACCGGGCTCGTAAAACAACCTTGCTTATCTGCGCGCTCTGTGTTGTTCCTATTTTCTTTGCTGCCCAAACCAGTAGCCTGACGGTTGCTATCGGGCTAATTTCGCTGGCAACAGCCGCTCACCAGGGGTGGGCCGCCAATATGTACACCTTCGCATCGGACTTATTTCCAAAAAATGTGGTTGCGTCCGTAACCGGCATTGGTGGTATGTTTGGCGCGGTTGGTGGTATCTTGCTGGCCTTATTGGCCGGACGTATTATTACGGCGTTTGGCTACCTGCCCATGTTTATCATCGCCAGCTGCTCGTATTTGATTGCGCTGGTTATTATCCATTTAGTCTTACCGAAGCTGGAACCGGTACGGCCTGAAGAGTTAATGAGCGACTATAGTATTGATAAAAAACTGTAATTATAGCACCCTACCTTGCTTTTAGACCTCCATCGTACTTATGAAAATTGTCACTTTTGGCGAAGTTATGCTTCGGTTAAGTCCACCCGGTGTTGAGCGGTTTGCACAGACAGATACGCTGGATATGCATTTCGGCGGCACCGAGGCCAACGTAGCTGTATCATTGGCACAGTTTGGAGTACAGGCAGCTCACGTAACGCGTTTCCCACACCATGCTCTTGGACGGGCGGCTTCGGGCTACCTGCGTAAGTATGCCGTTGATACGCAGCATATACGCTACGGCGATGGTCGATTGGGCCTTTATTTCCTGGAAACGGGAGCAGGTAGCCGAGCCAGTCAAATTATTTACGACCGGGTCGACTCGGCCTTTGCGCGCATACGTCCCGACGATATTGACTGGGAGCCTATTTTGATGGGTGCTTCGTGGTTTCACTGGACCGGGATTACCCCTGCCCTGTCGCAGGGAGCCGCCGACTGTTTGCTGGCGGGTATCCAGACGGCAAACCGGTTAGGCATTCCGGTTTCGGCTGATATCGTTTATCGGAGCAATTTGTGGCAATATGGCCGAACACCGCAGGAAATCATGCCCGCCCTTACCGCTGGCTGTACCCTTGTGTTGGGGAGTAAAAACCTGTTCTCTGAACTTTATGGGGTTGTTGGCAGCACCTTTCAGGAGTCAGGACGGGCGTTGATGAAACGGTTTCCGAATGTGCGCTACATTACTGATACCAAACGAAAGTCCATCAGCGCGTCTCATAATCAGCTATCAGCCAAGCTATTCGATGGCGAAACCGTCTACAAATCCAGAATACATGATATTAACCCCATTACCGATCGAATCGGTACGGGCGATGCCTATATGGCCGGGCTGATTTATGGGCTATTAACCTTTAACGACCTGCAACGGGCAATCGAGTTTGGAGCGGCCGCTTCTGCGCTGAAGCACACTATTTTGGGGGATGTAAATCTGACTACTGTTGCTGAAGTTGACACCCTGGCGAGTGGCGACAGTTCGGGGAAATTGAAGCGGTAAAGGTCTAGCGAGTTTATAGTTTATAGAATTTATAAGAGCTTATAGGTCATGCGACTACCGCTTTTTTTGAAAGAAGTACTCATTATCGCTCTTTCGATAAAATAGACACTTACGGTAACGATGTAGTTCGTATTATTGCTGAATTATGATTGACGAGCACAAACCTTCACTTTCTGTTAATAGTAAACCTGTCTGACCCATGACTGCAGACCCGCTTGATGTACATCCAACCATGGCTAAATTAACCCGTTCGACCCACCCCGCCCCCGTTTTTCCCGAAAAGATACTGCAATTTGGTACCGGCGTTCTTTTACGCGGTTTACCCGATTACTTAGTACAGAAAGCAAATAATGAAGGGCGTTTCGAGGGCTCCATCGTTGTTGTCAAATCGACGGATAGTCAGACTGATGAATTTTCAGAACAGGATAACCTCTATACGGTAGCTGTGCGGGGCCTTCAGCAAGGGCAGGAAGTAGCGGAAAATATGATTGTATCAGCCATCAGTCGGGTGTTGGCCGCGCAGACCCAGTGGAGTGAAGTATTAAAGCTGGCCCGAAATCCGAAATTACAGATTGTCATTTCCAATACAACTGAAATTGGCCTGAACTACGTTGAAGAAAGCATTTTTCAGAATCCACCCCAGTCCTTTCCGGCAAAGCTGACGTCGTTTCTATATGAGCGATTCCGCAGCGTTGGCGGATCGAAAGCAAAAGGGCTGGTCGTCATTCCAACCGAACTGGTTACAGACAACGGGCTGAAACTGCGAGATGCCGTAGAACGGCTGGCACAATTCAATGAACTAGGTAAGCTGTTCAACAAATGGCTCTAGTTTCACGTTTGGTTCTGTAATTCACTCGTCGATCGCTTTGTTACCCGCCCTACGGATGGCTCCCAACAAACCTTGCAG
>CAXTJJ010000198.1:0-9785 GCA_964244155.1 uncultured Spirosoma sp.
GGCCTATTTCCTGGAGACATTTAACATTACTTCCGAACTAAAAAGTAACATTTCTGAAGGCATCAGTGCCTTGAAACGCAAAGAAGTGGATTGCGTTATTCTGGATATGGGCATACCGGACACCAACGCTTACGAAACACTGGAGGAAGCCAAGAAAAACCCGGGGCTGGAAAATTTGCCCATCATTATCTTCACCGGCAAAAGCCTGTCGATGTCGGAGGAATTGAAAATTAAAAAATACGCCGACTCGATCATTGTCAAAACAGCCCACTCCTACCAGCGCATGATTGACGAAGTATCGCTTTTCCTGCATTTGGTTGAAGAGAATAAACAAACAAAAAGTCAAACCGGCATCTCGAAAAAACTGGGTGCCCTGGGGCAGGTACTGAACAACAAAACGGTACTGGTCGCCGATGATGATGTTCGGAATATCTTCTCCCTCTCGAAAGCCCTTGAACAGTACAACATGACGGTCATTGCGGCCCTGGACGGCAAGGAGGCTCTGCAAAAGCTGGAAGAGAATCCAGGCATCGATGTCGTGTTGCTGGATATGATGATGCCCCAGATGGACGGCTACGAAACGGCGCGAACGATTCGGGAACACGCCCAGTGGAAAAATTTACCTGTTATTGCCGTAACGGCCAAAGCAATGACCGGCGACCGCGAAAAGTGCATACAGGCAGGGGCATCTGATTACATTACGAAACCCGTTGACATTGACCAGCTTATTTCTTTGCTGCGCGTTTGGTTATATGACCGGTCTTAATTTAAAAACTATTACACAGACCGGGCCGCCGGAGCGGGTTCACGGAGACAAAAGAGAGGCACAAAGAAAAATTAATACCTCTGTGTACCTCTTTTATCTCAGCGAATCCGCTCCGGCGGCCCGGTCTGTGTCAAAATGTGACACAACCACAACAAAATGCTTAAAAAACGAGTCTTACTCATCGACGACGATCCACGTAACATTTTTGCGCTGAAAGCTACATTGATAGCAAAATCATTTGACTGTATCGCCTGTAGTAGTGCGCAGGAAGCGATTGACGTGTTACAAACCAATGAGGTAGTCGACGTGATCCTTATTGACATGATGATGCCCGAAATGGATGGTTACGAGGCTATTCCACGCATCAAAAATCTGGATAACCGTAAAGAAACGCCCATCTTCGCCGTAACGGCACAGGCCATGGTAGGCGACCGGGAAAAATGCCTCCAGGCGGGAGCAACGGACTACCTTTCAAAGCCAATTGATGTGGACAGGCTCTTGGGGCTCCTGTCGCAGATTTAATAAACTGCCATGATTAATGAAGAAGAAGTTGATCTTTTATTAAACGATCTGCTTGAATTATATGGGTACGACTTTACCCACTATTCCAGAGCGTCGCTGAAACGCCGGATTAACCGCTTAATGGCATTGGACAAATTTCCGAGTTTTGCAGAACTTCGGTATCGGATTCGGTCGGATGCGCATTACCTGAAACGCTTCATAGAAGAGTTGACAGTCAATGTAACCGAGATGTTTCGCGACCCGCTGTTCTATAAAGCACTTCGAACAGAGGTTCTGCCAACACTGACCTCCAAACCATTCATTCGGATCTGGCATGCGGGTTGTTCAACCGGCGAAGAGGTTTTCTCGATGGCAATCTTATTGACAGAAGCCAACCTGCTTCAAAAAACGTTACTGTATGCAACCGACCTGAACCCGGAGGTTCTGGAAACAGCCAGAAAGGGCATTTTTGCCCTGGGGCCTATGAAGCAGTATTCTGAAAACTACATCATGTCGGGCGGAACAACCGATTTTTCCACCTATTATACAGCCCAATACGGGCATGTCAAGTTTAGGGGTGACTTAGCCGAGAAAATGGTTTTTTCTACCCACAACCTGGTATCGGACCGGTCATTTAACGAGTTTGACCTGATCCTGTGCCGGAATGTATTGATCTACTTCGACAAAGCCCTGCAACAGCGGGTACTGTCACTTTTCGACGAAAGCCTTGGCCCGCTGGGCTATCTGGCTCTGGGTGCGAAGGAAACACTAAAGTTCTCAACGTTAAAGCCTACGTTCAGGCAAGTGGAGGGGGAAAAAATATGGCGAAAGATAGGCTAACCCACACCTACGAAGCAGTTGTTATGGGTGGCTCTACAGGGAGTATTGAGGTGTTACTCAGCATATTGCCACAACTACCCACACCACTTTCGTTTGCCCTGATCATTGTACTGCATCGTAAAAATACGGCCGACTCAACGCTGGCAAATCTGCTTTCGCTTAAAACAAGCAATCCCCTCCGCGAAGTAGACGATAAAGATGTAGTGAAGCCCGGAACCATCTATCTGGCTCCGGCCGATTACCATCTGCTTATTGAACAGGACAAAGTATTTTCGCTGGATGACTCCGAAAAAGTAAATTACAGTCGGCCTTCTATCGACGTCACCTTCGAATCGGCCGCCGATGTATATGGCTCCTCCCTGGTTGGAGTTTTGCTCTCAGGGGCCAATGCCGATGGAAGTGCCGGCTTGAACGCTATCAAAAAAGCGGGGGGCTTACTTGTGGTTCAGCAGCCCGAAACAGCCCAGGTAGGCTTCATGCCGCAGCAGGCAATCCTCAATGCACCTGTCGACCGCATACTGGATATTCAGCAGCTCATCGACTTTCTGAAAACCTTGAATGCGGCATTTCAATAAGCCAAACCAGTACAGAAATCACCAAGGGTCAACCGTTCATGTCGCGGTGCTGGTAAAAATGGTCTATTTTATACCTGTAGACCAATCATATCATGCATTAAAAAAGCTCAGTCATACCCGTTTGCTTATGGGCAGGCTTTTCGATACGTATGCAGTTCTAAAAACCAGTAAAAATACCTCCCCATTTATAGGCTAATGTACCCAATAATTAATATATGAATTTTATGTAATGGATGTTTTGTTTTTGATTTCTCTATAAAATATCTTTATTGTTTATATACTACAATATATAGTAAATGATAAAATCTTTAACTGGACGAATTTATTTTGGCACAGCTCTTACTTTTCTGACTGTACCGGTAATTATCTTACTTTATTTTAGCGCTTTTCGTCGACATCATGCCCTATTATCTCGTTCTGCTCAGGTTGAAAAAATAACCGAACAGGTTTCCAGCCTTCAGTTGACACTACTAGAGCTGAAGACCAATCCACAAAACTCCGCTTCATCCGCGCCCAACACATCAGCTAACCCGCTGACAGTTGTTGCTATTGATCGCATTCTGAATGAGCTGAAAGGATTACTGGCCTCAGAACCCACTCAGTTGAGTCGAGTCAATCAGATCGAAACAGAAGCCTCCCGTTATCTGGCAGGAGACCTAAGTCAACTGGACGCTATTCGTCGCCAGCTAACCTTAATAAAGCAACAGTCTCAGCAGGAATTGCTGGCCAGAAAACAGAAAGAGGCCGATACCGACTACATGGAGGAATGCGCCATGTGGGTAGCGGTGTTGATAGCCGTTGTAAATATTGCCATTCTTATACTGGTCATTTTCGAAGAGTTCCGTAAACGCCGACGGGCTGAACGTGAGCTTAAAGAAAACCTGACTACCCTTCAAACCTACAATCAGGAAAGCGAGGAGCGAAACTGGCAGTTGAGCGGTCTGTCTGCCATCAGCCACAGCTTGCAGGATCAGGAAAGTCCGCAGGATATGGCAAAAAAAATTCTTGCGACCCTGATAGAACATCTGGATCTACCGGCTGGAGCGGTATACCTTTTTAACTCGGCCGAGCGTCAACTGGAACGGGTAGCTTCGGTTGGCTTGCCAGCCGATGTACGCTGCACCTTTGCCCTCAACGAAGGCCTGGTAGGCCAGGCCTCGCAAGGCCAGAAAATGCTGATCATCAATCAGGTGCCGACCGAATACTGGCAGTTGAAATCGGGCAGTGGCGAGGCTCAACCGGGCCAGTTGGTGCTGGTGCCTTTATGGTATCGCAAAAACAAGGAACTGATCGGTGTGCTGGAACTCGCTTCGTTCCGAACACTTGAAGCACCGGTTATGAACCTGCTCAAACGCCTGATGGAGCCCCTGGCGGTAGCCATTAACTCGGCGCAAACGCATGAACAGGTACGGGCTCTGTTGCAGCAGGTTCAGCAGCAAAACGAATTGGTAGCCGATCAGCAGGAGGAACTTCGGCAATCGAACGAGTCACTGATGCGGCAGGCGGAAAACCTACAGGCTTCGGAAGAAGAACTGAAGGTTCAGCAGGAAGAACTTCGCCAGATCAATGCCGAACTGGTCGAAAAAAATGAAGCCGTCGAAATAGCCCGGCAATCGCTTTCGCTCAAAGCTCGCGAACTGGAGGTAACCAGCCAGTACAAATCAGCCTTTTTGGCCAACATGTCGCACGAGTTGCGAACACCACTTAACAGCGTTCTTATCCTGGCGAAACTGCTGGCCGATAACAAACTCGATAACCTGACGGCCAAACAGATCGAGTACGCCAACGTCATTTATAAATCAGGTAATGATCTGCTCGAACTCATTAATGACATCCTGGATCTAGCCAAGATTGAAGCAGGGCATATTGACATGCATCCTGAACCCGTACAGGTGAAGAGTATTCTGCGTGACCTCACCCAGCTATTCAACGTTGTTGCCGAAGAAAAAAAGGTACAATTTATCACGGCCATCCACGAATCGGTGCCGTCGGAAATCACAACAGACCGGCTAAGGGTAGAGCAAATTCTCAAAAACCTGTTATCCAACGCCTTTAAATTCACTCCGCCAGACGGTCGCATTACCCTGACCTTTTCTGTTGAACCCCATTCTTCCGTGCTCACCCGGCCGGAACTCCGTCAGGAAAAATCACTCCTGACCATATCGGTGACAGACACCGGCATCGGGATTCCAGTTGATAAACAGCAGCTTATTTTTGAAGCTTTTCAGCAGGTAGATGGCTCCACGAGCCGTAAATATGGTGGCACAGGCCTGGGCTTGTCCATCAGTCGCGAATTGATCAAACGACTGGGTGGCGAGATTACCCTGCAAAGTACAGAAGACAAAGGCAGTACATTTACCATCTGGCTCCCCCTGTCGGGCACCCGGGTCGCAGAACCATCACAGGAATCGACTCAGTCAGCCAGCAATATGGCCTACTGGAACCAGTCAACCAAGGCTAGCCACCACTTGACGCCCGTGTTGCAGGATACCGTCTCTGACGACCGGGACTCACTGGTGAAGGGCGATAAAGTGATGCTTATTATTGAGGATGACGCCCGTTTTGCCAGTATTGTCCGGGACTTTTCCCGCTCCAAAGGCTACAAATCACTAGTGGCTTTACAGGGGGATGAAGGTCTCGCGTATGCTCGCCGATATGAGCCATCGGCCATCATCCTGGATTTACAACTGCCGGTGCTCGATGGCATCAGCATCCTTAAACTCCTTAAGGACGATGCTCATTTAAAACATATTCCCGTGCATGTGATCTCGGCCAGTAATGAGCCGAAACTAGCTTTGCCAGGGGCACTGGCCTATCTGCAAAAGCCCCTTAAACGAGAAGATCTGGAGAATGCTTTTACCCGAATCAGCGACCGCCTGGCCGAGCAGGTAAAAAATGTACTGGTGTTATCGGGCGATTACCTACCCGATGATTCGCTTACCAAACTGATTAACGACCGGCATTTCGGCATTACCTGCGATTATGCCGTTCTCAATGAAGAAGCCCTGCAAAAAGTACACGACAAAGGGTATGACTGCGTAATCGCCGACATTGGAAAAGATCTGGAGCAGGGTATTCTTAAACTGCGCCAGTTGCAGGCAGCCATGCCCGACAACCAGATTCCGGTTATCATTTATTTGGATAACGAACTTTCCAATTTTGACGAATTGCAGCTAAAGAAATTATCGGATACCGTTGTACACGATTCCGTTCAGGCGAAAGATCGGCTGATGGATCAGCTGGAGCTATTTCTTTATAAGGTTCAGCAGGAAAAGACGCCCCTACCTGCAGCCGAACACACACCCGAACGCGTAACACCTTCTGTACCTGCCCAAACCAACTGGCAGGGAAAAACGGTTTTGCTGGTGGACGACGATATGCGTAATGTATTTTCAATCAGCACATTACTGGAAGAAAATAATTTAACCGTTGTCACATCCAGCGATGGGCAGGAGGCCATTGACACGCTGAATGAGCAAAGCCAGGTGGACCTGGTTTTGATGGATATTATGATGCCTGTTATGGATGGCTATGAAGCCACCCGCCGAATCCGGACCGATAAGCGATTTGTTGACCTGCCAATTATCGCCCTGACCGCCAAAGCAATGCCCGGCGACCGCGAAAAATGCCTCGAAGCGGGTGCATCGGATTACATTACAAAGCCATTGGACATCAATCAGTTATTGGCGTTGATGAACGTCTGGATACCCGCATGATAAACCCGGACTGTGAACTGACGGCCACTGAGCTGGACGAGATATTAACGATTGTCAGGCTAGTACATGGATATGACTTCACCATGTATGCGCAGGCATCGCTGAAACGTCGGATTATACGGTGCATGGGGCTGGTCAAGATTCAGACAGCCGCCGACCTTCGGTATCGGCTTACCAACGACGCCATCTTTTTCGCCTGGTTTCTACAAACCATTATGGTGAACGTAACTGAAATGTTTCGTGACCCACCATTCTACAGCCACCTTCGCGAAAAGGTATTTCCCCTGCTGGCCTCCTATCCGATCATCAAAATCTGGCATGCTGGATGCTCCACAGGTGAGGAAGTTTACTCGATGGCTATTTTGCTAAAAGAGGCTAAGCTGCTGGAACGTTGCCGAATTTACGCTACTGATTTGAACGCAGCCAATCTGGACAAAGCCCGTCAGGGTCAGGTTTCGCTACAAAACATCGACGAGTATGCCCTCAATTACAAACAGGCCGGTGGTATCCGGGATTTATCAACTTATTATACAGTAGAAGACGATCAGGCCATCATGCACAAAAGCCTGCGGGATTCGATACTGTTTGCCCAGCATAACCTGGTAACCGACCGGGTTTTCAATGAATTTCAACTGGTTTGTTGCCGCAATGTGCTGATTTACTTTAATAAAGATCTTCAAAATCACGTGATCCGGCTTTTTCACGATAGCCTGGCATCATTGGGCTATTTAGCCATTGGCCCCAAAGAGTCGCTCCTGTTTACTGACCTGCGGACTGAGTTTGAACCCGTCAGCAGCGAAACCAAAATTTTCCGGCGCACTCGATAAAGCGAGGCCCTCCAACGGCCTGATTGGCAAACCGGTCGGCATAATCACTCATCAATAAGCATCCGTAACCATTCTTTTATCAGCATTCTATGAGGCTAACATCTACTAACCAATCCAGCCCATTCACCATACTTTTAGTCGATGATCGGGCAGAGAACCTGCTGGTTCTGGAAGAACTTCTGGACAATGGAAAGCGACAGTTCATTAAAGCAACATCGGGCAACGAAGCCCTTAAATATGCCTTGAAGAATGACCATATCGGCCTGATCATGCTGGACGTGCAAATGCCCGATATGGACGGTTTTGAGGTGGCCAAATTTTTGAAGACGAATCCAAAAACCCGCGACATTTCCATCATTTTCGTAACGGCTATCAGCAAAGAGGAACAGTACGTTATGAAAGGATTCGAGGAGGGCGCGGTCGATTACCTCGCCAAGCCGTTAGACAGCAACGTGACCAGGGCAAAAGTGACTGTATTCGAACAACTATGGCGTTACCAGCAGGCACTGAAACAATCGGCAGGTGAACTGGCGACCATCAACAAGCAACTGGAAAAGTTCGTCTATATGGTTGCCCATGACCTCAAATCACCGCTAACAGGCCTGATTACCCAGTTGCACTTCGTTGAAGCCATGAACGATAGCCATCCCGTTGGCCAGACTGAACTAGCCGACTATGTAGGCGATTTGAAAGAAGCAGGCTATCATTTGTCTACCATGATTAGTACCATTCTGGAGTATTCCCGGCAAAGTATCGATCAGCAAAATGTAGAGGACGTATCCGTAGCCGAGCTATTGTCACAAACGGTTCACCTCCTGTTCCCACCAAAACACATTACCATTCAGATCATCGAACCCATGCCGGTTCTGTCCACTAAAAAGATAAAGCTGCAGCAGGTCTTTCAAAACCTGTTAAGCAATGCGATCAAGTACAACGATAAAGCGAAAGGTCAGATTAATGTTGGCTGTACCGACAGGGGCGAGTATGTTGAATTTTTTGTGCAGGACAATGGTCCGGGTATGACGCAGGAACAGCAGAACAGACTCTTCCGACTCTTTCAGCCAGGTGGTCATTCGCAACGGGAAAGCAGCACAGGTGTGGGGCTTAACATCCTTAAAATGCTTGTGGAAGAACAGGGAGGGGCACTTCGTGTCGTTACATCGCCGGGTGCAGGCTGTACAGTCTCCTTCGACTGGTGCAAATAAAACGATCAAACCCAAACAGAATAAACGAATGACCCCCTAACTCTGACCGATACACGGGTCAAAATCAGGGGGTCGTTTGCATGTATGGGTTAAGCTATGCAATATATAAAACCGCTTTGTGATGCATGGGCACGTGCAATTGATTCAATAGAGTCCAATCCTGATTTGAAATATGCTGCTTAAGGTAGTTCTCAACATTGCCATAGGCATCTTTCGCAAAATTTGGATGCAGACTGTAATACTGGCGTATATGCTTAACGATTTGCCTGAGTCGGTTAAGCTTATTGATTTGTTCGTCCAATTGAAAAAAAGCGTCTCGACTAAACGTTGACATGAAGGCACATTACCACATAATCACTGCCATCATTTTATGTAATTTCCAGACCATTTTTTACCGAGTGTCTTACATCAAACAACTCGCCATTGAAGCTCACCGGCGACACAAACAGCTTGCAAGACTTTTATGGTGAACCAAATGCTACTGAAGCAAATATAGTCTTAAGTTACCATAAAAAAATTATAATTATTTATTATAGACTATATAAATTAATAATAAACTTTAGATAACTGCTCGCTTGGTCAACTACCAGGTTTATATCAAAATATATGCCAATCTCTAATTTTGCTTAAATAATAAAGCGAGTTACTAATCAGGCAATCATAACAAGGCACAAAATGCACCAAATAGGTACGTTCCAGCTTGTTACTACATTATTGCCTGGTAAAACGTCCTCTGATTAATTCCGACGGGTGAATCAGAATATCGAAGAAATAATGACCCGTTGGTAAATGCGCTACGCTGATTGTCTGTGTATTTGTGCGCCCCTGAGTATTAAGGTGATCGATTACCTCCTGACCCATCGAATTGTATACGTGTATCCGGTCGATAAACTGATCTTCGGCTAGTAGCAGCGTTATCTGGTCACTGGTCGGTGATGGGTAGGCAATGACCAAAGCCATCCGTTGATGTAAACAGGCCAGTGCTACTTTAAGCGGTATGATGTTCAGGCTATCGGGTACAAAGCTGTAGGCTCCTATGTCGTAGGCACCATCCCGCGGCTTCCCATCCAAATCGGTCAAAACGCCCCAGGAAGCAACATTGACACCGGCTCGAATCAAGGGTGAACAGGGCGTTAGTCGAAAATCCGTGGAGTCGGCCGACACATCGACAAAACCGGCCGCTGCGGTATTGGCCGTTGTGAAGTTAGCCACCATATCAGCTCTGGCACCCTGTTCGAACACAAAGGCTCTACCACCCAAAGCTGGAATCGAATTGGTCTGGGTGATGACATTGTTGGCAATGGTATTGAGGTTGATCTCGTTGTAGAGCCGCATACCATCGCGCCCTGTCTTGC
>CAXTJJ010000199.1:0-9763 GCA_964244155.1 uncultured Spirosoma sp.
AATAGTTGGTGAAACTCTCGTGAATCCACATATCGGCTACGTCTTTGTAGGTAATATTATTGGCGAACCACTCGTGGCCCGACTCGTGAACGATGATAAAATCCCAAAGCAATCCCCAGCCTGTACGGGAAAGATCGCGGCCCAGGTAGCCATTCCGAAACCGGTTTCCGTAGGTCACGGAACTTTGGTGTTCCATACCGAGGTAAGGCGTTTCGACCAGTTTATAGCCATCTTCATAAAACGGATACGGGCCAAACCAATGCTCAAACGCTTTCATCATCTTGGGCACTTGCTTAAACTGCATCCGGGCCGAATCGGCATGGACAGCGAGTGCGTAATAGTTCAGCGCAAGTGCGCCTTTTTCGCCCTGATACGTTTCTGACCAGTGTTCGTATTTGCCAATGTTCAAATTGACTCCGTAGTTGTTAATAGGGTTGACCACATACCAGTCGAAGGTGCGGGTGTGGTCGGGGTTCGTGATTACCCGGCGCAGTCGTCCGTTGGAAACATCCATCAGGTCTTCAGGAACCGTAACGCTGATTGCCATGGAGTCTGGCTCATCGTACATATGGTCTTTACAGGGCCACCAGGCACTGGCTCCCAGCCCCTGACAGGCTGTGGCTATGAACCAGTTCCCCGCTTTATCGTGCGACCAGACAAGCCCTCCATCCCAGGGCGGGCGTTTAGCGACTCGGGGTTTGCCAGCATACTGAACCGTTACGGACTCCGTCTGACCGATTTTTTGCGGCTTTGTAAGCGTAACAAAATAGGCGTTACCATCCTGCCGAACGGCAAGCGACTGGCCGTCTTGTTCTACACGGACTACCCGCAACGGACGCTGTAAATCTACTTGTAACGTCTGACCGGGTTTTAGTACCCGATACCGGATCAGGGTTGAACCGCTCAGGGTACTATCCCTGGGCTGCACCCGAACGTTCAGGTGATAAAACGCCAGATCCCACCAGGCGCGTTCGGGTGTGATCGACCCGCGAAGGGTGTCATCGTGCGTAAAATGATCTTTCTGCGCCTGTGCCCAAACGGGCAAGGTCAACAGTAAACTAAGAAACAAGAGTCGATTCATGGACTGGTCGCGGGATTAGCGTGGGCCTGGCGGGCAGTATTTAAGGAGGTAATTCGTGTACAGCGTTTGCAGGTGTTGGGATGTTCCCGGTCCCTCGCTGATACCGTGTGAGCGGTTCGGATAAGGCATCACCTGAAACTGTTTATTGTACTTTATCAATTCGTTAATCAGCACCTCAGCGTTGTCGTAGTGTACATTGTCGTCGCCGGTTCCATGAACATAAAGCAAGTTACCGCGCAGGTTTTTGGCATAGGTGATCGGCGAACCCGCCACAAAATCTTCCCGATTTTCCTGTGGAAGACCCATATAGCGTTCCTGATAGATATTATCGTAGAAAAGCTGGTTGCCCACGGCCGCAATGGAGATACCCGTCTTGTAGATGTCCGGGTATTGGAACAGCAGATGCAGGGTTGTGGAACCTCCCCCACTCCACCCCCAGACAGCCACGCGGCTGGTATCTATATAGCTGTGTTGCGCGAATAATTTACGGGCACCCATTGCCTGATCGCGGATATTGATCCGGCCAATTTGCCGATAGATCGACTTACGCCAGGCTGCCCCTTTCAGGTTAGGCGTTCCCCGGTTGTCGAGGGCAGCATAAATATAGCCTGCTTTGGCCATGTCGCCCTGAAAAAGACGATTTTGACCAATCGAGAAATCATCATTGACCGTGCTGCCCGCCGGTTCACCATACACATAAAAGACAATCGGATATTTTTTGGTACTGTCGAAATCCGCTGGTTTAGCCATCCAGCCATCCAGCGTTACGCCATCGTCGGTCGTGAGTTTAAAAAAACTAACGTTCGATTTAGCGACAGGCTTTATCCGCGCAGCAATGCTCTCTGTTTCGTTGACTGCTTTATGATCGGGAAGGCTTATCCACTCGCGGGCCGGGGGCGTTTGATAATTTGTGAAGGTGTGCTGAGCATACCGCCCGTTTGGTGAAATCGTATACCCGTGGGTGCCAGCCTGCCCAACGGGTGTTACACGTTCGGCTTTCCCTTTGCCATCCAGGCTGGTACGGTACAGATAGCGTTGGTTCGTATTATCGGGCGAAGCAATGAAGTAAATCTGGTTAGTAGCTTCGTTGATTTGGCTGATCGTAGCAATATCATAGGACCCAGTCGTCAGAAGGGTTTCCTTTTTACCGTCAATGCCAATCCGGTACAGATGCCGCCAGCCATCTTTTTCAGACACCCACACAAAGGACTTACCACCTTCCAGCCATTCCCAGCCACTTGGATCATCGCGGCTCCAACGGGCTTTGATGTCAATCCAGGCTTTATCGGTTTCAGTATAAACGAGATTTGCCGATTGGCTGGCTGGGTTGCAAATGAACAGTTTACTTTCGTTTTGTTTGCGATTCAACTGTTGCACAATCACGCTTCCACCCGCGGGCAACCACTCCAGACGCGTTAGGTAATGCTGTTGCGAATCGCCGGGGATATTCAGCCAGGTTGTTGGTGGTACGGCATTCCCTCCGCCCGTTGCAGACACGACACCAATTCGGGTTGGCGACGGGCTTTCGCCCACTTTTGGGTATTCTACAGGTACCACATGCGAATAGATCGAATCGGTAGTATTCAGCATGAGGTAGTCACGAATGTTGGTCGCGTCAACCTGCCAATACGCAATTTGTTTGCTGTCAGGACTCCAGCGAAAACCATCCCGGCAACCAAATTCCTCTTCGTAAACCCAATCGAAGGTTCCGTTAATGCGTTTCCGGGTGCCATCGGTCGTAAGCTGGGTCGTCTTGCCGGTCGCCACGTCTTCGACAAACAGGTTGTGTTCACTAACGTAGCCGACACTGCGTCCATCTGGCGACAATTTGGCGTACATCAGCGATTGCGCGGGCCTCTTGCTGGACTGGCCAACTTGACGAGCCTGCCCATTGGCCCGATTGATCAGGTAATAATCGCCTTTGGTATTATACCGCCAGACCCTGGCCGTATTGGTAAAAACGAGAACAGTAGCACTATCGGCAGTAAACGTAAAGTCGGCTACGGGCATGGGTTGTCCAGCGCCGGGCCGTTGTAGTTTATCTTTTCCTAAAAGGACTGTTTTTCGACCGCTTCGGATGTCCGTTTTAACGATTTCGCCCTGTTCGACGGTGGCTAACGCGTTTCCATCGGCACTCCAGTGCATTTGACGACCCGGCACCTGAGCCGTTGCCGTACAAGTAGCTAAGCCCACCAGAAGAGCTGGCAGGAATTGACGTGACATAAAAAAAGACGGGTTCACAGAATGAAGTGTAAAGTTGAGGTAAGATATCCTCAAAAATACAGCATTTTCTGTGTTCCCGTCTTTTTACAGACTATATTAACGTTTCCAGCAGTTATGAATCGCAGTACGACTGTTGAATGCAGAATTTCTGCTAACTGCTGCACGATTTGCTAAAGCAGGCTACGACTCAATTGTTTTTGACTCTTCAGTGGCAGGAAGCACGACCGGAGTCCGATAGCTGCGTACCAGGAAATATACGCCCATTAACACAGCTGGAATACTCAGCAGCTGCCCGACGTTCAGCGGTAAACTATCCTCAAACGGCACCTGATTTTCCTTCAAATATTCGTAGAAAAACCGCAGGCCAAAGATCCAGATCAGAAAAATCCCCAACATACTACCGCGGGGCGTACGCTCTTTTGTGCGATTCCAGAACCAGAGCAAAATAAAGAACAGGATCAGGCAGGAAATGGACTCATACAACTGCGCAGGGTGGCGGGGAATTTTGGCGTATTCTGTGTTATTCATGAATACAAATGCCCAGGGGACATCCGTTGGGCGGCCAACAATTTCGGAGTTCATCAGGTTGCCGAAACGAATACAGGCCCCCGCCAGGGCGACCACAATTACAATGCGATCCGTTACCCACAAGTAGGTCTGATTTGTACGAATACTTTCCTTCCGGCGAGAATACAGCCATAGCCCCGTCAGAATACCAATGGCCGCTCCATGGCTGGCTAAACCCGCGAAGGGGGGCGTGATAACGGTAAGAGGATGATGCAACAGTACGTCGGGTTCGTAAAACAAGAAATGGCCAAGCCGGGCACCTATAATCGTGGATACGACCATGTAAATCAGGAGGGAGTCGGTATCGGCAACAGGTTTATTTTCTTTCTTGAAGATGTAGCCCATGATCTGCATACCTATCAGAAAACCCAGCGCGAACAGTAAACCATACCAACGCACCGAGAATGAGCCAACGTGAAAAATTTCGGGATTAACTTCCCAAATAACGTATTGAAGCATAGAATAAATAAGTTTCAGGTTTACGGCTGCAGGTTTACAGCGACCGTCTGTGGCTCGTCGCCTGCGATTGTAAACACAACACCGATTACCAGTATGGCACAAAGATACAGATTGCGGGAAAGTTTTTGGCCGTTTTACTGTTTACCCCTTTATGATGAAGTCAATTTTAATTGGGCTTGTAAAAGGGTATCAGGCCATTGTGTCACCTTACTTTCCAAATGCCTGCCGATATACCCCAACCTGTTCGCAATATACAATTGAAGCTATTCGAAAACACGGTGCTTTTAAAGGTGGCTGGATGGGACTTAAACGCATTGGCCGATGCCATCCCTGGGGTGGACATGGTTATGATCCTGTCCCATAACGAGCTTATGACATTTTGACCTGTTCAGAAATCTCGCCTGATTTTTGACTGATAGAAATAGCTTTAACAGCCGATACCTGTCGAGACCAAAATCAATATATACGACTGCCTACCTATATGCTTGGAATTACTGCCGATAATAAACTTAAACGCCTGATCGTTGTGGGCGACCGGGTGTTGATCAAACCTAAAGATCCAACTGATCGTACAAACAGTGGCCTTTATCTGCCGCCAACGGTTCAGGAAAAAGAACAAGTTCAGTCGGGTTATGTTATTAAAGTCGGACCGGGCTATCCTATCCCCTCGCCATCGGAAGATGAACCCTGGAAAGAAACCGAAGAGAAAGTGAAATACATGCCGTTGCAAGCGCAGGAAGGCGATGTGGCCCTGTACTTACAACGGAGTGCCATCGAATTGCAGTATGAGGGTGAGCAATATGTCATTGTGCAGCAAGCGTCCATTCTGATGCTTGAGCGTGAGGAAGAGTTGTAAACCAGGCGGCTAAAAGCCACTTGGCTGTCCATGAAATTAGCGACTTCTCAGTCGATTTATGGTAAACACTATGCGAAACTATTGGTTGATACCCATGACAATCCTGCTAATGGGATTTACTCATGTTATGGAAAGTGTAGCGAATCAGCAAAAGTCGCTTAAGGCGATATTGACCGAAAAGAAAGACCATCGGCGTGTACTCTTGCTTTATGGCCGCGACGACGCCCAGCATTATACAATTGAGCAACAGGAAGCTCTCAATGCCGAAAAGGCGGGACTCGCCGAGCGCGATCTGGATGTTATTGTCCTCGTAGCATCGGAAGTGTCCGAACCGGATCGTCAGTTTTTGATGCACGACTATAAACTCAATCCAGCCGACAACTTTGTGGGTTGGTTAATTGGCAAAGACGGCGGCATCAAGCAAACGTATAAAAAACCTGTTACCGCCAAAGACTTGTTTCAGACAATCGACAGCATGCCGATGCGGAAACAGGAGAGTAATAAATCGTAACCGGGATTTGTTCGATTTTTTTGACTGACCATGATTTTATTAGCTTAAGCTTCCTGCGAAAGATTTGAATCATAGTCAGTCAAGAAAATCAAATAAATCCCGATTAAGACTACTGATCCCCAAATTTGGCGGCCTCTGTTATACCCTTCCAGGTATCCGTACGGAAGGGGACAGCCGGAAAATTTTCCTTATTATATAGATTCACATCCCCGTTATCGTCGGCCCACCCATAGCGGACGGCTACAGGTGTTGTTACGGAATCGGCATGAACGACGACCGAGTTCCCCTGAACATCGGCTTTTGCATAGTAGAATTTTTTATCGGCTCCCGCGACTTCAAAGCCTTTCAGATACCCGTATTTATCTTTCACCAGTAAGCCGCTCCCTCTGTTGCGGAACGTTAGAATTGCCTTGTTGCCTTCAACAGTCATTTTGTCCAGCATTGGCCCGCGAGACAGGTCGTTACCATCTTCGCCAGGTTGGTGATAGGCAACACGCATGGCCTCGGCCGCTAAGCGATTACCAACATCCAGTTTATTTTTAGGGTGAATATCCGTCCGTTCGCCAATATCTGACGTCACAGCCATACCCGTATTCGGCAGCTGAAGCGTCATAGTCTGAGCCTCCCGCAACTCGGCCCAGCCACTACCGTGGCGACTGTCGCCGTTAGATGCATTGAAGCTGGCTAACTGAACAAACAGGAACGGAAAATCATAGCCCCAGTGCTGACGCCAATCCTGAATCATGAGCGGAAACGTTTTCCGGTATTGGTTGGCCCGGCCCGCGTTCGACTCACCCTGATACCAGATGACACCTTCGATGGCGTAGGGTATCAGCGGATTCAGCATGGCGTTGAACAACTGAGTCGCATAGGTGTTAGGCCCTGGTTTATAGGACGACTCAAAAACAGTAGCGACTCGGTATTTCCATTTACCCGCCAGTGGAATGGTAAGTCCGTCGCCTGCGAGCTTGAGCTGTTCGGGGCGTCCCATCAGTCCCCCGCTCCCACCGGTGTCTGTTACACGAATGGCAATCACATTACGACCCGGTTTCAGCAACCCATCGGGCAGCACATAAGCACGCTCCCTGCCACCATATACACTGCCAACTAATTGGCCATTCACAAAAGTCGAATCTTTATCGGCTACAGAATCAATAAACAGGGTTAACTTCCTATTATTACCTCCTTCGGGAATAACCACCTCCTGCCGAAACCAGACCACCCCATCCAAGGTCGGCAACCCACTCCATTCCCAATCGCCGGGCATGTTCATGGTTTTCCAGTTTGAATCATCCAAATTAAGATTAGCCCAGGTTTGCTCCTCGGCGGGTGTTGGCAAACCGCCCTGCTGTTCTTTCATCAGTGCCTGAGTACGGGCGGCTCCACTCTTAAGCACCTCCTCGTCGGTAGCCGGTAGTTTGGCCGCAACCGGCTTCAATTCGTCATTCTGATTCATGGCTTCGCGGCTGGTCCATGTTTCGGAATGCGTGCCGCCCCATGAGGTGTTAATAAGGCCGATGGGTACGTTCAGCTCTTTCTGTAACTGTTTGGCGAAGAAGTAGCCGACAGCGGTAAACTGAGGTGCTGTTTGCGGTGTACATACACTCCAGCTACCATCTATATTATCTTTTGGCGTAAGACTCAGGTCTTTCTTTACCAACAGCTGGCGGATGTTCGGAAAGTTGGCCGTAGGAATTTCGGTTTTGGCATTAGCTGCCGCCGAAAGTGGCCACTCCATATTCGACTGCCCGGAACAGATCCATACTTCGCCCGCCAGCACGTCATCGAACGTAAGGGTATTTTTCTTTCCCTGAACCAGCATTTGATACGGGCCGCCAGCTTCCATCGCATCGAGTGTAACGCGCCATTTTCCATCTTTGCCCGTCTTACCCGTCTTGACCTGCTTGTTCAGGGTCACGGTTACTTTCTCGCCCGCATCGGCCCAGCCCCACACCGGTACGGGTTTACGGCGTTGCAAGACCATGTGCGAACCAAAAACGTTTGGCATACGCACATCGGCAAAAGCACTTTGGATGGCTATCAAACTCAGGAATACGATTCCCCATGTCGAGCGTTTCATTGGCATGAAAATTTAGTTATGTATCGACCTGAGCCTTTCAGAAGGTCGATACATAAAAGGACGGAAGACAACCTTTATCCTTATTGGCGATATGTCAAAATGGTATAAAAGCCGTTTTGACATAAAATACAACAATCTCGTTTGAAGCCAAACGAGTGCGCAATTGCCCGGAAGTAGTTTTAGGAAATCTGTAAACCAATCAATAATAACGGGTTATCGAATATGGGGAGTTTTTCCCCGAACGTCAAGGGCATTACTCAGATGCCGACGAATGGCATAGGTATAGCGTAGTGTAAACCCGTAACTCATGCCGCTGCCGTCACCCACCAACTGTGCCTTTTCCACCGATGTACGGCTACCAACAGAGGCTATATTGCCATCAGGTGAGTTCGGATAATTGACGGCGTAGGTTACGTTTGTTGTCAACGCATTACCCAAGCCCCAGAGTTTACGGACAGAGAAACCCAGATCGATCGAATTGCTCAATTTGATGTTATACTCAACACCTAGTTCGGCCAGGGTGGTCACACGGCCATTTACCTGTGTATCACTGGTCAAACGCAGCGTGTCGGGAGTTTCCCGACGGCCATTGTAGCGATACCCCATTAATGAGAAATGACCGGCTTGCTGGCCGCTGTTTGGCACGAGCCACATCCCCCCCGTTAACCAAAAGCCGGAACGCAGCCAGGGTTTGCTGGTGGAGATAATAAGCCGTTTGCCACGCAGGCCAAATGCACTGGGAGATGTGCTGTACCGAAACACCAGGGGGTAACTGGCATTCGTTACTGATACTTGTGTATGAATGGGCATTCGGGCGTAGCCGCCTTCAAGGGCCCAGCGCTCGCGATACGACCAGCCAATAACGGCACCCCAGCCTAGCTTGCCTACTAAGTCGGTTTTAAGAAGTCCGTCAATTGAATTGTCGAGTTTGGCCCGATCTGTTCTCACAAATCCGTCCAATGCCACATACCATCGGTTTTTGATGGAAGGACCGCCGTATTTTGTGAGCAACCGGTCATATTGTTGACTCCGCTCCGGCAACCGATAGTAATCCGTAATACCCTGGCCACAGGCAGGTAGTACGGCGAATCCGAGTAGTACGTACAGCAAGTAGCGTTTCATCATCGAGTATCGGTTAGAGCGTTTCACAAATAACGCGATAAACGTTTGTTTGTTAACTACTTACAATCAATTTAATTCGTAAACGGCCATTTTCGTTAACATCGGTGGCAAATAATTTCTGGAAATAGCCCTGAATAAGTAATAATACTATAGTTAACAGCCAGTTATAAACAGCAAAACCCGATTACAAAGACCGGGTTTTGCTGTTCTGCAATTCATAAAATGAGCTAACGGAGTTCTTACACGTTTTCTCAGCCGTGTTTCATAACCGGCACCGAGATCGTCATATTATCCCAGGCAATAGCTATGCTGCTGTTTGCGGGCGTAATCGTTAGTTTCTCAATGGGGGTTTTGTTCATCGAAACAGGCACTTTAATCATCGCAACGTCTGTACCTTTAATTTTTTCGTAGTCATAAGCACCCCACTGACCCAGCGTGCTGTTCAGAATAACGCTCCATTCTTTTTCGCCGGGAATGGTGAAGAGTGTGTATGTACCCGCCTTAATCATTTTGCCACCAAACATAACGTCACTCTTAAACGTCACTTCGGTCGCTTCATTGGCACCCGTCCGCCATACTTTACCATATTTCTCCAGGCTGCTTGATCCGTCGGCACCAAAAATAACCCGACCTTTTTTGGAAGGCTGACCATAAACGACTTTAATATTCTTATCTGGGCTTTCGACCGTTACTTTAGGACTTGCGGGTGCTTTGTCCTGCGCCTGTACCAACGATACTGTTGCAAAAAGGAAAGCCAAAAGGGCAACTAAATTTTTCATGTGCTACTAATTGGTTTTGTGATGATGTCTTTTAAAACGACACAAAGTAAACGATAGTTTTCAGAGAAGTATATAAAGATTGATA
>CAXTJJ010000200.1:0-9747 GCA_964244155.1 uncultured Spirosoma sp.
TCGTTCACTTTTATGGTGTTCATCCTATGCCGCCCAGCCCCACAGAACATTACCGGTCAACCGAGCGTGATGCTGAACTGCTACTGGTAGGTAAAGAGGCCAGAGAAAAGGTGGGGCCAATCATTGTCGCCGGTGATCTAAACGATGTTGCCTGGTCGCATACCACCCGGTTATTTCAGCGGATTAGTGGCTTGCTGGACCCGCGAATTGGTCGGGGACTATATAATACCTTTCATGCCTGGTACTTTTTTTTACGCTGGCCGTTGGACCATGTGTTTGTATCCTCCCATTTTCAATTGCGGAAGATTTTACGCTTGCCAAACTGCGGGTCCGATCACTTTCCCATGTTCATTGCTTTGACGTATGTGCCTGAGCCAAAGCGAAAGCTTGATGAGGTTCCACAACCAGAAGACGATGATCTTGAGGAGACTGGTGAGAAAATTGCCGAAGCGAGAGCAAAATAGGCGGCAGCTTACCCATTGTATGAATCTCTTTTTGAACGCTACCTTATACACGCAACAGGCCAACCTTAGTGGTTGGCCTGTTGCGTGTATAAATGAGGCTAATGAACGATAAGCCGTTTTGACGACTAATCAGGAAAACTCAAGCGGCTGGTCGTTGGGAACAGACAATTGGGCAGCCAGATCCGTCAGGCGGTTTTGCATCATATTTTTCAAGGCCTGCCAGCCTGTATTCCACCGGCGAATTACATTCACCTCCCGAACCAAAGCGGGCTCTTTGGGTAGGTTAGGCTGTTCATAATATTCGGGCATTCGGGAAGTCATCTGACTAACTACGTCTTCAATAGACCCATTCAGAATAAGGTCGGCGTCGGCTCTCACCAGTTGAATAAGGGCCCGGCACATAGACGCCGTATAAAAGGCACAGTCAATATCCTGGTGACGGACGGGGACGCCGTCGTGCAGACGCTGAAGTTTGACACCACCATCTTCCAGCCGATCCGAAGCCGGTACCTGATCGTCAGGCTGCGGAAAAACGGCATCTATCTTTTGCTTGAACTTATCCCACCAGGGCGGTTGCTGACCTGGCTTCAATGTATCGCAAAAAATAATTCGTTGCGGTAACGCGGGTTGCTGGGGGGTCATAATGAGCAGAGCTGCACCCAGGTGCCGGGCATCGGCTGCGTGGCGTCGCTGAATAACAAAACAGTGAGGCTGTGTAGCACCTTCTTCATTCAGTTGTTCGGCCATGGCTTTCACCCGCCGTAGCGAATCGTCCATGTACCCTTCCGTAATGACATGAATTGGTAATTCTGCCGGTACCATGGCCTCCCAGCGCAATTGGTGGGCCAGAATAGTCAGGGCCGTGCTGTCGGTACGGCGTGTACCAAAATAGACGCCAATATCTTCTCTTGGCGGTTCTCCGTTGGTGTCGGTGGGGTGGATCGTGTCGCCATGTGTACCTTGTCTACTGAGAGGGCTATAGCGAAACGGCACTTCCAGCTGCTCACGCTGGGCCGCTATATTGTATATACGTTTCTCGAATCGAGCGAGTAGAGGCTCATAGGCATCATTCTGGAAATAGACTTCGTCGATAGGGCGAAGTAAATGACGGGCTATGTGTTCCTGTTCGAGGAGCCGCTCGAAGGCATCGTCCCGGTGTTTGAAAAAAGTCCGAAGGGCACCCTGTTCCACAAATTCTTCGATATCACCGCCGTCACCCTCCAGGCCCTTGGTCGATACTGTTCCCTGTTCGATCCAGTCGCGCAGAAACTGTTTAACCGCCAGATCAAAGGCATTGTTGGCCGCTTCGGCCTGTTCTATTGTATAGTCTGTATATTGTATTTTGAGTTTGTGGATGGGGCTTTTCTGATCGAAAAATGTCCCAGCGGCTATGGTCATTGACTGATATGAAATTAGAACGGTGGTTAAGATGGCACATCGGTTTTTCTACCGACAGATAGGGGTGTTATCTACCGGCTAAATTAGCGATTCTCAGGGTGGTTACCAAAAGGAGGATATATCAAATAAGCAACATTATCTATAGGGCAGAAGTTTCAGCGCCCAAGTCTATTTTTCATTTCCTTGAAAAAGTGTCAGTTTATTTTGTAACCAATTGATAACAAGTTAATTGTTTTATTCTGTACGCATTCAATCAACCTGCTGTTGCTTGGCTTGGACAAGAGGCTTTCAATCCGGTTGTACTTGTTGGAAAGGGTCTCCAGGGAGTGCCATCCAGGCATCGGTTTGGACTGATTGACACGCCCTCAAAATCTACGTCGCTAATCAGATTGAGCAGATAAATACTGGTGTAAAATTACACTATCCGGTTACCTCCCGGCCAGGAAAAATGAACCATTATCAACCTGCTTCTTACGAAGCCATTGCTTACTTCCTCATTGACGGATAATATATTATAGTGCATTGTATGTAACTTAAAGGATATTATATATTATTAAATTAATTAATTTATTAAAGAAAACTTTAAAAAATAGGTATGTGTAGGAAAGTTAGCTTTAACTGAACTGTAATATTTGGTCATAAAATAGTCTGTTTCCAAGTGATTCGAGTGCCGAACCCCCTTAAACAATAACACTATGAAGAAGCTCTATCAAGTAGTTTCCTTTAGTATATTGGCTGGCTGTTTTTCTGGCTTTGCCTACGGACAGGGAACAAGTGTACAGAGAGTTAACCTACCACTCAGCCCATCTGAGCCGGTAGCGCTGAACAGGTCCGAACACCAGACCACACGCGTAGTCTCAAAATTTGCCGAGGTAATCGTATCAGGGCGGGTGATTGATGAGAAAGGGGCCGGGCTACCGGGTGTAAGCGTAGTTGTAAAAGGGACGACGCAGGGGGCAACGACAGATGGAGAGGGACGATACCGTATTTCGGTGCCCGACGCAAATTCCACATTGGTTTTCAGTTTCGTCGGGTATCAGAAACAGGAAATAGTCGTTGGCAACCAGACGACATTGACCATTACACTTTTGCCGGACGACCAGACGCTGAATGAAGTGGTGGTGGTGGGTTATGGTTCGCAACGCCGTCAGGATATTACGTCGGCGGTATCGGTTATCAATATGAGGGATATAGGCGAACAGCCTGCCAACAACCCGAACCAGATCCTTCAGGGACGTGCACCGGGGGTTGTTGTCAAACAGAAAAGCGGTACGCCGGGCGGTGCTTTTGAAGTGCGGGTTCGGGGGATTGGTTCGCTGGGGGGTGGTAGTGATCCGCTCTATGTGATCGACGGATTCGCGGTCGGTACGTCGGTTGGACAAAATTTGAACCCGAATGATATTGAAAGTGTCACCGTCCTGAAAGATGCCGCTTCGACGGCTATCTACGGCGCCAGGGGCTCCAATGGGGTAGTACTCATCACCACAAAACAGGCTAAAGAGGGTAAAGTGAACGTCAACTTATCGCTTGATTATGGGATTCAGAGTGTGCCAAATTCCCGCCGGGTGAAAATGTTGAACGGGGTGGAGTTCGCTCAGTTCAAGAAAGATATTTTCATGGATCAGATCCGTATTCTTCAGAATCGGGAACCAGCCGAAAGCGAAGTTCCCATTGGCTTCCGATTTCCGGAACAGACCAAATATTCGACGGATTGGTTCGGCCTGATCATGCGGGACAACGCGCCTTATTCCGATCTCAACCTGACCGTTTCGTCGGGAGCCGGTCCCATCAAATCGTTACTGTCGGTGGGGTATTATAAGGAAGACGGGATCATCAAAAAAACGAATTACGACCGTATTTCCGTTCGCTCCAATCTGGGCGGGCAGATCAATAAATTCATTAACGTCGGCCTGAATATCAACGGGACGTATACCCGCCAAAACCTGGCGAATACCGATGGGCGCAGTGCCCTGGTAGGGGGCGCCTTGCTCATGGACCCCCGCGCTACACCCTATAATGCCGATGGTTCGCTTGTGCCCTACATTAACGGAGTCGATGGGGTGTTCGGTTTTCCTAATCCACTCTATGTGCTGGAGAATGTGTATCGGAAACGGAACATTGCCGATCTGCTGACCAATGGGTTCATCGAGCTTTCGTTTCTGCGGAATTTCAAATTCAGGACTTCAGCGAATGTTAAACTGAATAATAATACCTTCAAAGAATACGTACCATCTACCATCGGTTTGCCGGTAGCATCCGGCACGGCGGGTGCGCCACCTCGTATTGCGACCGAAACGGACAATACAGAAGAACTGACTAACTATTCGCTGGATCAGTTGCTTACCTACAAGCCTCAGCTAGGCACTAATCACAGCTTCGATGTTCTGGTTGGCTACACCGCTCAGCAGGAGAAAGTGCGTGGGTTTACGGGTACTGGCAATACCTTTCCCGATGATCTGGTCCCTTTCCTGGGAGCGGCCTCAATCCGGTCGGCCACATCCTATGAATATGGCTGGTCGCTATTGGCTTTTCTGGGTCGGGTAAACTACTCCTACAAAGATAAATACCTGCTTTCTGCTACATTCCGGAGGGAAGGTAGTTCGCGGTTTGGCGCGAACAACAAGTATGGCGATTTCCCGGCAGCCTCTGTTGGCTGGCGCCTGACTGAGGAATCCTTCATGCCGAAAACATCCTGGCTTTCCGATCTCAAACTCCGGGCAAGTTGGGGCGTAACGGGTAACAATAACTTTCTAACGATTGGTAATTACCCCAGTCTGGCTTTTGTAGGAGCAAACAATTATATATTGGGCAATGCCTTCTCGGCGGGTAAAATCGTTAGCGCTTTTGCTAACGCAGATTTGAAATGGGAGAAGTCAAATCAGGTGGATGTCGGGATGGATCTTGCCCTGTTCAACAGCAAGTTGATTTTCAACATCGAGTATTATAAGAAGATCACCAACGACATGCTTTTGCCGGTGTCCATACCCGCTGTTTCCGGGTTTACGACAGCCCTGGATAACATTGGTAAGGTCGAAAACCACGGTGTTGAAATTGGGGCTGAATTCCGTACCAGCATCGGGCAGGTCAACTTCCGAACCAATGCCAACATCAGCTTTAACCGGAACAAAATCCTGGCCATCAAGGGAGCTAATGACGCGCTGTATTACGGTAGTTTCTATGGCGGCTACAACGTACAAAAAGTGGGCCGCCCGGTTGGGATGATTTATGGCTATAACAAATTGGGCATCTTCAATACACAGGCCGAAATCGATGCGGCACCCAAGCAGGACGGAGTCATTCCGGGCGGCATGAAATTCGAGGATACCAACCACGACGGTGTTATCTCCTACGATACGCAGGACATGGTCGAAATCGGTAATCCCAATCCGGCCTTTACCTGGGCCTGGACATTCGCGGCCGATTACAAGAAGTTTGACTTAAATCTCATGTTTTTGGGCGCTCAGGACTTTGATATTTACCGGAATATCGAAGCCTCCACTATGAACATGGACGGCGTGTTCAACGTACTCGACAAAGCGAAGGACCGCTGGCGGTCGGCCAGTAATCCCGGCACAAACCCGTCAGATGTGCATTCGCAGGGGGGGACGAGCTATTTCAAATGGTCGCGCGAAAGTAGCAACCGGTATGTGTATGATGGCAGCTACGTCTGGCTGAAAACCATTACGATTGGCTATAACTTTCCCAAGTTCAAGTCGATCCTGAGCAACGCCCGAATTTTCGTGACGGGCAACAACCTGTTCCTCTTTACCAAATACCCCGGCAACAACCCCGATGCGGGCGTCCGCAGCACGACCGAACCGAACAATGACGACGAGTCGTATCCGGTTCCCAGAACGTTTGCCACAGGTATCAAACTCAACTTCTAATCGCCACGAATATGAAAAATAGACTTCTTGTCGGAACCCTTTTTCTTTGCTTCTGTCAGTTTTCGTGCAGCGACGATTTGCTGGTCACCACCGACCCTACGCGGATTGGGACCGACCTGTTTTATAAAAATGAAACGCAGTTTTTGCAGGCGTTAAGTGGTGTTTATGGCCAACTACAGGGTATTACAAGTTCAGCCTATATTTTTCAGGAGTTTCCGTCTGACAACACAACCCTCGACTTCAATCCGCTCGACCGGGGCGGGGCTGCCGGATGGGAAGCGTTTGAGTTCTCGACTGTCAATCAGGGTAATGGCGAAATCGCCAACGTCTGGAACCAGTATTATTCGGCTCTGTATAACACGAACTATACGCTGGAGAAGCTGGCGGGCAGTTCACTCGATGCAGCCGTAAAAGCACCTATAGAAGGGCAGTTGAAATTTCTGCGGGCTTACTTCTACTTCCATCTTGTTCAGTATTTTGGTGATGTCGTGCTGGTTACGTCGACGCTGGTCAATCCAAATCAGGCATTCGAGCTGGTTCGATCACCTCAGGCCGAGGTGTGGGCGCAGATTGAGAAAGACCTGAAAGAAGCCGTTCCGTTGCTACCCGCCACATACCCGGCTTCTCAAATCGGACGCGTCACCAAAGGAGCTGCCCTGGGTTTATTGGGTAAAACTTATTTGACCCAGAAGAAATACGCCGATGCCGTAACGACGCTGAAGCAGGTAACGGGCTACTCGCTGAATCCGGTGTATGCCGACAATTTCAATACAGCTAAAAAGAATGGACCTGAATCCATTTTCGAAGTTCAGTACCAGGGCGGCAATGACCTGGGTGAGTGGAGCAACTTTGCGTACACATTTGCGCCCCGGCTATCGGCTGGTGCTGTAACCGGGTTTGCCAACACGACACCGGGAGGACGCAACATTCCAACGAACGACATGATTGCGGCCTATGAACCCGGCGATCTGCGGAAGGATGCCTCCTTAAGAACCAGTTACACGCTGAATGGTACGGTGGTGCCTATTCCGTATGTCATTAAATTCACGCATACACACACCATCACCGGGCGCACGGACGACAACTGGCCGGTGCTTCGATACGCCGATGTGCTGCTGATGCTGGCCGAAGCCATCAATGAGCAGTCGGGACCAACAGCCGAAGCCTTTGGCTATTTGAACCAGATACGCACACGGGCAGGGCTTAAGGAACTAACGGGGCTCGACAAAGCGGCTTTTAAAACGGCTGTACTGAAAGAAAGGCGGGTTGAACTGGCGTTCGAAAATCATCGGTGGTTTGATCTGAAACGTACTATGACGCCAACTGAATTAGCGGCCTTCATGAATGCGAATGGGGCGAAGGAAAAAGCGAAACCAACAGTAGATCGGGGCGGGATTGCGTTTAATGCACAGGATTATGTGTACAGCGATTTTGAGTACTTTTTTCCCATTCCGGCCCCTCAAATTCTGATCAATAGTAAGCTGACTCAGAACGCTGGATACCAGTAAAAGAGGTAAATCGCTCGCGTTCAGGCACCTTTCTGTACTAATCTCCGTTACATAACGGAGATTAGTACAGGCAAAACATTAAAAAATAATATTCTCGACTCATTTTAACCGATACGTAGTGATAATAACTGAATCGTTTTGGCTCTGGCAATTTCTGGGCCGTTTACATCCATTGATCGTTCATTTTCCGGTTGGTTTGTTATGCATCGCCTTACTGCTCGAAGCGGTTGGGTGGTTCCGCAAATCGACCGATATGCAGGCTGGTATCCGGGCCATGGTCTGGATCGGCGCCATCAGTTCTGTTGTGGCTGCGACATTGGGCCTTGTTTTAGTGAATCAGGAAGACTACGGCGGTAATACGGTAACCATTCACCAATGGTCTGGTCTGGCAACGATGACGCTGGCTGTGCTGACCGTATTTGCGTTGCGCTCCGGACGGGTCGAACTTTACAGAGGCTTATTGATTGCTACTGTGTTAGGCGTTAGCCTGGCCGGTCACTTTGGTGCTATGCTCACCCACGGCGACGACTACCTGAGCAGTGTGCTGCCCTTCGGCAAAGGGTCGGGTAGTCCCGTTGGCAGTGGCTCACAGTTTTCCTTTGCCAGTGCGACAACCGCTAACCAGCCGTTGAACGACAAGCAGATTGGCGAGCTAAATCTGGAAGTGCGCTCTATTCTGGCGCATAATTGCTACAGTT
This sequence comes from uncultured Spirosoma sp., assembly GCA_964244155.1. Lineage (GTDB taxonomy): Bacteria > Bacteroidota > Bacteroidia > Cytophagales > Spirosomataceae > Spirosoma. Next base: position 7,956 of record CAXTJJ010000200.1, read on the forward strand.
GCCATAGTGCTACCAAGATGAAAGGGGGTTTGCGGCTGGATAAGAAAGAGTTGGTCATGAAAGGTGGTGAGGATGGCGAGATTCTGGTGGCGGGTCATCCCGAAAAAAGTGACCTGATCCGGCGTATCAAACTCCCGGCTGGCCACGACGATGCGATGCCTACCAAAGGCAAGCGCCTGACCGACCATGATATTGCCCTGCTCGAATTCTGGATTCAACAGGGTGCGCCCTGGCCAAGTGGCCCCGAGAAAAGCATCTACCGCGTGGCCGAGCTGGAACCACGTCTCCCCGCCCTGCCCAATGCACCGACGGGTATCACAAACCCAATCGATAAATTCGTAAACGTCTATTTTCAACAGCATAAACTGGCCTGGAAGAACGTCGTGGACGACCGCACGTACATGCGCCGGGTTTACCTGGATGTGGTCGGTTTATTGCCATCGCCCTCTACACTTAAAGCCTTTGAAGCCGATACGCTGGCCGACAAGCGGGAACGTCTGGTTAAGCAACTCCTCGGCCGAAATACCGATTACGCCCAGCATTGGCTAACGTTCTGGAACGACGCGCTCCGCAACGATTACACGGGTACCGGCTACATCACGGGTGGTCGGTACGACATTACAAGCTGGCTTTATGCATCGCTGAAAGCCAATAAGCCCTATGACCAGTTTGTTCACGAACTCGTCAGCCCAACCAAAGCGTCGGCGGGTTTTATTAAAGGGATCAAATGGCGCGGCACGATCAATTCGAGCCAGCGTACCGAAATGCAGGCGGCCCAAAATGTATCGCAGGTGTTGCTGGGGTTGAATCTGAAATGCGCATCCTGCCACGACAGCTTTATCAGCGACTGGAAACTGGCCGATGCCTATGCTTTTGCCAACGTGTTTGCCGATTCTACTTTGGAAATCAACCGTTGCGATAAACCGACCGGCAAAATGGCCGGGACCAAGATCATTTTCGAGAAACTTGGAACAATCAATGGAAAGGCAACAACCAAAGAGCGACTAAAGGAACTGGCTGATTTTATGGTTCAGCCTAAAGATGGTCGACTGTATCGTACGGTTGTCAATCGGATTTGGGCACAGGTTATGGGCCGGGGTATTATCGAGCCCGTCGATGTGATGGACAACGATCCCTGGAGTCAGGATTTACTGGATTGGCTGGCGGCTGATTTCGTGACCAATGGCTATGATATCAAGAAACTGATGTTCATGATTCTAACCTCAAAAACGTATCAGTTGCCTTCGGTTGGCCTTAAAGATGCCGATCTGATTACGTCGCCCAACTTTGTGTTTCAGGGCATGGTCCGCCGTCGGCTTACGGCTGAGCAGTTTGCCGATGCGGTGAGTCTGGCGTTCAGCCCGATCTATATAGACACATCCATTGTGAAGGATCAGTTTCCCAAAAATATAAAGAAAGAGGTGCCGTTTCCACGGGCATCTTTGGTGAAAAACGACCCATTTTTAACCGCTTTGGGGCGCCCGAATCGCGAAACGGTCAGCACCAGCCGGTCGTCGCAGGCCAACCTGTTGCAGGCACTGGAACTGACTAACGGCGAGCAATTCAACGAGGCCCTCAAGCGAGGTGCCCAGGCCTGGAAAGCGACCTACCCGACAACGGATGTACTGGTGAAAAACCTGTACTGGAAAGCGCTGGGACGGGAGCCTAAACCCAAAGAGCTGGCTGTTGCTCAGAAAATAGTGGGCAAAAATCCCACTACCGAAGGCATTCAGGATTTAGTGTGGGCCATCAGCCTGCACCCCGAGTTTCAGTTGATTTATTGAGTTTTTGA
>CAXTJJ010000201.1:0-9731 GCA_964244155.1 uncultured Spirosoma sp.
TACAAGATGACGAATCTATCGAAACACTTGATGCACTCACCGACAAAGAAATCAAATTTGGTGATGAAAAACTGAAGGGTCTTGATACAAATCTCAGAAAACTACTTAAAAACGAATTAGCTCCCAAAAAGATAAGTGAGTACAAAGAGGTGATCCGTGCAACACTATGGCAGATGTTCGCTACTGAGACACCCACGGTATTTTTCGAAAATTCACCAAGTGCTGCCCGTACGCACGAACGCGCTGAACTGTGGGCTTTCGCTATACAAAATTTTCTACGCACGATTCGTTTGGCTTATCCATATGCTTACAGCTTTAGCGAGATGGATGATGTAGATCTTATTGAAGAAGATCTGGATAAGTACGATTTGAAAAAATATTTTAAAGCGGATGTAAGCATTGTAATAGCACTTTTGACTGGGAAAGCATCTTTTAGCGGAGATTTTACATTGTCTGCTAAAGATCAAATAGGATCGTCGATACCTAGTTATGAGGCAGTTGGAGAGTCTGACTTCGGTCAGGGCGTAACTCATCTGCAAACAACTATCCTGCTGACTGAGGAAGATAAAATTGGTGATATTCATTTTCAAGGACGCACAAAAAGTCCTTTCAGTGGCACAATGGGAGCACACTCAACGGCCTGGGCAGTTCACCTGGACGCAGTAAGTCGTCAGTTGACGGGTAAGTCGCTTCCCGGTGCTTATGAACAACTTAAGGATATGGCGTCGGAAGCGTTTGATAACGAAGCATTGGAGTATGCTGGTATTATCAATCAAAAGCATCAGGTGGCGCTTATGGTAGGCTCAAATACGTTGGAATGGGGACTGGCAAAAGGCAACTTCTCAACGGAAAATATCGGGAATCAGCAATCCAGGCTCGAAGATTTGATATCGGCTTATCTAAATTTTATAAATTTAATTCCATTGTCAACCGTTGAATCGGGTGGAGTTCCCGGTGGGCGAACGGAAGGACAGCATCGGAAATTTTTGCACAACTATGAACGGCTTGGGGACAAAGTATTTGACACATCTGACAGGTCGAATAAAGTGACCATTATAACTGATCACTTGATAGGTATGTATGACCACAAAGGCGTCGAAAGTTTTACCGTTGAGAAGCGCTCCAAACCAACAAATCTCAGTAAATGGGTTTATTATAATGACGATCATTTTTTACTGCCTAAGTTCGATGATCATAAAAATAAAGCAAAAAAAAAGGAGGAGTATGCGCTTCAAAACTTTGTCAATACAATTGCTGAAGCCTATCCTGCTTCGTATGCAAATAGTGCTTTGATAGATAGAATACAACGGAAGTACGGAGTCAAAGTAAAAGACCCTAAGCAGTATCATAGTGACAGATTGAAAGGAAAACCAAAACGCAGAAGGGAATTTAAAGAATTTGAGTACGATGACGTGACGATGAGCGAGGATAAATAACGATGAAAGGGTTGTAAATCAAGGGTGTACAGCATAGATGCGTATGCGACTGATAGCATTGGACAGATATTAAAAAATAGATGTCCCGTAAAATCGCTCCCTTGTGAGATAGTGGAGCGTCTACTTATCCTCTTCCTGAAATGGGCAGTTAAAAGGTTGGTGATTTAATAATTGTCAACGACTATTCGTCGCATACGTGCGGACAAAAACTAACATTTTAGGCGACTGGGCAGTTTGCCAAACGCACATCAAAAACTTTTTCTCTACCTTGCATATCGACTTATAGGCCATTAAAGTCGCTGGGCTAATAGTCAATTGACGTCTGCTGATTGAATAGTCAGCAGGGTAAAACCAGGTTAGCCAACTTGTCAATAAATGGCAACTGCCTAGTGCCCTAGGCATCCACTAATCAATTAGAAATGGAATTGTTTGTTCGATACGACCTTGAACGTTTATCCAAATACGCTTCGCTGGCTCACAATTTTGACCGCATACGAACCTGCCTTACGACTTCTCACACTTGTTTGCACTTTGCCGATGTCGATTATTTTAACTACTGTGTCTGTTCAGATGCTGATCAGATTTCACTAATTCTAGAGGATATCAAGTCGTTTTATCAACACACTCCCCATCGGGTATTGATTGAAGATACGACGCCGTTACCCCCCCATACTTTGTTGAAACAACAGGGCTATAGGTATAAGGGCAAGCAGGTTCTGCTGGGAGCACCCCATCAGATTCACAAATTAGATGAATACCCAACCGCTGCCCAACTGGAACCGGTGTCACCTGCAACTCTGTATTCCTTTACTCAGGATTACCTGGCTGGTTTTGAATCTGATCGAGCCGATGCCAAGCCCGTGGCACTCAATTTTGCCCAATTATTAACGTCATCGGCGATTCAGCTCTACCGGGTTATGGCCCATCAGCAGGCGGTAGGCATTGCCACGCTTTATCAAGAAAGCAATCATTTTCTGCTGGCAGGAGGGGCCATTCTCCCGCCGTATAGAAATCAAGGCTATCATACCAGCGCCTTGGTCGGCCGTCTTCGGTATTGTTTACAGAACCAGCCCAAAAGCATTTCAGCCTGGGCCTACCAAGACAGTAAAAGCTATCAGAATATGTGTCGGCTAGGTCTGTCTCCTCTCAAAGGCTATTGGATTTATGAACACAGGATTTAAGGCACGGTGGGATCAATTAACCAGGCAGTTTGCTAATCAGGATGCCATTTGCCATACCAGTCGGCGGATCACCTATCGCCAGTTAGCAGAACAAGCGAATGCGTATGCCCGTCAGTTAACGGATTTGGAGATTCGCCATTCGTGCGTTCCGGTGTTAATTGACTCTCCGGTTGATCACATTGCAGCTCTTTTAGGTATTCTTCTATCAGGTAATTACTACTATTCGGTTAATCCGGAACAGGCGTCACGAATCAACCTAATCCTAAACAGTGTAGGTGCCCTGGCGCTCATTGGAACTGCGAGTCTGGTCAATCCCGCTTTGTTGCCGGACTCCCTGGTGCTGATTCAGCCAGACACGATTCAGCCCCATTCATTTGGTCCAGGCCCTGTGGTCATCGAACCGACAACGCCGTTTTGTTTGTTTACGACTTCAGGTACTACGGGCGAGCCTAAACAGGTTATTCATTCGCATCAGAGCGTGCTGACCGACACGGATCGCCAGATTTTAGACAACCGGATTGGCCCTACGGATCGTATTGATCTAGTATTCTCCTTTGAGTTTAGTGCCTCCCTGGCGTGTGTGTTTCCGGCCCTGCTGACGGGGGCTACTCTTGTCATTCACGATCTCAAAAAAGAAGGCGTGTTCTCCTTGCCTGCCTTTTGGCAGCGGGAGCAGATTAGCTTCAGTACACTTTCTGTCAGTACGTTTCGGCTGCTGTTGACAAGTGAGTTTGACTTTAAAAGCCTCGATCGACTCCGTTTCCTGTCGATTGGGGCTGAGCCCGTTCACCGAAGAGATATTGAGGGATTTCAGGCGCAATTTGGCCAACAAACTACGCTCCAAATTGCCTACGCCACGACCGAGACTCGGACCATTACTGAACAGAAAATACGGACGGATACCCGCTGGGATTCAACCCTGGCCTCTGTCGGTAAACCCGTTACTGGGCGCACGGTTCGTATCCAGGCCGAAACCGGCAACTGGCTTGAACCAGGACAAATTGGAGAAATCGTGGTCCAGGCAACGAGCATTCCGTTTGGGTATGCCAACAATCCAGGGGCCAGCCAGCGAGCTTACCAACGCCAGGTCGATGGGCTGGTTAGCTATGCATCAGGCGACTTGGGCTATCTCGACGAAGCCGGTCACTTATTCTGGTGTGGCCGTACTGACTTTATGATTAAGAAGAACGGCCAGAAAATCAATTTGCTTGAACTGGAGGCTGTGCTTGGGCAGGCACCCGGCGTCTTGGAGGTGGCTGTGGTGAGCGATCCAACTCCCCCCCTGCAGCCCTTCATTCGGGCTTTTCTTCGGGCCGAGCCTACGCTTGAGTTAACGACCGTGAAACGTTGGATGGCTGAGCGCTTACCAATGATCATGCTGCCTGACTTCTACCAGTCCATTCCGGAATTACCGCGTACCCGGACCGGTAAAATTGATCGGTCCGGTCTACTGCATCAGCACCCAATGGCCCTGTCAACTGATCAGGCTTTATCCCCCTTTCCCACCTTCTCGTTAGTGGATCAAATCAAAACCATCTGGGCCCGGACGTTGAATTACCCAGATCCCATTGCCGATTATGATGATTTCTTTCGGGATCTCGGTGGCGACTCACTTCTGGCCGAGGCTTGTCTGGCCACCCTTGAAGCTCATACAGGAACGTCTTTACCGATGCAACTGGCTTTTTCCTATCCTACACCCCAGGCATTGGCCGCCTTTATAACGACGCCCCCCGAAACAGGCGTTCAATGCATTTCCCTGAATCAACCTGTGGCGAATCGACCCAATATTTATTTTATACCTCCCCTTTCAGGTGACAAACGAATTTATCTCTGGCTGGAAAAGTCCCTAGGGAATCACGCTAACCTGTACTGTCTTTACTTTTCTGCTTTTACCCAAACTGAGCAACTGAGGCCACTGCCTGCCCTGTATGATTCACTAGCCCGTTTGATTGATACGTCTGCCCCAAATCTATTGATTGGCTATTCCTTCGGCGGCATCCTGGCGTACGAAATAGCCTTACGGCTGGATCGGCAATCACCCCAGCATCAACTGAATCGGCTGGTGCTAATCGATACTCCTTTATACAAACGATACTCTTTGGCGCAAGTAATCATGAAAGATATAAATCGAGGTTGGCATAAGATACTGCGGGTTTTTACTGCCAGCGAGACTTTCAGATGGTCAGCGAATATCCAACAGTTGACGGTACGCTATTGGAGTCGTCTGCAGGCTAAAACTCCTCCACTGCCCCAATTGGATTGGCAACAGAAAGCCGAATTTGCGGCCCAGACGTACAGCCAACAAGTCCGGGTAAGCACCCCTGTTGAACGGCCTATTGTGCTGTTCAGAGCTACTGACACGTCTTATTATCAGCGAGATATCAAACCGGACTATGCGTGGCATGCTTACACAAGAGCAGGGCTGGAAGAACATGTACTGACTACGAATCATTATCATGTGTTGAACCAAAGCAACAGTGAACAGATCGTACTTGTTCTTCGGCGTATACTCGTATGCTAGCGGTTGACTAAAAGCTAAGTTGATTTCTGGTTTATATGACCGTATGCGACGGATTACATTGGACAGATATTAAAAATTCATGTCTTATAAAAACCTCAATAAATGAACGATCGTTGTCAATAACTCTTCATTGCAATCTGTATCCTAGGGGTCGTAAATTCAGACAACTACTTCAACAATAAGCCAATTCCAATGTCGACCTGTCTAATGTTAACCTTTCGGTGTTGACCTGTTACACCCTTGGGTATTAGTTTGAAATGTCACATACACCTAGAGTAAATTAAATCTGAATTGACTTCCAATCACGGCGTAATCAGCAACATCAAATTACGGCAGGAATCCAAAGCCGAAAATACGTACCATGGCGATTGGTCAGGCTCATCTCCCCATCTAACTGCGCCGTTAGCTCCCGAATAAGCCGATGTCCAAAGGATGCCCGTCGGCCAGGGGCAACTTGATTTAAGAGGCCAGGGCCATTATCCTGTACTTCCAACAACAGTTCGCCGGTTGACCTTGGTTGTAATCGAATTAGCAGTGTCGGGTGGTGTTGCCAAGTTGCTTGTTGATTACCTCCCAATGTCGGCGTCAGAAAGGCATACTTAAAGGCATTTGTGAGCACTTCATTCAGAATCAGCCCCAGCGGCACTGCCACCTCAACATTCAGTTGTAAATCGGCCACATCAATCGTATAATCAAACGTAGCCGGGTCAAACCCATAGCCTACCAGCAGGCCTTCGGTCAACTCTGTCACATACGCTTTAATGGAGACTTCGGCCGGGTTATCGCTTTGATAAAGCTGCTGATGTATTAACGAGATAGCATCCACCCGCCGTTGGCTTTCCTGTACGGCCTGCACCGCCCTGGAGTCATCCAACTGCCGGGACTGCATACGTAACAGGCTGGAAATAATGGCTAAATTATTCTTCACCCGGTGTTGTAATTCGTGCATCAGCACCGTTTGCCGTTCAGCCTGTTCACTAATCTGCTGATTATTTTTCGAGACAAGCTGGTTAGTGGTCTGTAATTGGGCGTTGACCCGCCGAATCAAGCGATATTGCCAACCGGCAACAATCAACAGAGTCAACAAAGCGACCAGCCCACCGGCCTGCCAGCTGATCAGGATCAACTGCCGCCGATTGTCCCGATTCAGCCAGTCGATGTGCGCTTGTTTCTGAGCGATAAGGAAGCGGGATTCCACCCCAGCTACCTGACGAATTTTGTCGGTGTTCTGCACCTGGTCCGCATAGTGGCTGCGAAGCCGTTCGTATGCCAGTGCCTGTTGATACTGGCCCCGAGCCTCCGCAATATTCGTCAATACTTCATACACTTGCATTCGGTGTTCATCCCTTCGTTCAGGATCACCTTCAATAGACCGGAGAGCTAAGAAAGCATAGCGCTGTGCTTCGTTTAGTCGGCCCAAGTGAAGCAGGGGCTCCGGCAGATGTAAGTATTCGTACTTCATCCGCCGATAGTCGCTCTGGCGCTGGGCATAGGCCAGACATCGGAGAAAGGTTTGTTCAGCCTCCCGAAAATGGCCCGACCTGGCTAATGTAACCCCATATCCGTCCAACATCGAATAAAAATTGTTCCACTGCCGATTGGCCCACAACATCGTTAACGCTTGGCGCTCGAAAAACGCCACCGAATCGACTTGACCTTTTAGTTGAGCCTGACTAGACTTATACATGTAATTCCCCAGGGCCAGGACGGGTTGATTAGGCTCATGCACTGACGAATTAGCCAGCTTCTGATATTGCCTGCTTTTAGCCGTATCGCCCAATGCCTCATATTCGGCATACAGATTAAAGCTGAGTAATTGCTGCTGGTCGTAAGCATAGACTGACTGAGCGATTGTCAACGCCTGTAAGTAATGGTCAATAGCACCAATATGATTGCCCAGATTGGATTCCAGAAAACCGAACCGAGCATAGAATCGAGCGATCCACTCAGGAATACGGGCTTGACGGGCTATTGTCAGGCCTTCATGAACCAGTGATCGGGCTTCTTTAAAACGGGACTGGCCAATCAAATCTCGACTGTAGTCAAACAGCGGCTTTAGGCGCTGCACCGTTGGCAATGATGCCATGCGTTGACGGAAGCGGATCACATCAGCACCCACTTTTGGGGTTTGGGCGTGGCAAACAACACCCAGTATAATTAACCAAATTAATAGTCCGGCGCGTGTAGCCATCAGCGAAGGGCAAAGTGTCGTAAGGTATAGAGTTTGCAGAAACCGCTTAAAGTTGTGCCTTCAACTTCGGTAGAAAGATTTTTGATGATCGTGGCCATTGATCAGGGACAATCTAAGTGGGTAATGCGAATGGTATCCAGCATGGAAGTGAATGCATCGGTGCTAACGTGGCGGGTTATATAGCCTCGCTGATTATACAGAAACGCTACCGACACGTCCGCACGTTTGATCAGACGGGCTGGTGTTTGGGGGGCGGCATAGCGATATGTCTCAATTCGGCCGGCTAAATGTTCACTCACGGGAAACTGTTTACCCCAGCTAGGCCAGGGGCTGCGGTTAAGGTCATAGGGAATTCCATGCATCCGCATAGCTTTGGCCAGATGATTATCAATAGCCACGAAATCGCGCTGGATAACCCGATAGTACAATTGTCCTTTGTCATTAAATACCTCAAGTTGTACGTACCGTCCCCGTCCGTCGAGCTGGTAGCGTGTCGAATAGCCCTGCAAGCCACTGTTGTTAATGGGTATGCCGCGCAGTTCGACCAGATGACCCTGAGCGTTTGTATGGAGCAGATACCGATAGATATGGCGTCCCTCCTGAAAAAAGTCAATTGAGGCCAAGCGACCTTTTTTATAGCTATAATGGCTGGAATCTTCCTGTCCATGTACCCATTCCAGCCATCCCTGTTTGTTATAGGCCAATTGCTGAACGAGGGTAAATGGTTTATAACCAACACTCTCCTCCTGAGCAGTACATGTAATGAGACGCTGAAGCGAGTCGAAGAGGTAAATGTACCGATTGGCATTGGCCTCCTGCCAGATAATTTGGCGGCAAAACCCGGAAGTTGATTGCTTGGGCGACACGTTTAAGTGATTGCCCGGTACTGTCGCCTGACGTTGATTGGTGTCGGAAGAACAGCTCAATCCTGTTATCAGAAGCATTTGAATTAGAAAGCCAATCCCATTTTTACGCACAGAGCTACTCCATTGAGCTTTTTTTATTCGTGTTAAGGTAAGTCATTTTTTCAAAGAATTCATGAAATACCTACTTAGAATAGTGGATAAGTAGTATGTGTGATTGACAGGGTTGGGCATTTCCTGTTCCGCCAAGGCTCAGTTAAGTCAGCCCTTGGCTACGCCATAAGCGTTGCCGGGCAGACGTTCCAAATCTGCGGGCTATAGTTGAATGACTCATACCACGTCCTACTCTTCGTGGCACTAGAAGACCAATTTATTTAAACTCAAAAGTGTAGGTCAAACTTGGAATCGGTGCGCCAAAAATGGTCAGCTGATACGGGTTTGTAGCTTGCCCTTCCGTTCGGTAGAAAATTGAATACGCATTCTTACGCCCGTACAGGTTATACACTGTAAACGTCCAGCGCCCCTGCCAGCGCCGGTTTTTCAAGCTCGGGTTGTAGATATTCCAGGCAAAATCGAGCCGGTGATAGTCGGGCAACCGGTACTGGTTGCGCTCGTTATAGTAGGGGTACGTCCGGCCCTGATACAGAATAAATCCTTCCGGTGCCGTGTAAGGTCGACCGGTGCTGTAGGCAAAATTGAACGAAAAGCTATGCGTTCGACCCTGGTTAATGGTCAGGCTCATGTTCAGACTGTGTGGCCGGTCATAATTGGCCCGATACCAGTTGCCCCCGTTGATCCGCTGTTGAAAATTAACACCCTGGTTCACCTGATTCAGCGTGCGAGCAAAGGTGTAATTGACCCAGCCCGTCAGCTCCCCCTTTTTCTTGGACACCATCACCTCCAGTCCATAGGCTTGGCTTTTGCCCGGCAGCAGCTGGGTTTCAGGGTATTGCTGTAGCAAAAAGTCAGCTCCCGGCTTGTAGTCCAGAATGTGCTGTGTGCTTCGCCAGTACACTTCTGCCGACAGTTCGAAGATGTTGTTCTTCGAATTCTGAAAATACCCCGCCGACCACAACTGGCTCACCTGCGGCTGAATATGCGCATCGGATGTTTTCCAACGCGACGTAGGCAACGGCGTGGTGGTATTGGTAATGACCTGTAAATACTGGCGCATCAGGTTGTAGCCCAGCTTGATAGACGAGTTGGGCGTCAGGGTATAGCGCAGCCCCAGCCGGGGCTCCAGCCCGCCATATTGTTTGCTCACCTGCCCGGCCCCGAACACCGTCGAATCCACCACCGTCGTCGCGTCAGGCACTTCGCCATTTGCATATCGGCGTACCACCGAGGGACCCAGATTTAGAAAATGCGAATAGCGCAGCCCCGCCGATACGGCCAGTTTGTCGGACAGACTGATCTCATCTTCGGCGTGGACAGCGACTTCCAGTGCCTGTTCAATGGGCGTTTTCTGGTAGTTAACGACCTGACTGTTGCCCGGAATCAACTCGCCGGGGTTCAGCCGGTAATGTGTACCACTGATGC
>CAXTJJ010000202.1:0-9720 GCA_964244155.1 uncultured Spirosoma sp.
GTGCTGCCCATCGAAAATGCACAGGAAGCATCAATTGTCAATCAGCTGGATGTTATCGGCGTTACGACCATTCAGGAGGCTATTGACTTTTTTGAAGGCCGAAAAGACATCGCACCGCTGGAAACAGATACCCGCGATCTGTTCATGAGTCAGGTCAATGCCTACGATGCCGATTTCTCGCACGTGCAGGGACAGGAGAACATTAAACGGGCTATGGAGATTGCAGCCGCTGGTGGGCATAACGTAATCATGATTGGTCCGCCGGGTGCTGGAAAAACCATGCTGGCCAAGCGTTTGCCCAGTATTTTGCCACCTCTGACTTTGCAGGAGGCATTGGAGACAACCAAGATTCACTCCGTGGCGGGTAAGCTTGGGGCCAGGGCGACGCTGATTGCTACCCGACCCTACAGGTCGCCCCACCACACCATTTCCGACGCGGCCTTAGTGGGTGGTGGCAGCTTTCCTCAGCCTGGTGAGATCTCTCTGGCGCACAACGGCGTCCTGTTTCTGGACGAATTGCCTGAATTCAAACGCTCGGCTCTGGAGGTGATGCGCCAACCGCTCGAAGACCGTAAGGTGAGCATTTCGAGGGCCAAATGGGCCGTTGAGTTTCCCGCCAGTTTCATGCTCATCGCCAGCATGAACCCCTGTCCCTGCGGGTACTACAACCACCCTGAAAAAGAGTGTGTTTGCGGGCCGGGCGTAGTACAGCGCTACCTGGCGAAGATAAGCGGGCCCTTGCTCGACCGCATTGACCTGCACGTGGAGGTGACCCCTGTTTCCTTCGATCAGATGACCGCCAACCGTCCCGCCGAACCCAGCGAGGTCATTCGGGAACGGGTCATCCGGGCGCGGGCCATTCAAACAACCCGTTTCTCCGATCATGCAGGCATTTACTCCAATGCTATGATGCCCTCACAACTGGTCAAAGAAATCTGCGTGATTAACGATGCAGGACGGGCTCTGCTTAAAACGGCCATGGAGCGACTAGGCTTGTCGGCTCGTGCATATGACCGTATCCTGAAAGTGTCCCGCACCATTGCTGATCTGGCTGCCAGTGAAGATATCAGGATTGAGCATCTGGCCGAAGCCATTCAGTACCGAAGTCTGGATCGGGAAAGTTGGGCAGGGTAGGTGTATGTAAAGAGTGTATGCCTAAATCGCTTCTAATCGTACCTGTGCGGAATTGAAATCCTGCGGCCGGGGCACTGTGATGTGTATGCTACCTGCCAGCCCTTGTTTTCATGTTTTTACGGCACCAATTAAGAGTAAGACTTTAGTACTCTTCCCTTCTTTATGGAACACACTCAAAGGGTGTGCTGCGTATTCACGTTGACATTAAAAGCATGAGAAAAATGAAGGTTTCGGCTACGCTGGGGTATTTTTTGCTGATGTCCCTTTACCTTCCCTTCGGATTGGCCGTTGCTCAAAATAATACCCAGACGGCTACAGAATCGACCAAGTCTCCGTTTGACCTGAAAAATGGTGAGCGGGTCGTTTTTCTGGGAAACTCGCTCTTCGAAAATGATTTTCAGTACGGTTACCTTGAGTTAGCCCTAACTACCCGCTGGCCCGACCGCGATGTTACCTTTCGGAACCTTGGCTGGACCGGCGACAATGTGTATGGAGTGGCCCGAAGCACCATTACCAACCCGCCCACAGGCTATGAACTGTTGATGGAACACCTGACCAAAGCCCAGCCAACTCTGGTTTTTGTTGCATATGGCGGAATTGAAGCGCAGGACGGTGAGGCTGGTCTACCCGCTTTTACCGAAGGGCTGGGCAAACTGCTCGATAAAATTGATCAGTTGGGGGCTAAAGCGATTCTGTTATCGCCGATTCCAATCCTGGCTGCCGATTCTGCGCAAAGTGTGCCGAAACGGAATACCATGCTGGAGGTCTATGCGTCGGCCATTGCGAAGATGGCGTCGGAGCGAGGCAAGCGGTATATCGACTTGTTCAAACCCATTCAGGCCATCAGCAAACAAATTTCCCTGACAGATAACGGTATCCACCTCAACGAAACGGGGTACTATCACCTGACCGCGATCCTTGAACGAAGCCTGGGGTTGGGACCCCGCACAACGCCGATTTCGATTGCTACAGCCAAACAGACGGCGGAGGTTACAGGGCCTGCCAAACGGGTGTCTTCTGGAAATACGAACGAGAAACTTACGTTTACTATAGACGAACGTTACCTGCCGCTGCCCACCCCCATCGACGCAAAGGAGCTTCCTGAGGAAGAACAGATTATTAAAATAACAGGCTTGAAAAAAGGGTTTTATAAACTCACCGCCGATAACGAAGAGGTGCTGACGGCTTCGGCAAAAGAATGGGAAGAAGGTGTACCCATCCGGCAGGGGAGTAGCTTTGAACAGGTCCGTGAGCTGCGGCAGATGATACTGAAAAAGAACGAGCTGTTTTTCTTTCAGTATCGCCCGTTGAATACGACCTATATTCTTGGATTTCGCTCTTATGAGCAGGGGCGCCATGCGAAGGGCCTCGAAGAGCAGAGTATTCTCATTAAGTGGCTGGAAGGACAGATTGCCGTGAACCGCAAGCCTAAACCCAGCGTGTATCAACTTTCCCTCTTGAAATAATATGAACGTTATGAACAGTGCCTGGGCACTAAAGTTCTTCCGTAGAATTAGCTTGTTTTCTGTCGTTCTGCTGATTACTTCGGCCATCAACCAGGTAGATCGAAAAGATGATCCCGATCCGGACCCGAAGCGCGAGCTGGAATCCTTCAAGGTCGTCGACGGTTTTGAGGTGACGTTATTTGCCGCCGAACCGCTGGTGGCCAAGCCTATTCAGATGAACTGGGATGCCGATGGTCGGTTATGGGTGGTTAGCAGTACGGCCTATCCTCACCTGAAAACGGGCGAAACGGCCAATGACAAGATCTTTGTCCTCGAAGATACCGATGGCGATGGCAAAGCCGATAAATCGACCATTTTTGCCGAAGGGCTGCTGACCCCAACGGGAATTCTCCCCGGCGATGGCGGTGTTTATGTCGCCAATTCAACCGAAATCCTGCATTTTATGGATACAGATGGCGACGGGAAAGCTGATAAAAAACGCCGTATTTTAAACGGATTTGGTACGGCCGATACCCACCACCTCATTCATACCTTCCGCTGGGGACCCGAAGGGCTGCTGTATTTTAACCAGTCCATTTACATCTATAGCCACGTCGAAACGCCCTCGGGTATTAAGCGGCTGGAAGGGGGGGGCGTCTGGCAGTTAAACCCTAAACACCTCGAACTGGACATCTATGCCAAGGGGCTTGTCAATCCGTGGGGGTTACAATTCGACCGCTGGGGACAGTCGTTCCTGACCGATGGGGCTGGTTTCGAGGGCATCAATTATGCGTTTCCGGGGGCTACGTTCCTCACCTCACCGGGTGCCGCCCGCATTCTCCGCGGCCTGAATCCGGGGCAGCCTAAACACAGTGGACTGGAAGTGATTTCGGGTCGGCACCTGCCCGAATCCTGGCAGGGAAGTGTGATTACCAACGACTTCCGGGCCAACCGGATCAACCGTTTTAAGCTGGAAGAGCAGGGTAGCGGCTATGCGTCCAAGCAGGTCGAAGACCTGATGTGGACGGATAATGTCGCGTTTCGCCCTGTCGATATATCCGTAGGGCCGGATGGTGCCATTTATGTGGCCGACTGGTATAACCCCATCATTCAGCATGGCGAAGTCGATTTTCACGATCCGCGCCGGGATCAGCAGCACGGGCGCATCTGGCGTATCGTTGCCAAAAACCGGCCGTTGGTAAAAAAACCAGCACTAACGAAAGCCAGCGTACCGGAATTGTTAGACGCTCTTAAACTGCCCGAAGACTGGACCCGTTCGCAGGCGAAGCAGATACTGAAAGCGCATGGGGCCACTGAGGTAGTTCCGGCACTTCAGAAGTGGATACAGGGACTGGACAAAGCCAATCCCGATTACGAACACAATCTGCTGGAAGCCCTCTGGGTCTATCAAACCCTCGAAGTGGTGAACGAGCCGCTGCTGGTGCAACTGTTGAACGCCGAAAACCATAAGGCGCGGGCTGCTGCTTTGCGTGCCCTGGAATTATGGTATCCTAAGCTCACCAACGTACCGGCGCTGCTGACAAAGGCGGTGTCCGACAAACACCCGCAGGTACGGATGGAAGCCGTTATTGCCCTGCGAAAGGTTAAAACGCCCGAAGCAGTCCGCACGGCCTTGTCAGTACTGAACAATCCGATGGATGAGTTTCTCGATTATGCCCTCTGGCAAACCGTTCGTGAAGGGGAGACCTTCTGGGCAAGCCGCCTGAAAACAGACCCTAACTTCCTGGGGGACTCCCGGAAGACCGTTTTTGCGCTGAAATCGGTAAGCAGTCCGGAGGCCGTTTTGCGATTAAGACAATTGTACCAGCAGGGTAAAGTACCGGAAGATTACAGGAAGGATGTACTCGGATCGATCGCGAAATTCGGTAGTGCGGCTGACGTGGGGGGGCTGTTTGGAAAAGAGATACAGGTTAAAGGCAGTTCGGCGAGTGAGGTTGCTATGGTACTCGGTACACTGGAAGAAGCCGCCAGTCGGGGTGTTAAACCAGCCGGAGACCTGGACCGGATTACGGACTTTATCGACAGCGACGACGAAGCCGTGGCAACCAGCGCCATTCGCTTGATTGGGCTTTGGCATCTGGACGAGCTGAATGGTACGCTCGTCAGTGTGGCTCAGAAAGGCGATAAAGCGGTACAGAAAGCTGCCCTGGGCGCGCTGGCTACCCTAAACAACGACAAAGCCAAAGCCTCGCTGGCTACCTTGGCAACAGGCAAAAATCCAACCGATCTACGGCTGGCAGCGGCTTCGCAACTGGTGTCGGTCAACGCTACCGAAGCCGCCCGGATTAGTGCCGACCTGTTGCGGACGTTACCCGAACAAACCGATATATCGGGCCTGTTCAAAGCGTTTTTAGCCAGTAAGCAAGGGGCACAGGCTTTGGCCGATGAATTGAGTGCCCGGAAAATACCCGAAAAAATGGCTATTGCCGGTCGGCAGGCGATGCAGCGTAATGTGCCTTTTAACCGCCGTAACAGCGACGATGTAAAACAACTGGCGAAGGCACTTGAAGCCTCCGGCGGGGTGCTGCCCGTCGAAAAAATGCCGCAGGAACTGACGGCGGAGGAGATAACCAGTCTGGCCAAGACGGTAAAAGAAACCGCCGACCCGATCAAAGGGGAAATGGTATTCCGAAAAAGCAACCTGACCTGCCTGACCTGCCATGCCATTGGTGGGGCGGGTGGTCGGATTGGACCTGACCTAAGCAGCCTCGGCACAAGCTCACCTGTCGAAACCATCACGCGCTCCATTCTCTACCCGAACCTGTCCATCAAAGAAGGATACGAACTCCAGCGTGTAGTGAAGAAAGATGGCAGCGAAGTACTTGGTTATCTGGTCAGTAACGGCACGTCTGAACTGGTGATGCGCGATGTGACCGGGTCGGAGATATCTATTCCCAAAAGCCAGGTCAATCTTATTGAGAAAGTGCCGGGTTCGCTGATGCCTGCGGGCTTAACGGCCAGTCTGGACAAAGAGGAGTTTATCAACCTGCTGGGATTTCTGTCTAAAATGGGTGAGTCAGGTAAGTTTCGCGTACCCACCGCCCGGTTCGTTCGTCGCTGGAACACTGTTTCGAACACCAAGGAATTAATAAGAAAATTGCGGGAAGAGGGGGTTGGTGCTGTCGTGAAGGACAATACGAAGTTGGCTCTCCAACCGGCCTACAGTAAAGTTTCCGGCGATTTGCCCATCGACGAATTACCCGTCATTGTTGCCAGCGCCAACAAATCGTACAGCGTCGTCCGGTTTGACATTGAAGTGGTCAGTAAGGGAAATGTGAGCCTATCCCTCAACACAACGGCGGGCCTCACCGCCTGGGTCGACCAGAAACCGGTCAAACTGACGAGCAACGGCTTAGTAGTCGATCTGCCGCAGGGCATTCATACCTTCACCGTGGCAATTGACAGAACCCAGCACAAAGACGACCCATTGAGTATTCAGTTGCAGGATGCCGAGAGTGCTCCGGCGCAGACAAGGCTGGTTATGGGACGGTAAACGGAAAAATCGTTCTGCTATCCTAAAGCACAAGCTTTCCCAGACTTATTGAGGTAGTGAATTAGTCGCATAGCGACGAGATGTTTGTAGAAATGGGGTCCTTCCGCGTCCACCCGCGTGCCGTAGGTACGCAATCATTCTGACACTCATCGTTAAAGCCTGTACGATTATACCCTTTCCTGTTTTTGGGTTAAAGCCGTGTCGGTTTTACGAAACCGACATGGCTCTACTGTAGGCCTACCTGACACCGCTAACGCTTAAAACAGGTTAGGGTAATCGGAAATAATGCCATCTACCCCCATTTGTTTCAGGCTGTCGATTTCTGCTTTGGTATTGACCGTCCAGGGAATAATGGATAGCCCCTGTTGATGGCAAGCTTTTACCGTTTCGGCCGTTACCGTTTTATAGTATGGGCTGTATGTATTCGGTTTGAAGCCAAGGGTTGCCAGATTTTCGTCTAGTGACTTTGCATTTGCGGTCAGGTAGGAGAGCGAAATTGCTGAATACTGTTTATGAATCAACTGCAAGGGGCGAGCATCAAACGATTGAATGATCAACCGGTTACCCAGCTTGCTTTTGTTCAGAACGGCCATTACCAGATTGACAAACTCCGTTGGTTCGGGATGAGAAATTCCATCGCCTGCGGGGGCACATTTAATCTCAACATTGAACATGGGTAGGGGCAGACCCTTTGTTTTGGCATAGGTATCGACCGAGTCGATCAGTTCGGAAAGAAGTGGTTTATATGCTTTAAACTTTTGTTGCTGAGTGAATTGAGGATGCGGCTTACTACCCACATCAAACTTTTTGATCTCGGCGTAGGTCAGTTGATAGAGGTTAATCGTTTTCTGTTCCTCCGGCGTTACCGGACTTCCATCCGGCTTGAGTGCAATATCCGACGACATATAGGTGTCGTGCGAGACCACCACCTGTTTGTCTTTCGAGATGACCACATCCAGTTCCAGCGTATTCACGCCCAGATCCATCGCTTTTTTCATGGCTGGAATGGTATTCTCCGGCATCAGCCCGCGGGTGCCCCGATGCCCTTCGCGGTTGAATTTGGGTTGTGCCATGAGCACATGGGCAAGTAATAAAAAGCCTAGTGTTAGTTTAGTTTTCATAAGGGTCTCTTTTTAACCGCAAAGCCGCAAGGGGAAGCTGCAAAGGTCGCAAGGGATAGACATGCTTTGCGACCTTTGCACCTTCCCCTTGCGGCTTTGCAGTTAGATTTTAAAAGCCATACCGCACGCCAATCTGAATCTGGAAAGGATCACCCGAAGGGGTAACGGCACCCGTTGCGTTTACGCGGTAGTTAAACTGCCGGGTTGTCTGGCTAAAAGCAGGAACGGCCGCATTGCTACCCGATGCCGGAATGCCCAGCGCATACAACGCCTGACTGCCCAACGACAGGTTTGTGCCTTTGTTGCGGTTCAGCAGGTTAGCCACATTGAAGACATCTACCGACAAATCGAAGTACTGCCGTTTCTTAAACAACAGGAACCGCTTGTTGGCCCGGAGGTCGAAAATGCCGTAGAATCCATTAATGCCTCCGTTGCGTTCGGCAATCTTGCCCGAATACGCACTGACGTAATCTTTGAGGCTCTGACTCGCGGTAGGACTATCCAGCAGGGTCTGTAAACCGGTCCGTATGTTGGCGGGTGTCTCCGGACTGTTTCTGTCGAAAACGAAGGCCAGGTCGTTGGTGCCCACAAAGTCGCCATTGTTGTTGGCGCCCGACAGCAGGGAGTAGCGGGTGCCGCCAATGCCTGAATACCGGAAGCCTACCGAGATGCCGTAGAAAGAGGGCAGCGTACCGTATACGACCAGTTTATTGCGGAACTGATTGTCAGAATAGGTCATCTGGCTCAGGTTTCTTGGATCGTCTTTGACTAGTTGTGATAGGGTAGCTGTGTTGGCTACGTTGCCGTTAAAGGAGGTGTTGTCTTTGGTATCGTTCCAGGTGAAGCTGGCCGAAATTTCACCATCCCGGAAATACTGGTAGGTTCCATCGAGCACAACGGCAAACTGGTTGACTTTACCCTGGCTGCCCAGTTCCAGTACGCGGCCCAGCCGCTGGCTGATGCGGCCCTGCTGCCAGTCGGCCGCACCGTTGGCGGGCATCGTGTTCAGCGGTACATAAACACCCCGGTTATCTTCATTGGCTAACCGGAAGAACGGCTCTGCTACAAGATTACGATCTACATAAGTGTAGTTATGACGGGCCAGCGAGGCATAACCCGTTAAGCTAACTTTCAACTTGTCGGTGAGGTAGTGCGTATACGACAGATTGGCTTTGTAGAGTACCGGTACGCGCGCATCAGCACCCGTCATGTTAATCGTAGGCAACTGAAACGCAGCCAGCGAGGGAATGCTGGCGTAGTTGGCCCGGTAGGCGGCAAAATCCGGCGTGGGTACATTCGGAGCGCGCACGTCTACCGTTCCGTAATGTTTACCGTCGAACGTGAGGTTGTTGATAATGACGTAGTTGTTGATGTCGGAGGCAAAGATACCCGCTCCAAAACGGATGAAGTCTTTGTGCTGTTCCCGAACATCCCACGTTAACTGCAAGCGGGGCTGTGCCACAAAGGTCTTGAGTTGATTATCGGTGCGCAGTTTCAGATCGTCGTATACGACCTGGTTGAAAGCCGCTTTTGGATACACGGCATAATCGAACCGCAAGCCGGCGGTCATGTCCAGACCCTGAGCCAGCTTTGTACTCATCTGACCATACAACCCGGCGTTGAGTGTGTTGCCCACCACACTTGGATCGGCCACCAAGGGAACTTCCCGGAAGTAGCGGTACGGTTGCTTTAGCTCAAACTTGTCCAGAGCTGAAGCAGCACCATCTACGGTATAGTGGAAACGACCGTTGACTTCACTGCCATACAGTGACTTGGCATGGGTATACATCAGGTCAACCCCGAAGGTGTACTGTGCCTTGTTGGTGTTATAATACAGGTTGTCGACCAGTTGAACTACATTATTGGTGAAACCTTCCTGAGCGAAGCGGTGGCCACCCATCTGAATGTTGGTCGACCGGCTGGCTCCATTAATGGTAGAGGCTACGTTTTCGACAATGTTACGCGGAATGTTGGCTTCCGGAAGCTGATCGCCGGGGGCACTTTTCTGGTGCGTGTATAAGTGCTGAACCTTTAATTCGTTCGTGAATTGCGGGTTGAGCGACGTGCGCAGGGTGGCCAGCAGGCTGTTATCCACGTTAAAATCGTTGCCATATGACTCGTAGATGTTAATCGCCGTGTTGTCGGCCAGGCCCAGCTTATTGCGGTCGTTGGTATAGTTGTTGCGGACTGTGAGCAGATTCTTTTCATTCAACTGCCAGTCGATACGAGCAAAGGCCGCATCGGAGCCCCGAACTTTACCAAATGTGCCATACTGGGGCGTGTTGGCCGTACCATATTGAGCGCGGGCAATGTTCACAAAGCGGTCGAGGGTGGCGCGGGTAACCAGAAACCGGCTTTCATCGGCGGGTGTCTGAACGTCGGCAATGATCAACGGGCGCGAATCCTGCTGGTGATCCCAGACGAGAAAAAAGTGCAGCTTGTCTTTGATGATCGGGCCTCCCAGCGAAAAGGCGAACTGGTTGGTCGAGAACGGAACTTTGCGCTC
>CAXTJJ010000203.1:0-9701 GCA_964244155.1 uncultured Spirosoma sp.
AATGGCAGGCTACTAAAAAAGAAGGCAAGAAAGTGTCCGAACTGACTTTCTTTGTAAAAACAGCTAAGCAGCTAGCAGCCGAGGCTGTTAGCCAGGATCAGCGAACGGTTAATAATATGTCCATTAATGAAGCCTACACAACAGCATGGCAGTTAATGAAGAACTATAAGCTGAAGGGCTTTCAAAAAGATCGTATTTTGTCGGACCATAGCCTGCTGGATACTTTTTTCCGGATTGATTCTGAATTAGCCAATGGGGTTCGCCAAAATGTCAAGAATCCAACCGCTTATCTGGTCAAATCGCTGGGGATCGATCAGTTAAAAGATTCCAAACCTAAGACCAAACCGGAGGCTAAAACAGCCCAATCAACACTTTCACTTTTTCCTCAGGGACCAACCCTTCGAACTGGGTCAGTCAAATCCATAGGGGCCATTTTTGGGGATATGATTATGAATGAATAACTCAATAATGAAAAGAATTATAGAGAAATAGAGGTCCTTAATACAAATAGTGCATTCTAGCAATATGGGAGTCAATCAATATTCGAGTAAAATGTGAAATCTTTGTAAATTTGTAAACTTGTAAAGTTATCTATTATTTTTCTTGTAAATTAATTTACCATTTTACAAGTTTACAAATTGTTATGGTTTAAAATTCTGTCCGTATCACAGCACGGCATATACTGTTCTTCATACGGCTCAATTGAGTACAATTGCCCAACCGGTAAAGAACTTCAGGCAAATCTTCCCTATCGCTTAAGTCGTTCAAAAAGGCCTAGTATGGGCAGCGTTAAAACTAAGACAACCGCTATCAGGATCAGCTTACTATCCCGGCTCAGACTGCGTTCAACGACAACCAGCGAAAGGAGCAACGAAAAGCCAACAGCAAACACGAGAATACATAGGGTCACAAGTAACCGGGCAACCTGGCCACCAGGTCGGCGTTTCTGTAAAAATATAGGTACCATGAAGATGTCTGGGTAAGGAGATGTTATTCGACTAACAGCAAATCAAATGTGCCTGTAACGGCGTAATCCTTGGTCGAAGGAAGGCCAACCCCAGTGCCGAATAGAGCGGCCTGAAAACTACCTTGAATGCGATACAGCTTGTTTTGGCCTTCGGCTTTAACGAGCGTCGATTCAGAGATCGTCAAGGTGCCCGATCTGGCCTGGTACAGCTGGGGCCCGGGCAGGTTCAGGATCAGATCCGCCTGCGCGCCGGTGGGTGTTGGCCTGGTTTCGAAGCCCATTGGGTAGGTGCCGGGATCAATGGCGTTAATCACTAATAACTGCCCATTGGATTGATACGCTGCTGGCACGGCATAGGATTCCGCAAACGTTCTGGGCTGCCCAACGGTGAAATTGGCTGTGATATCCCCGATGACGATTTTTCCCGATACACCCATATAGGTCTTTGTGGAGGCATCCTGAGCTTCTGGCCCCTCAGCCAGTAGATTTAGTCCACCGCTGATGGCAATACGCCCGGAACCAACATAGCCGGTCAAGGTAGCTGGAATTCGGAGGTAACCAGGTAGCTGGGCCTGTGGGTCTGGATCTTTCTTACCACAAGTCCATAAGCTTACCATTAACACCAACACAAAAAAATAACTAGCGTATCGTTTCATTTCCCTTTCCAACCGTGCGACGGTCGCTACTTTTTAGGTCCGTATAAAATCGTTTCATTACGCGATTGCGTAATGTTCTCGTACCGTTTCTTCACCTCAGAGTTCATATTTGCCCTCAGCGCCATGCCTTTCTGAAAGCATTCGGAAATACGCGTATGCAGCTCATCGATCATCTTGAGCCGCTCAGCATCCGTTAGCTTCAACGTCTCCGAATCATAATACTCGTCTGGTATCGCAAACTTATCAACGATTGAACCTACTAAACCAGATATGGCACTCGTGTTACCACTAGCTATGCCAGCGATGAGTGAGCCCGCCCCTGGTACGCCAAACAATGTGCCGACGACATTGCCTAACAGAGTGAGGGAAGACTTTGTTGTAGCTGCCATAGACTCCTTTAAATTCTTTTCAAAGTCAGCTTTTGCGGCTGCTACGGCACTGTCAAATGCAGCCCTTTTATCGGCCGAAAGATTATTGATGTCGTCCTGTGATTTTACACCGAATGTCGACATAATGCCGTTCATGGTTGAGGCAAATGAGCCTACCATGTCATCCGTGGAGCTCGCAGGCGATATACTGAACGTCGGCATTGGGGGCAAAGCGATGGGTTTACCATCTTTGATTAACGTACCAAGTTGGGTTTTAATCGCTCCTGCGGTACTCATAGCTTCGTTGAACTGGCGCATATAGGTCCAGACAAAATTGTTACCCGCTTCTCCAAAGCCTGGATTCGCTTTAGCCAGGGCATCTGCTTCATTGGTCAGCTGCACGCGCAGACCCCACATCTTATCATGCATCTGCAAGATTTCGCCAACCTTGTAATAATTCTTAACGCCTGTAGAGACCAATACCCGGGAGTTGAGTTGAGCGACGGTTAGCTTATTAAGCCGCTCCTGGAGAATACGGATCAGCTCCAGCTTAGCCGCCTGTTCGGTATTGGCGTCCCCCTTCAGAGCAATATTCAACACATCACCGGCGCTCTGGGCATTGGCCAGGGAGCTACTTAGTAAAGCTAGGGTGAGAATGGGAATAAAAAGAGTTTTCATATCTGGTTTGATTTAAGATTGATTACGGCCTAAAGGAAGATTTGCCTGATCGGGATGAGCCTACTATGAGTATACCCCGGAATGGATCAGGCAGGAACCGGTTGCGGTTCAGAAGGAAACGTAGAAGCCTTTTCAATTGAGTACGTGTTATCGATTAGGGTTCGACCTGAAAATTTAAACGGACTGTATCTGGCTGGGTATAGCCCCGCTCCTGTTGAGCGATCAAGACAATTTGAGAGGTACCGGTAGCCTCGGGCGTATACTGCCAGGATGATTTCCCAAGTGGTATGGGAACGCCTACTTTCTGCAGGACGGGTAATTGCTCCAAATCGCTACCCTTTTCTAGTCGACCCAAGCCAGCCTGTTGATAGAATTGAAGCTGGTAGCCGTATTCCGAATAGTAGGAGTCTGTCAGTAGCTCCAGGGGCAATGCGTAACGCTGATGTACCTTAAGCTTCACCCCTGGATAGGTCGCATTCAACTTGATTCGGTAGTTCGCCCGAATATCTAACGATTCCGACTGGCAGCCCATGGCCAGCGCGATCAGCGCGAGGTAGATGAGATTTTTCATTTGTATTCGGAATCCGTGTCTAAAATGAATTTAATACCGACTCCCAGATTGAAGCGGGTTGGGATAATGTTGGAGAGGAAGAGATAGTATTCCTGAGCCCGTACGACCAGAATAGTACGACCGGTCAATATGTACTCCCCTTCAATTGCCAATGTCGGGCCGACAATCCATTCGGATTTGTTCATCAGCGTAGCGCCCTGCACTTCACCACGGTCCTGATTAATGGATTCATAGCCACCAGCAACCCCGCCCCCTACATTGATCACCCAAGAACGATTGATCAGCCCCATCACCCGCGTAAAGTAGGTTGCCTCACCCAGCCACTGAGATACCGGCACCAACTCCTTATCGTAAGCGTAGAATTTCTGATTGAGGTGCACTGTGCCTTTCCAGTACGTATTCAGCGATCTGTATTTGCTATAGGACAGTCCACCGAATACGCCAAAATTATCCTGACCCGGCAGTTTAAATCCGTCGACTATACCCGCGGATAATTCAATGGTCGTTTGTCCGGCCTGATGGATTTGAGCGCTGGCACCCGTGGCCAGGCAGAGCAGGCTTAGTAGCCCCAGTGTAGTGAATCGATTTTTCATAAGGGACGAGCCGTTGCAAGTTCTTCGGGACCAATTGAAATCGTGAGTTGACGTCCGCCACTTTCCTCCCCTACCTGAACTATCAGGCGACGATCTTTTTCGAGCGTTAGCCGCTCAATGGCAATAACTTTGGTCAGCTCATCATGCCGGGGGATAACCATCTCACTGGCATCAAAAATCCGGATGGGATCAACCGGCACATCCTGAGTAGCGGAGCTCTCTCCTACTTTCTTCATTTGCATGACGTAGGTACGCAGGTAATCGATGCCATAGTCGAGCTTCGAATCGTTTTCCATACCCAGTACCACATACATCACATCGTCCTTGTAGAGGATGTTGCGCAGGTACAGATTCATACCCTGCGCTTTATAACCAATGTGCCGAATCTTCCGACGGCTGTGCATGGCCAGCTCACCCTGACGGTTCAGGTTATCGGCTAACCGGGCCTGCGAACCAGAACTTACCTTGGCTGACTTTGATACATCGCCATCGAGGAGCACTTTCGTCAGATCGTAGGTTACTGCATCAGGTTGATCCTTGTAGCTGACCACAAAGCTGAACAGCCGTCCGTCGGCCGTTACAATCGTCAGGTTGGTTTCCATGAACGGGTTTTGATGCATGGCTTTCAACCGAAATACGTTCCCAGCTTTTTCCACCGCTTCTCCAGCAATGTCTTTACTGCCCAAATCGGCATAGCGGATCTCGTAGGGAAAAATAATGTGCGTGGTCTTATTAGCGCTCACCTGGAGGGCGTAGGAAGGCCGAATCGTTGAATTAGTCATGGGCAGCACAAAGGCCAATTGCGCCATTACTGGGGCCGTGGCCAAAGCCAGGCAGAAGGGCAACATAAACCGCTTTTTCATCGCTGATACCTGCGTGTTTGGTGAATTGAAAAGGATGTTTTTCTTAAACTTTGGATACATTTTTACACTTTAGTTGAGAATTTTTTAACCTTTAGATTAATTATTCAACTGTAGTTTATTGTGCCTTCAGGAACAGATTATAGCCAGCCCGTAGCCGGATCGTGGTCTGGCGAACGGAATTTGACGCACTCATGCGGGCTTGATTGGCTACGTTATTAACCAGCCCACCAACCCCAGGAAGTTGTATTCCCTGAATGGCTGACGACTGAATTTGACCGCTGGCCTGACGCGATAAACCCGGTACGTTTACACCCATTGAGCCATCGGTATCATAGACATCCAGATCGAGCGGAATAAGCTGGCCACCCAGTTGCAGACTTCGTACCGTTAGCCGTAGACGGTCATCCGAGAGTTGACAAATCGCGTGCAGAATGGTGTTGGTAGGAATCGTAACGCCATCGGCCGTAATCTCTTTGAGTAGCCGCAGCTTTACCTGCTGGCCATCATGAATCGCCTGATCTTCATGCACCACAACGGGGATCATCCAGGCAATGACTTTCTTCTGGCCATAATTGCCACCACTCAGGACCGCGCGGGAAGGTTCTTTGCGGGAGCCACCGGTTGGCGCCGTTAAAAAAGGACTTTCAGCCTCAACCGGATCGGACAACCGACTAGCGGTTAAGTTATCGCTTAACCGAACAGCCGCTGCATTTTCTTCAGAACCGGCCTGTGCAGGTTGTAGCATGGACGCCTGAGTAGCATACGGATTCGGTGGAGGAATTTGCCGACTCGTTTCATAGGTCCGCAGTTGAGACTCCAGTTGCTTATCCGTACCGGTATAATAGGTACTACCCTTTGGGGCATCATAATAATAAGCTCCAGGCTTCTCCGCTCGTTTCCGAGAAGATACCCGCCTGGTCGGAGCGGCCGTATACAAACGAGTTGTACCCGGATCGGAAACCGGTGTAGCCGCAGCTGCCAGGCTGGATCGATGCTCAGTAGGCGTACCGCTATTATTCACCGGGATAGACTTTAATTCTCTTGTAGCAGAATCCCGGCGTGTGTGACTGAAGCTGGAGAGAACTTGGCCAACCGCAGCTTTGCCGTAGCCAGGACCTTCTACATCACGGCCATTAATTTTACCCGTTTTGGCATTGGGCACGTTGGCATTAAAGCCACCAGCTCCAGGCTTGCCCGCAGCTATTTCTTCGGCTTTGTATCGCTCCCCTTTTCCACCTCCCAGAATCCAGAATAAAGCAAATACGAACGGAAGAACGATCCACGGAAAAACCAGCATGGCCTTCCGTTTACGAAAGAACGCATCGTCACTGTGCGTTGATGATAGGGCTATGATCATGGTTGATGAGGGTTTTTTTTCGTTGAATACTGCTTAGCCAGGCTATCCAGACGCTTCATGTATTGCTGACGAGCCTGTTGATACTGACTGGCATTGGTTGTGGTTTGCAGAAAGAGTTGCTGCATGGGCTCAATGAGTTGCTGAGGGGAGGCCGCTGGCATGGGTTGATTAAGCCGGTCGATGCTGACAATCAATTTGTAAATTGCCCCGCCCCCCAGCAGGAGCATGAGCCCAAAAACAAGAGCTTTACGCGCGCCATCGGAGAGCTTCATCAGGAAGTCCCCCATTCTGGTGATCAGGGTAGCGAGGTGTCTCATTGGCGCAGGCGTTCTTCAATATCTGTGTTATCGACCACGGCAAACTTTTCAATCAGAAACCCATGCGGATTGATCTCCGACCGGCTCACATTACGTAGGTACCCACTGGTGATAAGCTTACGAACCGTAATGTTGGTCAGGCGAATGATTTGCTGGCGGGCATAGGTTCGGAAGTGATAAGGGTATTGATTCAAATCCAGTTGAATGCTGTCGACCTGAATTTCCTGCGAAGCCGAGGCTTGAATCAACTGGCTGTAATACCCTTTCTCCTTGGTGTCCAGATAAAGACGTGATACACTTTCATCCGCATAAGGAAGCGCTTCATTGATATGCTCTTCGATGCTTTTGGCATCAGGATCGAGCGTAAAAAACAATTCGTGGAACCGTCGGATGTGGTCACGACCTTCTACCGGCCGATTCTCCCGGACATCGTTACGTAAAGCCGCTATGAGCGACTTTCCCTGCTCAACGACGTAGATTCTGCTTTCTGAATCCGTTTTGACGGTGTACGCAAATACCAGACTTCCTATGGCAATCAGGGTAAAGGCCCCCACACTGACAAAGGCCAGTATGCGAATGTTGCGATACGAAGTCTCCAGATTCCGTAGGGATTTAAAAAAGGTTTGATCCTGAGTGGCCATGATTAATCCTGATTTTTGGTGATGTTCCTCATATTGTTGTATTCCTGTTTGACGGCTTGTCCATAGTAGGAGCCGTAGTTAGAGGCTGTTTGTCCGACCGCCCGAGCAGCTACCAGGGTTGCCCCCAGCCCCATCATAGCAGCCCCGCCAACAACACCTACCCCCGCTTTGCCTACATCCACCGCAGCCCCACCCATATGACCCGCTGCCGGTATCGCTCCATTCATGACCATAGCCGTCGACATATTCGTCATTCGTTGCAGGGCACTGCCAACGCCGGACGATGAAATGATGTATGAGCCAATCGTGGGAATGGTGAAGTAAGCCAGGGTAGCAATGATCATAAAGACCATGTAAATAAGCTCACCGCTCTGGGCCTCGTCGGGTACGTTATTGACCAGTTCCAGATACTGAAGGGTGATGACTTTGCCCTGGAGGAACGTAACAATCGTTCCCAAGATATTAGCCAGGGGAAACCAGAGCGAGATCTGCACATACCGGGCAATCCACATCAAATGGCTATCCTGAAACCCGGTGAAAATGGCCAGGGCAAACGAGAGCGGACCAATGATGGTCAGGACAATTAAAAAGAAAGCACGGGTTGTCAGGATGACTAATCGGGCAGCCAGGTACAGCGCATAGAACAGATTCTTCAGCATCTGATCAAATCCCTGATTCAAATAGATGCCCATTTTCTCAATCATCAAGGACATGTATTGCCCGGTTGCAGTCCACATGCTAACCTCCTCAATCTTTTTGTCTAACTGATTTAATTTCTCAGCCAGCTTTTCCATGCGCATTTGCTCCAGTTGCTGAATGCGCGTTGTCTGCACATCGATCATATTCTGAGTGACGACCTCCACCGGTTTGATCAACGCGTCCAGAAAGTCGGTGACAATGGTGAAGTTGAGGACCAGAAAGCCGATGGCGAAGGGCCGCAGCAAGGGAAATACATCGATGGATTCCGCCCGGGCGAAATGCCCCAGCACCCGCATGCCGATGTATAAGGTTGCTGCAATGGCGGCAATGGACGAGGCTACCGCGCCCAGGTTACCCATTCCCTGCTGCACTTCGGTGTAAGCCGTGGTGATGGCCGCTTCCATGGACGAAAACTTCTGGTAAAAGCCATAGTCAACGTAAGCGCCACCGCCTGGTATTTGTAGTAAAATCATGTCGATAAAAGGGAGATAAATAAAGATGAACCGGGCTTATGTCGATCCGGTAAACGTGAGGGGCCAAAAGCAACCAAAGCTTACTTGCCTGCAAAAAGGACGATCCCTATAAGTGCCTTATAGATAGATTGTTCCTTCTTGCTTAGCATCCGTCAGGCCAGTTCAGGCTTGCGCCTGGCATCCGCGAAATCGACAATGGCGACCTGGATATCACCCCCATTTTGATTGGTTCGTCGGATAACCTCTGACTTTTCAGGCCCTTCGGTAGTGTAGGCGGCATACTCCTCCAGACTTACTTCCGTGGCATAGACTTTGGCCCGGGCTCCCAAGGCAATAAACACCTCTTTATATTTACGCCGAGCGTCATTGTCCTTGTTGACCGACAGAATCAGTTGCTTCTGTTTTTCGGATAATCCCAGCAACTGGCGAACCTCTTCAAAGCGGTGCTGATACTTGCTCTGATCGAGCAGAATCTTACAATCCGAGTTGTTGATAATGGCATCCTTGACGATGGTGTTGCCGATGATATCATCAATTTCCTGGGTGACCACCAGGGCTTCTCCAAAGTGTTTACGAACCGTTTTGAACAGATACTTGATATAATCAGCCATCGATTCTTTAGCGATCGCTTTCCAGGCCTCCTCGATGACCATCATTTTACGTACCTCAATGGGCAGGCGTCGCATCTTGGAGACAAAGGTTTCCATAATGATCAAGGTCACCACCGGGAACAGGATCGGGTGATCTTTGATGTTGTCCAGTTCGAAAACGATGAACCGTTTGTTCAGGAGGTCCACGTTCATATTTGAATTGAGCAGGTAGTCATACTTACCGCCTTTATAGAAAGGCTGCATGGTGATGATAAACTGCTCGATGTCGAAATATTTATCCGTGTACTTCTTTTCCTTCAGGAAAGCCCGAAAGCCATCGACGTCATTGCAGTACTCATAAAAGCCATTAAACGAAGCCTCTGATTTACTCTTTTTCACCTGCTTGATAAACTCCTCAACCGCATCTGAAAGCGCAACTTCTTCGGTTCTGGAGAAACTTTCGGTTTCGTTTTTCCAAAGCGTTTTTAGCAGGGTGTTAATAGAGGTTATCTTATCAATCGAATAAAAGCCATCCTCCACGTAGAAAGGATTGAACGTAATGGGCTTATCCTCTTCATAGGTCAGATAGATGCCATCCTTACCCCGCGTTTTACGGCGCACGAGTTCACAAAGACCCCGGTAGGAATGGCCGACGTCCACCAGCACAATGTGCGTATCCTGCTCATAGTACTGGCGTACCAGGTGATTCATGAAAAAGGATTTCCCTGATCCGGAAGGCCCAATCACAAACTTGTTGCGGTTGGTTACCCACCCTTTATTCATTGGCTCATCCGACAGATCCACCCAGACCGGTTTTCCCTGCCGGTCACAGAGCCGGATACCAAACGGGGAGACTGAAGAATGATAAACCGACTCCAGGTTAAAGAAGCAAACAGCCTGCTCGACGAATGTATAGAACGTCTCATCG
>CAXTJJ010000204.1:0-9692 GCA_964244155.1 uncultured Spirosoma sp.
GCACCTATACCGGCAAGCCCCCACAGCAACGCTTTTGTTGAAATCGACACATTCATGGTTAGTTCATCTCGTTGAACTATCATAACCTTCGTTTGGGCGGAAGGTTATCGTTTTGCCAACCGGCGACAGTGTTCTTAGTCAGAATTTTCTGTCAGCGGCTCCCGGCAAAACGACCTGAATCGACTAATTTCAACATCCAGCCCCATCTGTTGCTCCTGCGATAAAGTAAAAAACAGACTGGTGTCGACGAGAACCTGATTTTTTTTGACGGTACGTTTCCAGGTACCAACAACCTGTCCGTCCGCCACGATTACCGGGCTGAATATACCATTCCCCGCACTGACAATCTGCCTGAAATCCAATGTACCCAAAGCCGCTCGACGGTCTTTATACGCCACTAAATACTCATCGAATGAAGGCAACAGTCGAACAGTTGGTAATGACTCACTTGGGTTGTTCAGGAGCGGGGTCATCCAGTATGGCTGTCCATCCATCACGTCTGATACAAGTGTGTTTTTACACAGTTCAAGTCCGTCCTTCGCTTCCTTAACGGTCAAACCCGACCACCAGACAAAATCAACTAAGGTAGCGGGACCATGACTGGTGAAATAGCGGCTTGTCAGTTCAGTTAAAGCCTCCTCGCGACTCAACGTTTTGGCCGCCGGTATCCATTCATCCAGCAGCGTATAGGTTAATTGTTTACCCCGGCGGCAACCGCAGCAAATGAGTCCGTCGACAGCCGCTTGCACCAGTATAAAATTCAGTTGTTGATCGCGAATAAGCATTCCTTGCCGGTTCAGAAATGCCACTAGTTCAGGCCGGGTCAACTGCTTTCTTCCTTGCAAAGCATTCGTCATAAGGGCTTGGCTTTGGGCCAGCGTTAGTTCATCCAAACCCGCTTTTCGGCAGTAAGCAGTGCTTATTTTGTGCAAACGAGGTCTTAATAAAGCCAGCATCCAGCGAACGTCGGCAGCAGCGATGACATGCAAAGTACCCCGCATGGCCCAGGTACGCACTATTAACGTATCGGCAAGGGCCTGTTCAATCGTTTCGTCGGTCGACCCCGGCAGGCGAAGGCCTATAGCCCATTGAGCCGCCCTATAATCCTGCGCCTGCATCGCCCCAAACCAGGTGGCCAGGTCGGCGGGAGTTGTTAACGTCGATGAAGTAATTCGTTGATTGACAAGCCGCTGTCCGGCAATGCTCGAATGCGTCATAGGAAATTCAATTTGACAACAAAATAACCCGCCTTCGCTGACAGCCTTATGTCAGCAACGAATCTTGTTTTCAGGGTATCGGGAGTATTCATGTCTTATCATTGCCTTTACCGGGTGAAATACTGGCTCTTTCCACGGCTTTACGTATCGCTCTCCTCTTTTTACTCACCCTATTGACAAACTTGTCCTGGGCGCAACCCATCGACTCCAGGACGTATGCGTGGACGCAGGCTCCGGTAACAAAGAAAGCGACTTCTGAACAAAGAGCCATTCTGGAAGGTAGCTCGACAGATTTCTCCCATATCGTAATTCACGCGACCACACTCCCGCCCCACCAGGCTCCGCACCCGGCCCACAAACACAACGATGACGAACTGCTGATCAGTAAAGAAGGCAGGCTGACCGTAACCGTTGGCGGTAAAACAAAAACGCTGGGAGCCGGTAGCATTGCCCTGTTTATGCCGGGCGAGAATGTCTGGTTCATTCACTTTCCGGCTCCGACAAATGATAAAAGCTCCCGGTAGATGATATTGTGCTGCCAGAACAATTGCGTAGCCATAGGCACGTGCTTTTTACCGGGCAATATTTTGTAGTCATGCTTTATCTTATGCTCCTGAAGCCGTTGATCAAACCGCCGGGAACTGTTGGTTATGCTAGGATAGGTACGTCCGCCTGAGTACATCAGCATGGGTGGTGTATGATCGCTGACATAGTACATAGGCGACACCTCCCGCCAAACAGCCGGGTCTTTCCCGTAAGGAATGAGGTATTGCTGATCGTTTGGGTATTCCATTTTGGTCAGATAGTCGAACATATCCAGGCCGGCAGGATCATCGAGTATGGCTCCCTTTACGGGATTTTTCGGCAACCCAAGTTTCGTAAATAGTTGATCGTTGGTAGCCAGCAAAGCGGCCAGACCACCACCTGCGGAATGCCCCATCACAAAAATTCGGTCGGGGTCTCCGCCATAATCGGCAATGTGCTGCGAAGTCCACCGCACAGCCTGGGCACAATCGTCGGCCATGGTGGGGACCCGTACGGCGGGCGAGAGCTGGTAATTGATAAGTACGGCAACAACACCCTGTTTGGCCAGCCTACGACCAATAAACCAGTAAAGGTTCTTACTGCCGCTGTTCCAGCTACCGCCATGAATGAACACCACTACAGGCTGTTTGGCTGGGCCCGCAGCCTTTCGGGGCGTGTATACATCGAGCAAATGCCGTTCAGCATCCACTCCGGAGGCCTTCGTCGCCACATACGAAATATCTTTTGTCCGCCGACTTGGGCGAGCGGATGCATACTCATGTAAACAAAGCAATACGATAACGACCAGAAATAAGCCAGTCGGAATCTGCCAGAGCAATCGAAGAAAGAGCATGTTGGAGAATCTGATCATTAAGGCAGTAAGCTACACATTTGCCGATAAATTGTAATCGCTGGTAGTCAGCGGAATAAAACCTGTTAAACTTGACTATTTACCACACCGGGAATTGCAAGTCAAGCAGCATAAAAAAAGCCTGCATTTCTACAGGCCTTTAACTCGATAGACGTGCACTGTCACTTAATTCTTCGCCTGCACCGGCAAATCCTCCAATTGTGCATAGCTTAGTTTCCAGGCGCCGTCATCACCTTTTTTCCAGAGCAGCATAAAGTTTCCTTCGCCAAACGCCTTGGGTTGGTCAGGCTGATTGGTCAGTACATCGACCGCAAAGGTGCCTGCTTCATAGGCGGTGTGCGTATCGACAGCCGAACTGACAACATTGGTTTTCAAATTCGCCAAGGTTGGCAACGTAGCTGCCACCCATTGTTTAGCCACATCCGACTTCCCTTTGTAATGGACATTTCCCTGAAGGAAATCAACATCCTCTGCCAGGAGCGCCGTTATCTTGTCGGCGTTTTTATTGTTCCATGCGTCAATAAACTGCCGGTCCAGGTCCTGAACATTAACAGCATCGCCCGATGGTGAACAGGCTGAAAAGAGCATAGAGACGAGTATTATTCCAAATGAATATTTCATAATCGTTGATGGTAAAGAAGGTGAGAGAATAACCGATTACCAGCTTTTGCGTCTGTATTCAGACATACCATACGGAGCAGTTGGATCGCCGTAGGTTTCATTTTGCAGGTAGCCTGCGGGAATCACAAATGAGGGCACGGTGGTATTTGCTGCGAGCATAGCTACCGGCTGAACAGCAGGGCCAGATTTGGCTGAAGCAACTGCAACGGGCTGTTTTTGCTCAACCTCCCGTTTATGCCCGGCGGTCCGGGCTGCAACAGCTGCATTCCGCTCTGCTTCGGCTCGTTCTGCTGCAACCCGGTTGGCTTCGGCTATACGAGCGGCTTCTTTTTTGTTTTTATTGTCTTTAACCTTACCGATGGCATACCCGGCAGCTCCACCCGCTACGCCCCCAATGACGCCACCCACTACGCGGTTCCGTTTGTTGATAATAGCACCTGCCGCTCCACCAACACCTGCCCCAATGGCAGTTCCTTTGGCTTGCGGGCTCCAGCGTTTCTTACCCTGGCTACCAACGGCATAGCCGCCGACCCCACCGGCAATACCGCCAATAACACCGCCTACAGCGCGGTTCCGTTTATTAATAATGGCACCTGCAGCCGCTCCGATACCAGTACCGATCACGGCGTCTCTGGTTTTTGGACCCCATGCCTGGGCTTTTGTTTCCATTGATTGACCTAATATACTCATCAAGAGTACGAAGGCGGTCATGTTTCGAATCGTTTTCATAACATTATTTTTTGGTGAGAGATGTACGTATATACAGCTAGCAATCAACTTTGCTTTTTCTGCTATTGTTTACTCTGAGACCAATATTGGCCGCTTTGGTTTAAAAAGACGGCTTATTCCTGTTTATTTAGAGTTATGCATTCACCGCTAAAAAGTGGCTTAATTCCCTCAGATGTCCCCTTTTTCGGGTAAAAAAAAGTAATGAATTTGGGAGAAACACTACTGACAAAAGGCTGTCAGCAGGTGGCCTTTGCTAACCCCGGGAATGGCTGAGTTATTTACATACGCTGTTTTTGTGTGGTCAGTTTTGAGAAATTGACCACACAAAAACAGAATGTATTTTCTCCTAATACCCCATCAAGTTCAGACCTTCGGTGTCGATCATCTCGACCCGTTTACCCATCTTTTTCTGGATGATTTTGAAGTGATGTTCGTCTTCGGGGCAGATCAGTGAAATAGCTTCCCCTTCGGCCTCCGCCCGCCCGGTTCGACCGATGCGATGAATATAATCCTTGGGCGAACGCGGGAGTTCAAAGTTGATGACGTGCGGAAGCAGTTGAATATCGATTCCTCTGGAAATCAAATCGGTAGCAACCAACGCCACCAGTCTCCCCGCTTTAAACTTCGTAAGCGCATCCGTGCGGGCACCCTGCGATCGGCCACTGTGAATAGCCGCTGCCTGAATACCGTTTTTAGTCAGTTTAACGACCAAATTGTCAGCCGTTCGGGTCGATGATACAAAGATCAGTACCTGTTTCATCTCCCCTTTTTTAATCAGGTAGCGCAGCAGGGGCCCTTTGCGTTCCGGGTCAACGCGGTAGGCGACCTGTTTGATTAAATCCAGATTATGCTCTTCCTCCGCGATTTCAATTTTCACCGGGTTATGCAGCAAAGCTGAATTCATGTCCTGAATGGCGTCGCCCAGGGTTGCCGAAAACAGAATCGTTTGCCGATTTCGGGGTAAGCGGTCGAAGATCAGTTCCATCTCCTCTTCAAAACCAAGCTCCAGCATTTTATCGGCTTCATCCAGTACGAGAATGTCAACGTCCGTAAGCTGGAGCGCGTTGGAGGCCATCAAATCCAGCAGTCGGCCGGGCGTGGCCACAACGATTTCGGCATTCCGCAACGCCATCATCTGCGGGTTGATCGACACACCGCCAAATACCGCTACGGTTTTTACGGGGCGGGGCAGGTTCGCGCCAAAGACCTGAAAAACTTCTGCCACCTGACCGGCCAGTTCGCGGGTTGGTACCAGCACGAGCGCTTTGACATATCGGTTTCTAGCGACGCTTTTTTGCTGGAAAAGCTCCAGAATGGGCAACACAAAACTGGCCGTTTTGCCTGAACCCGTTTTGGCAATACCCAGAATATCGTTGCCTTGCAGAATGGCCGGTATGGCCTTTAGCTGAATAGGGTACGGCTTTGGATACTTCTGGGCAGCGACTGCTTTAACGAGCGGTTTCGACAAACCGAGTTCTGAAAATGGCATAGGGTAAATGAAAATAATTGACTATTGTCTTGTTTACTCCACTTCGATACAGGGCTTTCCTGTAAAAACTGGATTCACCCAATAATAAAAAAATGGAACACAGATGACACGGATTGAACGGATAAAACCTATAACTGGCAGTTGCAGTTGTTGCAGCGAGAATCCGTTCAATCCGTGTCATCTGCGTTCCATTTTCCCCAACTCCGATTAATAGCGGAGTGTATATTTTGATTCTATCTTTTCGCTAATTCGACCCAAACCTTATTTATCCCGCTTCTTCTTACCTCCTACCCGCTTGATGGGCCGACCATATTTTAACATCTTTTCGGCGGCAATATCCCGGCGAACGTTAACCTTCTGGTTTTTCGCAATTTTTTCGTGAAAAGCAGGGCCAACGTCCTCTCGTTTGGGGATTTTCACTTCCACGGATTTCATGTGCACTTTCGGCTTCTCGTCGTCGGTCAGTTCGTCGGAGATAACCAGATTTTCGGGCAATGGAATTACTGAAATCGGCTGGTTCATCAGTTGCTCAATGGCTTCCTGTTCTTCTCTTGCCTTCTCCGTAATAAACGAAATGGCAATACCTGTCCGGTCAGCCCGGCCAGTTCGCCCGATCCGGTGAATGTAGTTTTCGGGCACTTCAGGCAAATCGAAATTGACCACGTGCGACACGTCGGCCACGTCGATACCACGGGCAATAATATCGGTCGCAATCAGAATTCGGTAGGTGCCAGCCTTGAAGTTGTTGACAGCCTCAAAGCGTTTATTCTGCGCTTTATTGGAGTGAATAACACCCACCTGATCGGGGAAACCCGTTTCCAGCTCATCAAATAAATCGTCAGCCAATTGCTTTGTCGCCACAAAAACCAGCACTTTAGTCATGGCCGCGTTCCGATTCAGCAGCAATGTGAGCAGGTTTATTTTTGTGTAAAAGTTGGGGACCAGATAGGCCGACTGCTCGATTTTTTCCAGCGGTGTGCCTGTAGGGGCCGCTTCAACACGGACGGGTTTGTTGAAATAATCATTGATAAGTTGATCGACTTCATCCGTCAGCGTAGCCGAAAACAACAGATTTTGCCGTTTGGGCGGCAGCAAGTCCAGCACAACTTTCAACTGGGCACGAAAGCCAAGATTTAGCATCTCATCGAATTCGTCGATTACGAGTTTCTTGATCGCTTTCGTCTTCAAGCCACCGTTCAACATAAAATCGGCCAGTCGACCGGGGGTGGCCACCAGTATATCCAATCCCTGCTGAATCTCAACCGTTTGCGCCTTCATGTTGACACCACCATATACGCCAACTACCACAAGATTCATGTAGGTAGTGAGTTTTTTAACTGCTTCTACTACCTGCACCACCAGTTCGCGGGTAGGTACGATGATCAGCATCTGAGGAATCCTGTCTTTGGAAAACTGAAACTGACGTAAGGTGGGCAGTAGATATGCAAACGTTTTACCCGTTCCGGTTTGGGCAATACCGCACACATCCTGGCCCGACATAACAACCGAAAATACTTTTTGCTGAATCGTAGTCGGTGTTGTATACCCCAGATCGTTGAGGGCGTTCAGGAGGGGTTTATTCAGATTCAGTTCGTCGAAAGTCATAGCCATACCAGTCAAATAGACTACGAAGGTAGGGCTATTCCCTGAGTCAACCACGTCTTGTAAACAGAACCCTGTTATCACTCACGTATAGAGACCGTTGCCGCTTACGTTATTCGTCGTTGTCGCTTGGCTCGTCGTTGTCGCTTGGCTTTGCCGAGTGACAACGGGGTAAGGCTATTCCCCGAGCCTATCACCTCTTGTGTGTTTGAGCTGTCTTTCCTAATAGGAGCTTGCACCACCTAAACCAAAGTTTATCTAATAGAAACAGTCATTCGTCCTAAAAAGCTTTTCTCATTAACTGTACATCATACTTTTGCCTCTTCATCAGCTATACGTTCTTACAGGCACCGTTATTCGTCTGTTCAACTCGTCTTATATTATCTATGAAACCTTCGCATCACTCAACTCATTTTGCGTTCAATAAGCACTTTGGGTTCGTTGTAGCACTTTCAGTAAGCGGGATAATGACCTCGTTTGGACAGGCACTTGATCCCGCCATCGCCAAGTTGGGCCAACAGGTTTATATGACGACTTGCAATACCTGCCATAAGCCCGAAGCCTCCCTGAAAGCACCAGGGCATTTTATTTTGAGTACCATGCCACCCCGCGCTATTCTGGCGGCTCTGGAATCGGGAAAAATGCGTGAGCAGGCCAAAGACCTCACCGATGAGCAACGAAAAGCCGTTGCGCAGTGGCTCCCCAATAAACCACTAACCGAAACCGCAATGCCGACAGAAGCCTACACCAAATTCACGTTGCCAAACCCCGGAAAAACACCGGTTACCCATACTGGCTGGGGTGGCGATCTGGAAGGAACAGGCTTCCGCACGGCTAAACAGGCGGGAATTACAGCCGCTACCGTAGGCTCACTCAAACTTAAATGGGCGTTTGCCTTTCCCGACGTGAACCAGGTTCGGAGCAAACCGGCTATCGTTGGCGACTGGCTGATTATGGGCACGCAGTTTGGCGATGTGTATTGCCTCAACAAACAGACCGGAAAAATTGGCTGGCACTTTACGGCCAAAGCGGCTATTCGGGGAGCCATCAGTGTCGTCCAGAAAGTGAATACCCTACAGGCTTTTTTTGCCGACAACGCCACCAATGTTTACGCGCTTGACGTAAAAACCGGTAAGCTTTTGTGGGAAAAACGGGTTGGGCAGCACTCACAATCGGCCAATACGGGTTCGGTGGTGGTGTGTGACAACATGGTGTACGTGCCCCTTACCTCACTGGAGGTGATTTCGGTATTGATGCCCGGATATCCCTGCTGCTCATCGTCGGGTGGGGTCGTCGCGCTCAACGCGCAGTCGGGCAATGAGATGTGGCGGCACCGGGTCATTGCCGAAGAAGTCAAAGAAACGGGCAAAAAGAAAAACGGCGAACCGGCTTTTGGACCGGCGGGCGGCATTGTCTGGTGCAGCCCCACCGTCGACACTAAACGGGGATTATTGTACATCGGCACCGGCGAAAACTACACGTATCCCGTTACGAACACCAGTGATGCCATTCAGGCCCTGAACTTAAAAACGGGCAAGCTGGCCTGGAATTTTCAGGCTACGCAGAACGATGCCTGGAATATGGGCTGTCCCGGCGGACCCAACTGCCCCGACAAACCAGGAAACGACCTTGACTTCGGTATGGCCCCGATTCTGGTGAAACAGCCTGACGGTAAAGACATGCTGGTGGTTGGGCAAAAGTCGGCGATGGTGTATGGCCTATCGCCCGATAATGGCAAACTGATCTGGAAAACGGCCGTTGGTCTGGGTAGTGCGCTGGGTGGCATTCACTGGGGCATGGCTACCGACGGCAAGTATGTATACGCAGCCAACGCCGACAATAAATACGCTTTATTTGGCAAAACGGACTCACTGCACCGGCCCGCACCGGGTTTATATGCGTTGGAAGTCGAAACGGGCAAGCAGGTATGGAAAGCGGCCTCACCACCCTGTGGCGACAAAAAAGGCTGTATTGAGGCCAACTCAGCCGCGCCCACGGTGATTCCGGGCGTTGTGTTTGCGGGTGCGCTGGACGGACATATACGGGCATATTCGAGTGTTGATGGCAAAATTCTTTGGGATTATGATACGGTTCGGGACTTCGACACAAGCAATGGCGTAAAAGGTAAAGGTGGTTCGCTGGATGGCCCCTCGCCCGTAGTGGCCGATGGTATGCTGTTTGTCAACTCCGGCTATGGGTTGTTTGGTGAACTACCGGGCAATGTGTTGCTGGCTTTTGCCATTGAGAAGTAACTGAACGGAACGCGGATTAGACGGATTAAAACGGATTTATTATCTGTCTTAATCCGCTTAATCCGTCTAATCCGCGTTCCGTTCAGTTACTGGGTAGCCGGTATTTTGAGTTACTTTTACAGGATGATAACCCCTCAGCAACAAGAAAACATCCTGACAAGTCTTGGTATTGCGGCCCTGAACCCAATGCAGGAAGCAGCCCAAAAAGCAATTCTGCAGGACAACGATGCCTTTTTAATTGCCCCCACTGGTTCCGGCAAAACCGTGGGCTTTCTACTGCCCATTCTCAGCCTGCTCAAACCCGACCAGACAAGCGTCCAATGCCTTATTCTGGCCCCCTCCCGCGAACTGGCCATCCAGATTGAACAGGTCTGGAGAAAAATGGC
>CAXTJJ010000205.1:0-9682 GCA_964244155.1 uncultured Spirosoma sp.
AGCTGCACCCCTTAATGACCCAGGCTATCATTCGCCTGTTCAACCAGCCGGAACTGAACCCTAATAACGCCCAACTAATTTTTGCTACGCACGATACTAACTTGTTATCGGGTAAGTTATTTCGGCGTGACCAGATTTACTTTACTGAAAAAGACCAGTACGGAGCTACCTGTCTTTACTCGTTGGTGGAGTACAAGGAAGAGGACGGTACGAAAATACGGAAAGACCGCTCGTTTGAGGAAGATTATATACAGGGACGATATGGTGCTATTCCATTCATTGGCGATCTGTCGAAAATTAGTCAATAATGGCCCGAAAAGAAAAGATTGACAATGCCTTACTGAAACGTTTTGCACGTCAGGAAAGTAGTCGAAAGCAGAATATTCTCACTAAGCGTCGTTTTTTTTTGATTGTCTGCGAAGGCTCAAAAACGGAGCCTAACTACTTCAAAGGACTGGAGAAAAACTTGCCTCCTGGCGTAGTCAACACCATAGAGCTAGCTATAGAAGGGGAGGGTCATAACACGTTGACTGTTATTCATGATGCCCTCAAGGCCAAAGAGAGAATCGAAAAACAAGGTCGAATTATTGATGAGGTTTGGGCTGTTTTTGATCGGGATAGTTTTCCTGAAGAACATTTTAATAGCGCTATTTTCAAAGGCCAAGCCGTCAATGTTTCCTGCGCATGGACAAACGAGGCTTTTGAATTGTGGTATCTTCTGCATTTTCAGCTCTTTCAACATGGCATGTCGCGGGCTGACTACAGGGGCGTGATTGAGCGGGAATTATCCAGAAAGCTGGGACAGGCTTACACCTATCAGAAGAATAGTGAAGATATGTATTTGCTACTTCAACGACATGGCGACATAGAACAAGCTATAAAACGCGCTAAAAAATTGGAATCGGAATTTGGTGACCGTACCGATTATGCTAATCACAACCCATGCACTAAAGTCCATATGCTGATCGAAAAGCTGTTATTCCCGGAGCAAGCTGAACAGGTTAAATGACCATCTACTTGCAACAGCGACGGGAGAAGATTCGTATATAGAATAAGGTATTGCTCATAGAAAATTAATAATTGATTAAGGAAAGTTGCAAATAGGGTAAATTGCCAGTCTTAACACTTTATAAATTCAGCGATTCCCCCATTTCGTGCTCCCTAAATCCCTTTCTATGCGTTTTTTACTTTTACTGTTGTTATCCTTACTCCTGTTTACAAGGGCAATGGCCCAGCAAAGACCAAGCCCGAAAGCGAACGCTGCCACATTTTCGGCAACGGGTTACGTTCGGGATGCGAAAACCGGCAAAGCCATTCAGGGAGTTAATATCGTTGTGTTAGATGTATCGAAAGGATATGTAACGGCGAAAGACGGTTTCTATACTGTACAACTTCCCGCAGGCAGGTATATACTGCGTTTCTCGCACGTAGGCTATCGTACCAAACAAGACACGATTGCGCTCGAAAAAATAAGCTTCCGCGAGATAACGATGGAAGACGATGCCAAAGATCTCGAAGAAGTGGTCGTCACCAGCGAAACGCCGGACCGGAACGTTCGTAAAGTGGAAATTGGCGTTTCACAGCTAACGATTCGCAGTATTCGCCGAATTCCACCCCTGATGGGTGAGGTCGACATTGTGCGCAGTCTGTTATTGTTGCCGGGGGTTACGACGGTCGGTGAGGGGGCACCGGGTTTCAACGTGCGCGGGGGCAGTGCCGATCAAAACCTGATCCTGTTCGATGGCGCTCCAGTCTTCAATTCGAGTCATTTAATGGGTTTTTTCTCCGTATTTAATCCCGATGTAGTTCGCGATGTAACCCTGAATCGTGGGGGTGTGGCAGCCTCTTTCGGGGGACGGGCGGCATCGGTGCTGGACGTAAAGATAAAAGAGCCGGATGCGCAGAAATGGGGCGTCAATGGCGGTATTGGTATTATCTCAAGCCGCTTAAGCATCGAGGGACCAATCATTAAAAATAAGCTTTCATTTTTAGTGGCTGCGCGGGGCTCGTTCAACGATTTTCTGTTTAAACTGGCTCCACCCAATTTGAAAGGTACGCAAGCCAATTTCTATGACCTGACCAGTAAAATCAAATATCAGCCCAACGAGAAAAATACGATCACCCTCACGGGATATGTCAGTACCGATATTTTTAAACTCGCTTCCGATTCGCTGTCGGGGCAGGAAATCAACGCATCCTCAACCAAGTTCAACTACCAGACAATGAACACGGTACTGAACTGGAATTACTTTATAAGTAAGCAGGTGAACCTAGCTACGTCAGTGATTTTGAGTCGGTACAAAGCCAACCTGTCGTCAGATGACTCGTCTAATGCATTCCGGCTTGAGTCTGGGGTGTTACACCGCCAGATCAAATCAGACCTTACGTATACACCCAGCGAAACCCACCAGTGGCAGGTTGGCGTGAGTGCTATTGACTACCTGATTCAGCCGAATACGCGTATTCCGGGGCCCTATTCCAACGTGTTGCCGGTTGACCTCGCTCGCGAAAAAGCTTATGAAATAGCCGCCTACATTCAGGACGAGTGGAAAGTCAATACAAACGTTTCCATCATTGCCGGGCTGCGTTACTCGGCCCTGCTGAACCGGGGACCGGCAACGGTTCGCAGCTATCAGGAAAATGGGCCCCGTCAGGATGAAACCGTTTCGTCTTCGCAGACTTACGGAGCGGGTAACATTTACCATTCGGCGGGCGGGCTGGAACCCCGATTAGCGGTACGCTGGTCGGTGGGTGAGGGGCGGGCTATCAAGGCCGGTTACAGCCGACTACGGCAGTACATTCAACAGGTAACGAATACAACAGCCGCCCTGCCAACCTCGCGCTGGCACCTGAGTGACCTATATACAAAACCCGTTATTGCCGATCAATGGGCGTTAGGCTACTTCCGGAATACAGCCGATAACGACATCGAGGCATCGGGTGAAATCTATTATAAAACACTCACCAATGCCATCGACTACCGGGATGGAGCCGAATTGCAACTCGCTCAGGCTGTTGAAACACAGATTGTACAGGGACGCGGACAGGCGTACGGATTTGAGGGCTTACTTCGTAAAAACAAGGGCCGCTGGACGGGTTTTATGAGTTACACCTATGCCCGCACCTTTCTGACGATGCAAAGCCCCTATGCCAGCGAACAGGTGAACAATGGTAATCCATATCCGGCCAACTACGATAAGCCACATACGTTGAATGTGTTGGCTACGCATCGGCCAACGACCTGGTTCAGTATGTCGCTGAATTTTACGTATAGCACGGGTCGTCCCACTACTCAACCATCTGCCATTGCCCGCGTGGGGGGGATCGTCGTACCCATTTACCTCGATCGGAACCAGCAACGTGTACCGGATTATCACCGGCTCGATTTTTCGATGACGTTTGAACAGAATCCGCTTAAGAATAAGAAAAATCAGAGTCAGAGTAGCTGGGTCTTCTCGATTTATAATGTGTATGCGCACAAAAACGCCTACTCCATCTTTTACAAGCTGAGCCCGGCTTCGGCCTCGGATGCGTACAAGCTGTCAATTTTCGGAACCGCTTTCCCGTCACTTACCTATAATTTCAAATTCTGATGAGCAGCTTCGTTAAGCTGAACGCTTCGCTGAAGCGGACTGCTTGTTGAAGCGTATATCACTGATTATCAATTCGTTTATCATCACAAACGAATAGTTAACTGAATATATGACAAATAGAAACTATAGTCTTCGAATAGGTAAATA
The DNA here is from genome assembly GCA_964244155.1 of uncultured Spirosoma sp. Classification (GTDB taxonomy): domain Bacteria; phylum Bacteroidota; class Bacteroidia; order Cytophagales; family Spirosomataceae; genus Spirosoma. The sequence goes on from CAXTJJ010000205.1 coordinate 3,741, forward strand.
CGTCGGGTTACTGCTCACGTTGCTGGTAATTTCCTGCGTTACAGAATACCAGCCTGATGCCGTCAGTATTTCGCCGTCCCTGATTATCGAGGGGCAGGTTACCGATGCACCTGGGCCGTATACGGTCAAACTGACACGCACGGCCGACTATTCGTTCAAAAGCCTGAACTTACTCGAAACAGGGGCGACCGTTGTCATTTCAGATAACCTCGGCAACCAGGAAACGCTCAAAGAACAATCGGCAGGGGGGACTTACCAGACGGCGAGTTTACAGGGGGTGGCAGGCCGAAGCTATAAGGTCAGTATTAAAACTAAAGATGGAAAAACCTATGAGTCAGACGCCGAAGTACTTCCCGCTGCTCCGCCCATTCTAAAGCTTTATTACGAGTATACGAAAGAGACGGGCGGAGTGAGTGCTGCGAAGAGCCAAGGCTGGGATGTATATCTGGATACCAAAGATCCAGAGGCACCTGGAAATTATTACCGATGGGCGTGGACACATTACGAGTTCACCGAAGTTTGCTCGAAGCGGGAATTGGCGAATGGAACGCTAACCGGCTTGGGCTGTTGTTCAAACTGCTGGGATATAACCCGCTGTTATGACTGCATCAGCGTTAATTCCGACGTCAATATTAATGGGCAGGCCATTAGCCGTCAGTTTATTTCGCGCGTACCGTACAAATCCAAGAGTCCCTACTACCTCGAAGTTCAGCAGCAGGCCATTAGCAAAGGGGCTTATGAGTTCTGGAAGAGTGTTCGGCAGTTGACCAGCAATACCGGCGGCTTGTTTGATACGGCTCCCCAGACCGTTCGGGGTAATGTTCATTGTGTGAGTGACCCTGCCGTGATGGTCTACGGGTATTTTGGTGCCACGGGTTTATCGGAACAATACATCAATGTTGACAGAAGTTCGGGTGAGGGGGTTCCTGACTTGGATCCGCCCGTTATCGTCCCTCAGCCTTCGGCTTGTGTCGTTTGCGAGAATAGTATCTACCGAACCCCCAACAAGCCGCGCTGGTGGCAATTTTAACGGATGGCACGACTCAAAAAGCTGGCTTTTTACCAACGATCCGCTGCCAGACAAAACCCGATTGCATCATAGAGGTTAACAGCCTGTACCGCAGGCTGAACAAAGCCCGTTTTCAGACTTATTAATTGGTTTGGTGAGGTCGTGTAAATAAAATAGATTTGTAAAAATGATTACAGCATGGCCTCCCCGGTGAAAGTACTGATTCTGCAATTTGCATCCATCGGCGACGTCGTTTTGTCATCGCCTGTTATGCGTTGTCTTAAACAGCAAATGCCAAAGGCTGAGGTTCATTTCTGTACAAAACGCGACTATGAGTCTATTGTGGCCTATAACCCTTATCTCGACAAAGGCCATTATTTCGATGAGCGTCCCTATGATTTGATCTGGCAGCTTCGTGCTGAGCAGTTCGATTATGTGATTGATTTGCAAAATACCTTCGTAACCGGCCTGCTTAAAGCTGTTCTGGGTGCTCGTTCGTACAGCGTCGAAAAACAATCGTTTCGTCAGTGGCTTTATATCGGCTGGAAGATCAATGCAATGAGTGAACAACACGTTGTAGATCGATATCTGGCCACGGCGCAGCCACTAGGGGTAGAAAATGATGGACAGGGGCTGGATTATTTCATTCCCTATAAAGATGAGGTCGAATTTGACTGGTTGCCCGACACTCACCAGAATGATTTCGTTGCCTATGCCATAGGGGGCCAACACATGACCCGACGGTTACCTACAGTACGTATGATTGAGTTGTGCCGAAAAATCAACTATCCTATTGTACTGCTGGGCGATAAGAAAGACCGTAAAGCGGCTGACGAGATTGTAAGGGCCCTTGGCGAAAAGTTTATTTACAACGCTTGCGGGCAGTATAACCTGAATCAGTCAGCCTCCATATTGCAAAGGGCTCGTGTCGTATTCAGTCATGATACGGGCTTGATGCATATTGCAGCGGCCTTCAGGAAAAAGATTTACTCCATATGGGGAAGTTCTACTCCTCAATTCGGTTTTTACCCCTACAGAACCCCGCACGTTCGGCTCGAAGCACCGGTCGGTTGTCGTCCCTGTTCAGCTACTGGTTCGGACAATTGCCCGTTGAAACACTTCAAGTGCATGAACAACCTGCCATTCGACTTTGAAGTAAAAGAACTGAGAACGAAGAAGAAGAATTTTGAGTAAGACCCTTCTAAGTGCTTAATCAGGCATAGACCGGAATACATCAGGCTACTTTCTTTTCCAGCAACTGTTGTACTCGTTCCGCAACGGCTTCTACCGAAATATCGTTTAAACAGGCTAAATCACCCCGCCAGCAGGGTTTATTGCCAAATACAGAACAGGGACGGCAAGATAGTATATCGGTCGAAATTTGCAGGATCGCTTCCTGACCTTGTCCCCAGGGGCCAAAGCCCGCATCCGGGTGGGTAGCGCCCCAGATTGACAATACCGGCACCCCGCTCAAAGCCGCCAGGTGCATATTGCCGGAATCCATACAAAGCATTCCGTTCAACCGGCTAATGAGCAGCAGTTCGGCGGCCAGGGAGAGCTTCCCGGCTACTAAGATTGCCTGGGGAAACCGTTGCTGCAAGGCTTCGAGTTGAACAACCTCATCGGCCCCGCCCCCAAACAGAAAAATTGTGATTGGTTTTCCTGAATACAGTTGTTCCAATAAGGGGCCGAACCGGTCGAAGGGCCACATTTTTTGCGTATGCTGAGCAAAAGGAGCGATGCCCAGCAAGGGCGAATTGTTTTCAACAGATTGACCATTCAGAAAAATCTGAAGCTCATCTTCACTGGTCGTAAATGAGGGAAATTGAAACGATTGGCTCGGTTGAACCGGTAGCCCAGCCGCCCTGAATACCTGAGCATATCGGTCTATACTGTGGGTTAATTGCCTACGGACTTTGTTGGTTTTTCGGGTTAAAGCTTTCTTCTCAAGACGGCCTTTATCAATCGTAAACGACGGAACCCCGGCCAATCGAAACAAGCTTTTTAAAACACCGGACCGCAAGTTCTGGTGGACATCAATCACAGCATCGAATGAGGCAATTTGTTTCAATTCGTTGAATAACCGGATCAGGCCGGACACACCATTATGCCGCCCGTCGAAGTCGGCGCCCACAATACGTATATTAGGCAACTGCTCAAAAAAGACGGCAAATTTAGCCCGTGTGACCAGCGTAATCTGCGCATGAGGATACTGTTCGGTGAATGCCTGAACAACCGGTGCCAGCAGGGCTACATCGCCCATTGCCGAAAACCGAAGAAGAAGCAATTGCTTCATACACTTACTAAAGGGGTGGAAAACGACGGCGACGCCTACTTTGCTTCGCTATAGAGCACCGGGTTTAAGGTGGGATCATTGTACATTTTCATTTGCCGATAGACTTTCATATACCGGGTCCCGTTGCGAATATCTTCGAGCAATTCATCAAAACATTGAGCCAGATCAGCTTCCTGTTCGAGCAGCACATTGAGTTTTTGCTGCGCTTTCCGGCGGTGTTCATCCGTAACAGATGGCCGTTGTACCTGCTCCCGGAAATGATAAATTTTGAGTTGTAATATCGACATCCTGTCAAGCAGCCAGGCCGGTGTTTCTGAATTCAACCGCGCACCCGGTTTGGGAGTAATACCCCGAAATTGTTCATAAAACCAGGCGTCCATTTGCTCTACGGTATCCGTTCGGTCCTGATTCGACTGGTCAATTCGCCGTTTAACGCCGACCAACTCATCCGGCCGAATGGTTGGGCTGCGGATAATGTCTTCAAGGTGCCATTGGACCGTATCAATCCAGTTTTTTTGATACAACAAAAAAGCAATATCGTTGGTCGAATATGGGTTGCTGACGGGGGTATTGACGTTGTCGGTCAGGTGGTAATCCCGAATACTCTGGCGGAACAGATCGTTAGCGAAAGTGGCGTTCATAGGCAATTAATCAACCACAAAGATAAGCGTTTTCGCCGGGAATGTCGGATGCTGGACAGAGACCCGTGCCCGACAGGCCTGTCCAGATGTACATGGGTTATCGGGTTAATCAGCGATCCGCCCGTGTCATCCACACCTGAAACGCTTCGCCTGCGACAAATTCTGAGCGGTCGGCGGGGAGTTCCATAAAGGCGTCTGCCGCCAACAGATTTGCAAAATCGGCCGAGCCCGAGCCGGGTAAAGGATGAGCCAGGGTACGGCCATCGGATTCGGACGTTAACCGAACTGGCAGGAAAAAAGTGACCGGTGGCGCAAATACGAAGGGTTTGGCTAATTGTGCGTAACGAATCGGCGCAGGTGGTAAGCCCAGCGACGTTCGCAGGTACGGCATGACATATCGATAGGCACATAGGACCGTCGAAACCGGATTGCCTGGTAAGCCAAAAACGGCTTTGTCGGGCGTTGTCCCAAACCAGAGCGGTTTTCCCGGACGCTGCTCAATCTTGTGAAACTGTTTCTGGACGCCCAGCTTGGCCATAACGGAAGGTACAAAGTCAGCCTTCCCTGCCGAAACGCCCCCGCTTAAAATGAGTATGTCATTTTCAGCCAGTAAGGCCGCCAGTCTATCTTCCAGAACCGACTCGTCATCGACAATATGATGCAGTGTGGCAGCAATGCCCAGCGATGCCAACCCTGCCTGAAGCAAATAGGTATTTGACCGCCGAATCTGGTAGGGCAGGGGTGTATCGCCGATGTCGACCAGTTCATCGCCCGTTGAAATAAGGGCTACGCGGGGCAGCGCGGTTACAGATAGGGTTGTTCGCCCAACTGAAGCCGCTACGGCCAATTCGGGCGGGCCAAGCCACATGCCGTTGGATAGCAGTTCATCACCCGCCTGTCGGTCAATGCCTTGTGGATGAACGTGCTGCTTCTCCTGTACATCATCAATGGTGGGGGTGGCCAGCCCATCCGTGATGCTCACATCTTCGTACCGTATAACCGTATCGACGCCAAGGGGAAGCATAGCTCCGGTCATTACTTCCAGACAGGCATTAGCCTCATTCAGAGTTTGTTGCGGTTGTCCGGCCCGTTGAACGCCCGCCATTCGAAACGTTCGCTGACCCGCCAGATAATCGGCAAATCGAATGGCAATACCATCCATTGCCACCCGGTTGAAGGGTGGGAAATCGCGGTCGGCACGAACCGCTTCCCGCAGTACCCGACCGGGCGCATGAGTCAGCGAAACCGTTTCTGTAGGAAGAGACAAACTGTGTTGTTGAGTAATGGCGAAAGCGTCGGCAACGGAAAGCATAGGTTAATAACTAATGAACTATGTATAGTGCACAATGTACAATGAAAAAAACAGAATAAACGTAGGGAGATTCTACCTTTACATTATCCATTACTCATTATCCATTTTACAATGTTTACTCACCTCAACGCAGAAGGTAATCCGGCGATGGTCGATGTAGGTGCCAAGTCGGTTACTCGTCGGACGGCCCGCGCCCAATCTGTTGTAACGCTCGGCCCCGATATTATGCAACATTTTAGCGGTGCCGATATTGCTACCAAAAAAGGGCCGGTTTTTCAAACGGCTATTATTGCCGGAACGATGGCCGCGAAACGCACCGACGACTTGATCCCCCTTTGCCATTCACTTGGATTGGACAATTGCCAGATCACCATCACGACTGAAGGCGTTGACGCTATCGTTAACTGTCTGGTATCGACCGAAGGAAAAACCGGTGTCGAGATGGAAGCACTGGTTGGAGCATCGGTGGCGGCTCTAACAATTTACGATATGTGCAAAGCCTTTTCGCACGACATCGTTATCAAGGAAACTAAGCTTATGGAAAAAACGGGCGGTAAACGGGACTTTCGTCGTGAGTAAGTCCGGTTTGCTAAACGGCTTAATCTTAACGGGAGGACGAAGTACCCGGATGGGTCAGGATAAATCCCTGCTGATGTACCACGGTAAACCCCAGCGGGAGCACCT
>CAXTJJ010000206.1:0-9662 GCA_964244155.1 uncultured Spirosoma sp.
TAGAATTTTTCAAATATTCGGCTCGTCTGCTCTTTGCTCATACCCAAACCCTGATCAGTCACGGTAATACTAACCCCCCCCAGCGAGGAGGTGCCCGGCATGGAGGTGCCCGGCATGGATGTGCTCTCTGGAATACTACGCGTACTCAGGGTAATGTGTGGCTTTTCGGGCGAATATTTCAGTGCGTTGTCCAGCAAATTGTAGACAATATTGGTCAGGTGAAGCTCATCGGCTTCAACGACTTCACGGTCGGCGTCGAAGTGAAGATCGACCTCGCCCCCACGTTGTTCAATCTGCAAACTCAGGTTGTTGAGCACTTTTTCGATAACGTCGTGTATGTTGACAGACGTCAGGTTGAGCTTGATTTCACCCCGATCCAGCAACGCCATTTGCAGAACCTTTTCGACGTGTGAACCCAATCGGCGTGTTTCATCCCGAATTATGCTCATATAGCGTGTCAAGCGGGCGTCTAGTCCATTCTGATTTGGCAGATCGGCTTCGTAGCCCTCCGGCATAGACTTAGTTATGGATACCGAAGGATGTACCAAGCTCTCTGCCCGCAGTTGTTCCTGCGCCATTTCAACCGCCAAGGAAATCGTTGAAATAGGCGTTTTGAACTCATGGGTCATGTTGTTGATGAAATCATTTTTTATGTCAGCTAGCTTTTTCTGGCGAACGATAGTGCTAATGGCGATGTAGAAACAGGCCAGAATAACCAGAATCAGCACGACCGATGCCCCGAAGGTGAAGCCCAATCGGCTTAAAATAAACGCCTGCTGGGTCGGAAAGTAGACATATACATAGTTGCCCGTTTCGAGCAAATTATTAGGAAACAAGGCAGCTTTATAACCACTGGCGTCAAACTGCTGCGCTTCACTGCGCAATGATGTAAACAGAAACCGAGGTTTCTGACGGGTTCGAACGGCGTAGGCAAAGGGAATTGTAATGCCTCGTTCAACCAGAGCCTGTCGAAGGAGCGTATCGAGTACAAGCCGGTTGACACGCGCTTCGATGGGACGGTCGGATAGAAGCAATCCCTTAAGCACATCCTTAATCATATGCGACTGCTCCTCCGTCCGGCCAACGTTTGTCTGACCTGGATTCGCCTTAACCAGATTAGCCCAATCTGAACTGGTCGGACGTTGAATCACGTTGGCCACATTGGCTGGTACATCTGGCTTACCCAATGAAGGCAACTTTTCCGATTGACCTTTGCGCCGTTGAGTCGCTCGCCGAAGCCGATTTTTGGTCGCACGAGCCAACGAATCCTGAATAACCTGATTAGTTATTCGAATCAATTCCGGATTTAGAACCGTTTGCGCCCACTCGTCAAATTGTTGTTGTTGCGCTAGCTGGGTTTGCCAGTCGCCCGCAGCCATTAACTCAGCCTGTTGACGAAAAAATTCCTCAACAACAGCTGTTTGTTCTGCCGAAAGGGAGAGCGTACGAACAATAGGATGTAGCACATCAGACTGTACTACCATAGTGGCAACAGGTGCCATGCCGGAGGGTACGGTCTGCCAGCCAGCCTGTTGATCTGGCGTAGACGGGGATAACCGTTTTTTTGAAACTGACCGCTTTGAAGCAGCCGCTATAACCGGACGCTCCCCAAGCACTTTTGCCACCGGCCGGGCTTCTTTTTTAGCAATGGCCATTAACCGACTCTTTTGTTCGCGGGCCTGAACACGCTGCCTGGTCAGGTAAACAATTTCCTGCCGCTCCAGGGTTCGAACAACTTCCTGCAGGGCATCTGTCACTTTATAGGCGAACTGTTCCTTCTGCAACTGTAATGCGCTGCTAATCCCGTAGAGTTGTAGCCCTACCAGACCCAGAAGCCCAATGGCCATTAGTGCGACAATCCAGCGTATGCGTTGTTTTGACATTTTTTTACTCGCTCATGCAACCTTTACCTTACTTACTCATCTATAGTAAAACCATAGCAAGGGTTAGTAAAAGTACGAACCGAGCTGGCTACACATCGGCTCGTTAACAAACTTTAACAACCCCTATATCAACCCATTTAACAAATTATTGAGCCTTCGTTTGCAACTGTATACTACTATGAAAAAAACAGTTTTTGCCGGATACCAGTTCGCATCAGCTTTGCTACTGGCGGCCACATTTAGCGGAGCAGCCATCGCTCAGAAACAAACCAGTCCATCAACCAAATCTAACAAAGGAGACGTAAACGTTCGAATCATTGAACGAAATGGCGATGAGGTGCGGGAAATTGACCGTACTTATCATATGGACGGCATGGATGATCCCCAACGCGACAAAATGGTCATGAAGTTGGTGGATTCGCTTAAAGCTACGCGTAAGGATGGAAGCAAGCGGCAAATGACAATTATCATTGACGATATAGATGGTGATCGAACCGTAAAACGAGAACGCATCACACCTGGTAAACGACGGGCTCCTGCCGATGCCTATGTGCAACGTGGTAGATTACCCTGGGGTAATGACAATCAGGATTTCTGGAACAATCAAAACTGGCGCTATGAGTTTCGGCGAGGGACTGACTCGCTGACTGATCAACTTAATCGGCTCAGATTCCAGGTTCCAAGAGATTTCGACCGTCAATTGGTTCGTCCCTTTGAAGACTGGGCTCGCAATTTTAACGGCAAAGCATCTACAATTCGTGGGCTGGACGCCTATCCAAACAACCCCGATCGTAACCAGTTGACTATTCGCTTTACCGCTCCGGCTAAAGGAGATGTAAGTATTGTGGTAACAAACCCCAAAGGCAAAGAAGTTGCCAGACGCGACATCAAAGACTTTTCGGGCGAGTTTGTTGGGCAAATCGATCTGGGCAAAAAAGCGCAGGGAGCCTATTTTATTACGGTTACTCAGAACGAAGACGGTGCAGTAAAGCGAATTGTTGTCGAGTAATTGAGAGGTGAATTGAGTGGAGTAGGTGGAATGAGTAGCCTAGTAAAAAAGAATCAGTTACAGTACATTCATTCCACCCACTCCGCTCAATTCAATAAATCTGAAAAATTTTCAAAAAATTTAGTACTATGTATTGCAAGATACCAAACTAAACCCATATCTTTGTATTGTTCTTAGAAAGCATCGCTCATGAAAACTTTCCTTGTAGTCGTCATTTTACTTTTAGGCATTAGCGGACAGGCGTTTAGCATGGGCCATCCGCACAATATGTTTGCTGCCCGTAAACAGATGCGCTCGAAACCATCTACATCGGTAGCTAGAACAAAGGCGATGGCATCATCGTGCTGGCAACAAACCGTCCAGGCAACTAAGGCAGCTATTGGTGAACGGTTGCTTATTGCTCTTACCAATGTGAAACCCGCACGAGCTTACTAAGCCACTAAAGGGTTAACCGTACAGTTTTTTCTTCAAGCTATAACCAGTTGTATGAGCCTGCTACGCTGGTTTCTCATCTGCCCGCATTCGGGCTTTTTTCATTTTTACTCCCTCCAGATTCAGAAATTCTTCGCTAAAGGCTCACAGAGTTACTTTTTAAAAGTCTCTCGGTCATAAGTTGTCAACAACCGAATAGTTATTATTTTGCTGTTAGTCTATAGTTCAGGCATCGTTACTAGAAAAACATTTTTCAGCACTGGCAAAATATAAGTTGCTGACAATCTGAGTAAAATCGTAGTTACTTTATGTTTTAATATTGTATTAATCCAGTAGTAAGAACAATTAACGTACATTATTACGTTAAAAACTTAGACAATTCAGTGATTAGCTATGGTTTTCGATAGGGTTTGGCTATTTTTATGGTCTGGCCTAAAACCACCGTCAACTGACTAATTCCTTTTACTTACTGAGTGCCCATGCGGAATATTGTTTTACGACCAATTTTACTCGTCGGCCTCCTGCTCGTCAGTTTGTTGACTGCTTTTGGTTTGACGAAACCAGGCCGTAATTTCTGGGCCAGAATGGCTCACCGGACAGCCGTTAAAGCAGCAACCAGCAAACGGATGGCCGCTTCGGTAACAAAACCAACCATTATCCCATATAAATATGGGCCAGCAGCCAGGCCTGTCGAGGTGTTCGTCATGTCTGATAGTGGCCAGCACTGGGTAGACAGCGTTTTCCATACCCTGACACCCGAGCAGAAAATTGGTCAGTTTTTCATGGTGGCAACGTTTTCAAACCGCCATGACAACCATTATCAATACATCGACCATCTTATCCAAACCAATCACATTGGTGGGTTGATCTTTTTTCAGGGCGGCCCTTATCGGCAGGCTGCTTTAACAAACCGCTATCAAGCCGAATCTAAAATTCCGTTACTTATTGGTATTGACGGCGAATGGGGTCTGGGCATGCGGCTAGACAGCACGATGGATTTCCCGAAACAAATGTCGCTGGGAGCTATTCGTGATAATGAATTAATTTACCGGATGGGTGCCGAAATTGGTAGACAGTGCCAGCGATTAGGTATCCACATCAATTTTGCGCCTGTATCAGACATTAATAGCAATCCTGCCAACCCTGTAATTGGCGTTCGCTCGTTTGGAGAGTCAAAGGAAAATGTTGCTCTAAAAGCATCGGCTTATATGCGGGGACTTCAAGGAACCCACGTCATTGCTACAGCCAAACACTTCCCGGGTCATGGCGATACAAATACCGACTCACACCACTCGCTTCCAACCATCAGCCGGTCGTCGGAACAAATGCGGGATATTGACCTGTACCCTTTCCGAAAACTCATTGCCGATAGTTTAATGGGTGTTGTGACGGGCCACCTACACGTTCCCGTCATGGACAATACTCCTGCCCTTGCTGCGACTTTGTCGGAAAAAATTGTTACGGAACTACTCAAGAAAGAGCTTGGCTTTCGAGGTCTGGTCTTTACCGATGCACTAAATATGGGCGGAATCAGCCGGTCGCCCAAAGCAATGGATGTCAACCTTCGTGCCCTTATGGCCGGTAATGATATTTTGCTGTACCCTGAGAATGTTCGGGAAGCAACGGTGAATATTTTGAATGCCGTTCAGCAGGGAATTATTTCGCAGGAACTGATTGACGAAAAAGTTAAAAAGATTCTTCGGGCCAAATACTGGGCGGGTCTCGGCCATTACAAACCCATTGACCTTGCAGGTTTGTCGACGGAGTTAAACTCACCTGAAGCAAAATTATTAAAACAGGAACTTTGCGAACAATCGGTAACTGTAACCGACAATCAGAACGGCCTGTTACCGCTTAAGCATTTAGACACATTACGCCTGGCCTCCATTGCCATTGGTGCTGAACCAGGTAATGTTTTTCAGAAAACGCTTAATCAATACGCACCCTTTCAAACGCTGGCCTATCCAGAAAAGCCGGCTTCGGAAGCCGACCTGACGAACATACTCGCGCAGATTGGCGATGCGAATACCGCAGTTGTGAGTTTCCATAGAATGAGTGAATCAGCTTTGCGGAGATATGGAATCACCAAGCCCTCACTCGATTTGATCACTCGTTTAAAAGAGCGGGGCGTTAAAGTAATTGTTACTGCATTTGGTTCTCCCTACAGTTTGCAGCAGTTCACGGGTGCCGACGCGCTGGTTTGCGCTTACCAGGAGCTCGACGATATGCAGCGCGTAGTGCCTCAAATACTTTTTGGTGGGTTAGGTGCACGCGGTATGTTGCCAATCTCAATTGGCGATATGAAAGTGGGCATGGGCCTGACACTAAGTCCCGAAGGACGGTTGTCGGCGGGTTCGCCGGAAAGTGTGGGTATGAAATCGGCTGTATTGAATCAAATTGATGCCATAGCGCAGGGAGCGGTCAAGAACCATGTTGTCCCCGGTTGTGAAATCCTGGTAGCTCGCAAAGGCAAGATTGTTTACAGCAAAAACTTTGGAGCATTAACCTACGCACCTAATGCCGAAAAGGTAACTGATGAGACCTTGTACGATCTGGCTTCACTGACAAAAGTGTTAGCCACTCTGCAGTCGGTAATGGTGTTATATGACCGCAAGCAACTCGATCTAACTCAAAAGGCATCTTTTTACCTGCCTGAACTACGCAATACAAACAAGCAGAATATTACGCTCCAGGACTTACTCTGGCATCAGTCCGGTATGGTATCGTTTTATCCAACTACCTGGGACCGTACCCGCCTGCCAGGTGGAGGCCTGAAAGCCGAATATTACGCATCGGTACATGACAGCCTGCATACTCTTCAGATTGCTCCAACGCTTTGGGGAGTTCCTGCCTTGCGGGATTCGGTCTGGAAGTGGGTGGTTCAGTCACCCATGTCAAAAAAGGTCGATGAATCGGGCAAGCCCGCCTTTGTCTATAGCGACTTGAATTTCCTGACCTTACAAAAGGTAGTTGAACGGGTTAGCAAGCAACCGCTTGACAAGTTTGTGACTGACAATGTCTACAAACCTTTGGGATTACATCAACTTGGTTTTACACCTTTACAGCGTCTTACAAACCCAAAGTGTGCGCCAACGGAACAGGACACTTATTACCGAAATCAGCTTTTGGTGGGTACAGTTCACGACCAGATGGCGGCTGTACAAGGGGGCCTTTCCGGCCATGCTGGGTTGTTTGGTAACGCTCATGACATCGCCACACTTCTGCAAATGAACCTTCAGAAAGGAGTGTACGGCGACGAACGCATTCTTCAACCCATGACAGTGCCTTACTTCACGCAGACCCTGAGCAATCGCAGTCATCGCGCTCTGGGCTGGGACAAACCTAATCCCGAAAGTACCAGTAGTGTATACATGGCCCAGCAGGCTTCTCCACGTTCTTTTGGCCACACGGGTTTTACGGGTAATGTAGTTTGGGTTGACCCCGATCAGGAATTGATTTTCATATTCCTTTCCAATCGAATTTATCCAACGGCCGGTAATAACTCAATCAACACAACAAAACTTCGCCGACGCATTCATGAGGTGATTTATTCAGCTGTCCAGTAACCGCTCTGAAAAATCAGAATACACCCGGTATCAATAAGTTAACAATTATATCTTTGTCTTGTGCCACTTCTGTGAAGAAGTGGCACTCTTATTGTTATAAAGACTAAACAAGTACTGAACGATCTTCTAATTAGCTATTTTTTATTTATTTGCTTTAATATCAATATACTAATAGCATCAAATCTTTTACATACAATCCGTCTGTCTGATGGCTGGTGAGTTTCAAACATCTGTATATCGCGTTTAAATGCGTTAACTTTAGGGTCTAAACTGCTTTTACTTTTCTATTTTATGAAGGGACGTATATCTTACTCCTGTCTACTTATCTGGCTATTTTTTTCTGGATTCTGTAGTTCTAATTTTGCCCAGACAATATCCAATGTCACCTTTCCGGCATCAACTGTTTGCCCCGGTAGTAATGTTACCGTCTCCTATACGACAAGTGCCTCGTTTGTTGCCGGAAATGTATTCACAGCTTATTTATCCGATGCCACCGGAACGTCTTATCCCACAGTCATAGGGACTGTCACTAGTAGGGTAACCGGCACTATCAACGCAACGATCCCCACCTCGACAGCCACTGGTTCTGGATATAAGATCCAGGTTAAGGCGACTAACGGAATATCAGCTAACTCCACAACGACTCTCACTGTTAACCGTCCGACTGCGCCAGGTGTAACACCCCCCTCATCTCCTTACTGCGAAACGGATGCAGCCCAGGCATTGGTTGCAACAGCATCAGGCGGTGGTTCACTCAACTGGTATGGCACGAATGCATCGGGAGGTACAGCTTCAGGTACACCAACCATACCTAGTACTGCAGCATCGGCGATTGGAACAACTCTATATTACGTCAGCCAGACCGTTGGCGGGTGCGAAAGTTCACGGGCTTCTATTGCGGTCACAGTTAAAGATAAACCCAATACACCAGGAGTGGTAACCCCCTTAACCTACTGTGTAGGGCAACCAGCAAGTGCCTTGACCGCAACGCCGGGAACCGGCGGATTACTCAACTGGTATACTGTCGCATCTGGCGGATCAGCTTCTTCCACAGCACCCGTTCCTCCAACATCAGCTGCCACTACTTTAACCTACTACGTAAGTCAAACACTGAATGGGTGCGAAGGTCCAAGAGCCGCCATCACAGTAACGGTTAACGCTATTCCAGCTGCGCCGACTGCCACCGCCCCCGCTCCCTACTGCGAAGGCAGTTCCCCACAAGCCTTAACCGCCACACCAGCAGCCGGTGGCACGCTGACCTGGTATGGCACCAATGCCAGTGGCGGTTCGGGCTCGGGCAATGCTACCGTTCCCAGTACAGCAGCCGTTGGCAGCACTATATACTATGTATCACAAACCGTAAAGGGGTGTGAAAGTAGCCGAACGGGCATAACGGTGCAGGTAGTAGAATCACCCGACGCACCAACCGTTGCTGCCGTTGCAGCTTACTGTCAAAATCAAACGGCTACAGCCTTAAGTGCCACTCCATCTACTGGGGCTACGCTGAACTGGTATGGAACTAATGCCTCCGGTGGCTCGCCTTCCGTAACACCAACTACCCCCGTAACAAGCCAGGCCGGCACCGTCAATTATTATGTGAGCCAATCTCTAAACGGATGCGAGGGGCCACGAGCGCTTATTCCAGTAGCGGTCAAGGCTACACCAAGTTTGCCGACCATATCGAGTCCGCTTATCGCCTGCCAAAACCGAACTGGCTATTCGCTGACAGCCACCCCATCTGCTGGTGGTTCCCTCAATTGGTATGGTACCAATGCATCGGGAGGGTCTTCCTCAGCGACAGCACCTGTACTGTCGACTACCAGTACGGGCTCTCAAACTTATTATGTTAGCCAGTCGGTTAATGGGTGCGAAAGCGCTCGCGCTGCGTTGATAGTAACGGTTAACGCTATTCCAGCTGCGCCGACTGCCACCGCCCCCGCTCCCTACTGCGAAGGCAGTTCCCCACAAGCCTTAACCGCCACACCAGCAGCCGGTGGCACGCTGACCTGGTATGGCACCAATGCCAGTGGCGGTTCGGGCTCGGGCAATGCTACCGTTCCCAGTACAGCAGCCGTTGGCAGCACTATATACTATGTATCACAAACCGTAAGTAGTTGCGAGAGTGAGCGCACGGGCATAACGGTACAAGTAAAAGATACACCGAATGCTCCCGGTACATCGGCGGTTGAATTCTGTCAGGGGACAAGCGTACCTACCTTAACGGCTTCATTAGTTTCTAATGCCACCGTCAATTGGTATGGCACCAATTCGTCGGGCGGTACGGCATCGACTACTGCACCTGTACCTTCTAGTTTAACGGTTGGTACTACCCTCTATTACGTTAGTCAGACATTGGTTGGTTGCGAGAGCCCACGTGCCAGTTTGAGTGTACGGGTAAAACTCACTCCATCTGCCCCAGGCGTTAGTCCTGTCAGCTTTTGTAATAATAGCCAGGCACAGCAGTTAACGGCCGCTGGTACAAGCCTGAAATGGTTCGATGCATCAGATAATCTGCTGGGTGGTGCTCCGACACCCAATACGGGTACGGTGGGCAATCAAACCTTTAAAGTATCGCAGACGACCAATGAAGGCTGCGAAGGGCCCAAAGCTAGTTTAGTTGTTACAATTAATCCCCTTCCAGGCCCTCCCAGCGTAGCTAATCTTACCTATTGTCAATCACAAGAAGATCAGCCACAGCAAGGAGTGGGTCCGCTGACGGCCAACAGTCAGGGCAGTTTAAAATGGTTTTTTTCTGACGGAAGTCCATCGGCC
>CAXTJJ010000207.1:0-9610 GCA_964244155.1 uncultured Spirosoma sp.
TGTATGCGAAAGCGTGGGTGCTACCGTTGCCGAAACCGAAAACGTTTGCTGGGCCCACAATACCGTCTCTGGGAAACACAGAAGCGCAAGAAGAAGACGAAGTTTCGTGTTCATAACGAAGATGCCTTTTTTCGGAATGGTCGATAAAACAGCGTCTAAAGATAAGCGGACAACCAAAGCGTACAGTAACTTCGCCCGAAAATTACCACTCCGATTCCCCGCGCTCATGCTCTTTTTAAGCCTTAGCATTTTGCTTTCGGTGCTCCTGCTGCTGAACTTTCGGTTGTTCCCGCGCTATGAGGTCAATACGTTTCAGGCCATCGTGTTCAATTACCCGGTCTGCTTTCTGACGGGACTGCTCTTACTCCCGGCCGGACAATCGTTCACCATCGACTTCGCGCAAACCTGGACCTGGCTGGCGTTCGGTTTAGGCGTGGGTTTTATCCTGACGTTTTTGCTGTCGGGGGCCTCTACGCAGCGTATGGGTATCACGGCAACCTCACTGGCGAATAACCTGTCGCTGGTAATTCCGGTATGCTTTAGCCTGTTCGTTTTTCGAACGGGTGGGGGCTTAGCGGGTTTCGATACCTTCAATTATCTGGGGTTGGTGCTGGCGGTGGTAGCCGTGGGATTGAGTACCTATAAGAAAGAGCCAGTTGTAGAAAATCAGGGGCGTACAACCGATCAAAAATCAAGCCGATTTGGGTTAAATGTGCTGTTGCCAGTCGGTGTATTTCTGTTTTATGGGGCTACCAACACCATGATCAACTACATGAATCTGCATTACATCCCTTCGGCCGATAAAACCGTTCAAGTGACCCTGACGATGGTTTTGGGCGCCGTAGTAGCTGGACTGTTGATGTTAATTATACGGGTAATTCAGGGTAAAGAACGAATTCAGGTCAAAAGCCTGATTGGTGCCGTGACGCTCGGGGTGCCGAATTTCCTTAGTTTTTATACGCTACTCCTGGCCCTGTCGGCCTTTGGCAGCAACGGGGCGTTTGTATACCCACTTTACAACATAGGGGTCATATTGCTGGCCGCCCTGGTGGCCGCTTTGTTTTTTCGGGAACAACTGTCGACCGCGAATAAAATAGGTCTGGCGCTGGCGGTACTGGCGATTGGGTTGATTTCGTGGAAGGAACTGATAGCTCTTGTTTGAGCGTGTGCTGTTATGGTGTTGACAGTAGGGAAAACTGGCTGAAAGTACTAAAATCCAGTAAAAAATGACTTTATACAGCCTTTGTCGAGAGACGGCTTACGCATTAACCGAATTCTAGAACCGTTATGAACAGAAAAAAAATCAGTCTCTATATACTCACGCTAGGAGCACTACTTACCGGTCTGCTTGTAATGAGTAGCCATACCATAAAAACACCGGAAGTTGCCCTACCAACCCGCCAGAATGCCCGCTCCGGCGTACCGGAACGGCCCAACATAATCTTTATTTTTTCCGACGACCATACCTCGCAGGCAATCAGTGCCTACGGAAGCAAACTGGCGAAAACGCCGAACATCGATCGGATTGCCAATGAAGGAGCTATTTTGCATACCAATATAGTCACCAACTCCATTTGCGGGCCCAGTCGGGCGACTTTACTTACCGGAAAATTCAGCCACCTCAACGGTTATAAACTAAATGAAAAGGTATTCGATGTCAACCAGCCTGTCTTTTCCGAAGAATTACAGAAAAATGGCTACCAAACGGCCTGGGTGGGCAAAATGCACCTCGGCAGCCTGCCACATGGCTTCGACTACCTCAATGTGTTGCCCGGCCACGGCCACTACTATAACTCGGAGTTTATCAATTCGAAAAATGAATCGGTGCGCTATCCCGGTTATGTGACCAATGTCATCACCAAACTTTCGATTGACTGGCTCAATCAGCGGGATACATCGAAGCCATTTTTTCTGGTTGTCGGCCACAAAGCTACCCACCGCGAGTGGTTACCCGATGCGCCTGATCTGGGTGCCTATGATAATGTCAATTTCCCCATTCCATCAACGTTTTATGATGATTATGCCGGTCGGGAGGCTGCCAAAGATCAGGACATGACCACCGAGAAAACGATGCGCCTGAAAGAGGATTTGAAAGTACACGCCGACTACGAAAACAGCGGTATTTTTAACCGATTCACACCCGAGCAGAAAAAGCCATTTTACGACTACTACGAAAACAAAGTCAGTAAGGACTTTGACACAAAAAAGCTGACCGGTAAAGCCCTGGCGGAATGGAAATACCAACGGTATTTGAAGGATTACCTGTCGGTTGCAAATTCGCTGGATCGAAATATCGGCCAACTGCTGGACCATCTGGATAAAAGCGGCCTGGCAAAAAATACAGTGGTGATTTATGCCTCCGATCAGGGGTTTTATCTGGGTGAACATGGCTGGTTCGACAAACGGTGGATCTATGAAGAGTCACTAAAAACGCCCTTTGTTATTCGCTATCCGGGAGTGATTAAACCCCACACGCAGATCAACGACCTTGTTTCCAATATCGACTGGGCTCCCACGTTATTAAACATCACCGGTACGGCTATTCCCAGGTACATTCAGGGCGAATCGTTTCTGCCGTTGCTGAAAGGACAAAAGACAGCCTGGCGCAAGGAAGCGTATTATCACTATTACGAATTTCCGCAGCCGCACCATGTTTCACCACACTTTGGCATTCGGACAGAGCAGTATACCTTGGCTCGGTTTTATGGACCGAAGGATTTCTGGGAACTGTTTGACATCAAAAAAGACCCGCAAAATATGCATAACCTGTACGGGATGAAAGGCTATGAAACGATTACGGCCAGCCTGAAGACTAGATTAAAAGCACAGATACAGAAATATAAGGATGATGAGGCTCTTGCGCTCTTGGAAACCAAACAATAAGGCTCTGAACACCTGTATTGGCGGTTTGCTGCTCATTGGGCTGGTTAGCTGTAACACCAACAGTCAGGCGGACGAACAGGCGCGGAGGGCAGATTCGGCAGCGGCCTGTGTTGCCCAAGGAATGCCTTCGCGTTCGGCGACTATTCGGGGGGCTACCACTAGTTCAAATGGTGGAGCAGGGGATAAGCACGAAATGGTCTGGATACCCGGCGGCACGTTCCTGATGGGAGCCGATGAGTTTGTGGATGCCCGCCCGGTACATTCAGTTTCGGTAAAAGGCTACTGGATGGACGAACACGAGGTTACCAATGCCGAGTTTGCCCGGTTCGTAGCCGCAACACACTACATAACCACTGCCGAACGTCCACTCAATCCTGCCGATTACCCGAGCGTTCCGGCCGAGCAGTTGGTGCCGGGGTCAGCCGTTTTTACACCGCCCGCGCAGCAGGTCTCGCTGGCAAACCCGTTGCAGTGGTGGGAGTATGTAAAAGGTGCCAGTTGGCAACATCCCAAAGGTCCCCAAAGCAGCATTAAGGGACATGAAAATGAGCCAGTCGTTCATGTCAGTTACGAGGATGCAATGGCCTACGCGAAATGGGCAGGTAAACGATTGCCCACAGAAGCTGAGTGGGAATTTGCCGCCCAGGGTGGCAAAGGTAATCGGACCTATTACTGGGGTGATGAGTTGAAACCCTCCGGAAAATGGATTGCCAATATTTATCAGGGCGATTTTCCGTCCCGCAACACGACAGAAGACGGCTTTGCGGGTGCTGCGCCCGTTAAGTCTTTCCCGGCCAATCCTTATGGTTTATATGATATGGATGGCAACGTTTGGGAATGGTGTCAGGATTTATACCGACCTGACTACTACTTAAAGTCGCCCAAAAATGACCCCAAAGGCCCTGCGGATAGTTATGACCCCGATGAGCCGGGAGCTGTAAAACGGGTACAGCGGGGCGGCTCATTTTTGTGTAGTGACCAATACTGTGTTCGCTACAAAGCCGGAAGTCGCGGCAAAGGCGAAGTCAGCAGCGGGAGTAATAACCTGGGTTTTCGCTGCGTACGAGATAAGTAAAATATAGAACCGCACGGGCGGCCCGTGCGGTTCTATATCTCTCCCGCAATTCCCCCAAAAATTCGTATCTTTGCAGTTCAATCTGAACAGAAAATCACGTCATGCTATCGGTACAAAACGTCTCACTTCGCTATGGAAAGCGGGTTCTTTTCGACGACGTAACTATAAAATTTACTCCCGGTAACTGCTTTGGTGTTATTGGGGCCAATGGGGCAGGCAAATCAACCCTGTTAAAGATTCTGTCGGGCGAAATCGAGCCACAAACGGGCTCAGTAACGATGACCCCCGGCGAACGGATGTCGGTGCTGAATCAGAATCAGGCGGCTTATGATGAATTCCCGGTGCTGCAAACGGTCATTATGGGCAACAAACGCCTGTATGACATTACGCAGGAGAAAGATATTCTATACGCTAAAGAAGAGTTTACAGACGCCGACGGTGAACGGGCTGCCGAACTCGAATCGGAGTTCGCCGAAATGAACGGTTGGGATGCCGAGTCCGATGCCGCGAGTCTGCTATCCGGTCTGGGTATCAAAGAAGAACTGCATTATTCGTTAATGAGCGATCTTAACGGTTCTGAGAAAGTTCGGGTGCTGCTGGCGCAGGCACTGTTTGGCAACCCCGATGTACTGTTGCTTGACGAACCGACTAACAACCTTGATGTTGAATCGGTGATCTGGCTCGAAAACTTCCTGGCCAACTTTAGCAATACCGTTATCGTGGTTTCCCACGACCGCCACTTCCTGGATCAGGTCTGTACGCAGATCGTGGATGTTGATTTTAGCAAAGTGAAACTCTTTGCCGGAAATTATTCCTTCTGGTATGAGTCGAGCCAACTGGCGCTGAAACAACGTCAGGATCAGAATAAGAAAACGGAAGATAAGCGTAAAGAACTTGAAGAGTTTATCCGGCGATTCTCGGCCAATGCGTCCAAGTCGAAGCAGGCTACCAGCCGGGCTAAACTGCTTGAAAAACTCACGCTGGAGGATATTCAGCCATCATCACGTAAATACCCATATGTTAACTTCAAGCCGGAACGCGAACCCGGCGACCAGATTCTGACGGTTGAGAATCTGACGTATACTGCTGAAGACGGTACAAAACTGTTTGAAAATCTATCGTTCACAGTGAACAAAGGCGATAAGATTTTTCTGTACAGTCGTGATGGACTAGCTGTTTCGGCTCTGTTAGACATTCTGGCTGGCGAACGCAAAGCGGATTCAGGCACGTTCCGCTGGGGTATTACCATTACCATGTCGTATTTCCCTACTGATGCCGAAAAAGAGAAGTTCTTCCAGACTGATCTCAACCTGGTCGATTGGTTGCGGCAGTATTCGGTGGAGAAAGACGAAAGCTTTATTCGGGGTTTCCTGGGGCGCATGTTGTTCTCGGGCGAAGAGTCACTCAAGAAGGCTACCGTGTTGAGCGGGGGCGAAAAAGTGCGTTGTATGCTATCGAGGATGATGTTGTCGGGTGCTAATATGCTGATGCTTGATGAACCAACGAACCATCTTGACCTCGAATCGATTGAGTCGCTGAACAATGGCCTTATTGATTTCAAAGGACCAATCCTGTTTACCTCGCATGACCACCAGTTCGTGCAGACCATTGCCTCGCGTATTATCGAAATCACTCCAGCGGGTATTCTGGATAAACTCATGACCTATGATGAATACCTGACCGACGAGCGGGTGAAAGCACAACGCGAAGAGTTGTATGAAGCCGTAGCGTAAAGTTTTATAACGTTTGAGTGATGAAGTGGCTGATTCGACGGAATCAGCCACTTTTTTTTAGCCGATAAGGTTGATTTTGCGTTATATGCTTAACCATTCATTAGCTGATACTGGGTATGCCTACGTTTGATTTGATAGTTATCGGTACGGGTTCGGCCGGTAAGACAGTTGCGGAAGCCGCTCGGGAAGCGGGCAAATCGGTTGCGATCATCGATAAATTACCCTTTGGAGGAACGTGTTCGCAGCGGGGTTGTGACCCTAAAAAAGTGCTGGTTGGCGCAGCTGAAATCATAGCCCGGTCACAGCAAATGAATGGGAAGGGTATTGCCAGCCCTGCAACCATCAACTGGCCTGCGTTGATGGCGTTCAAAAAAACCTTTACGGAACCCATTCCTGAAAATACCGAGATCAAATTTGCCGATCTTGGTATCCATTCCTTTCATGGGGCGGCTACCTTTCTGTCGCCAAAGACGGTACGCGTAGGCGATGATGAACTGACGGCTGATTACATTGTTCTGGCTACCGGACAACGGCCAAAACCACTTAACATTGCCGGCGAGCAGTTACTGATAGATAGTACGGGTTTTCTGGAACTTCCCCAATTGCCCGATGAAATCGTGATGGTGGGTGGTGGCTATATTGCTTTCGAGTTTGCGCACATTGCCGCCCGCGCCGGGGCAAAGGTTACGATTCTTCATCAGGGCAAACGACCCCTGGAAGGCTTCGACGCCGATCTGGTCAGTTTGCTTGTTAAAGCTATGGAAGCCCTTGGCATTCGAATTCTGCTGGAGGCTGGTGTAACAGCCGTGGAGGGACAAAAAGATAAGCTGACAGTTCGCTATCAACAAAAGGGAGAAAGCCGTTCTATCTTCACCAATCTAATCATTCATGCCGCCGGTCGGGTAGCCGATGTAGCGGAGCTGGCACTTGAAAAAGCAGGTGTTGAGGTCGGCGACAAGGGAGTAAGGGTCAATGAATACCTACAAAGCGTCTCTAATCCGGCAGTTTACGCTTGTGGTGATGTGGCCGATAAAGGGTTGCCGCTTACTCCGCTTGCCTCCTATGAGGGGAAGATTGCCAGTGACAATATTTTGAATGGTAATCAGCATGCCTATAAAGACGATCCAACGCCTTCGGCTGTTTATACGATACCCACATTAGCCTCTGTCGGACTCACCGAAGAGCAAGCCAGCAAGCAGGGCCGAAAGGTGAAAGTCACTTTCCAGGAAACCAGCGGCTGGTATACCAGCCGACGCATCAATGAGTCATTTTCGGCCTTCAAAACGCTGGTCGATGCAGAGACTGACGAGATCGTAGGCGCACACCTGCTTGGTTCTGGTTGTGATGAAGTTATAAACTTATTTACTCTGGCCATGAAACACCAGATTACGGCTAAAGCACTTGGCAATACGTTGCTGGCCTACCCAACACACGGATCAGATTTAGCGTCGATGTTGCCTGAGTAATTCCTGGGTGGTGCTATTGTTTGCAACTCATTTCGATTGAGCAGAGTTAACCCACAAACCCAATTCGTACATGCGATCCGTCGCAGTAAGGTTTGTTGTTACTGGCACCACATCGACAGAAGGCGGTAACCTTGTTTTTCTTGGTCTCCTGACCGTCGGGGCTTTTAACCGTCAAATTTCCGTAGACGAGCAGTGGGCCATTCAGCATGGGCTCGACAATGCTTTCGGCCTGAACAGATTCAGGCTGTACAGGTTCCTCATTTCGAAAGTAACTCAGTGCTTTCGAGGGGCATCGGTCTACTTGTTCAGCGATTCGTTGCGTATCGGCACCCTTCATATTGACCCACGGACGCACCCGTGGATTGAATACATCGGCTAGCTGCGTCCAGCAGAGCTTCGAATGGATACACACGTTGGGTTTCCAGACAACTGTAATTTCACCATTGGTGTAGGTTTTTGTAATGTCTGGAGTCTGGTTTTGCTCGGCCTGATTCATAGAATGTTGCTGAGTAAATGAATGACTTAACGGTTGGATTCCACTGGCAGACGGTGTTTACTGCCAGCATCATCAATCAAAATTGTCTCAAAATCAACCGGGTTCTGGAGAGCCCGGTGAATAGGACATCGGTCGGCCATTTCTGTCAACCGTACGCGTTGATCTTCAGTCAGACTTCCGTTTAAAATCAGTTTTACAACGAAAAGAGACCGTTTTGTATCGATGTCATTGGTGTAATCGACATGGACAACGACCGAGTCGAGCGGCCACCCTTTGCGGTCAGCATACATTCGCAACGTCATCACGGTACAGGCCCCCAGCGATGCCGCCAGCAACTCGCCCGGCCGCATTCCCCGATCCTGACCACCCATATCAACGGGTTCGTCGGCAACAATAACCTGCGAGGCTGTTGACAGGTGTGTTTCGTAAGGTGTTCGGCCAATGCTTGCGGTCAGTGTAGCCATTTTTTTATTTAGTTATTGGTTACTAGTTATTTATGAGACCTCAATCAACGAATACTACTGCATAAGGGCTAGCAACCAATAACTTAATAACAAATCAACCAGTAACCAATACCTACTGTCCCCACTGCGCCGGGTTCTGACGCCAGGCTGATAATGACTCCATGGCATCTGCCGATATATAGTCGAGTGCCTGGGCTTCGACCAAAAGTGCATCGTAATTACTCAGACACACCAGGGGTACGTTTTTACTCGCAAAATTCTGGTCGGCCAGCGGGAAGCCATACGTGAAAATGGCCGCCATGCCAAGTACTTCGGCACCCGCTGCCTGAAGGGCATTAACTACCTTGAGCGAACTGCCACCGGTAGAGATCAAATCTTCGATTACGACTACTTTTTGGCCACTGGTCAGGTACCCTTCTATTTGTTTTCCCATGCCGTGAGCTTTTGGTTCAGGGCGAACATAGCAATAAGGGATACCTAAACTATCAGCGACCAGGGCTCCCTGCGGGATACCCGCCGTAGCTACACCTGCAATCACTTCTACTGAAGAGAAACGCTCCCGTATGGCTTCTACCAATGCATCTTTTATATACGTACGCACTTCGGGATAAGCCAACGTAACCCGATTATCGCAATAAATAGGGGATTTCCAGCCAGAGCTCCAGGTAAATGGCTCATTAGGCTTGAGCCGGACAGCCTGTACCGCCAGCAGATGCCGCGCTACGGTTTTTTGAACAGATGATTTATTCACGATGTAGTAAAAATGGACACAAGTAATGGTGGATTACTCCTTTCTCAAATGGACTTTAACGGTATCAATCCGCGTACCATCCATCGAAATAATAGTAAATGTAAAGGGCGAAAACTCAATTACCTCGCCAACCTGAGGAACATCTTCGTGTGTTTCTAATATAAGGCCGCCAAGTGTATCGTAATTTCCTTCGGGAATCGTCCAGCCGTAGGTTTTATTCAAGTCGTCAATTTCGTGCCGGGCGCTCAACAGCCAGTTCGATTCGTCCAGTTGCTGTTCGACCCAGTCTTCATTGGTATCATATTCATCCTGAATCTCACCAAATATCTGTTCAACCATGTCTTCTACGCTGACAATGCCTGCCGTTCCGCCAAATTCATCGACAACCAGCGCCAGGCTTTTGCGTTCAGACAGAAAGCGCAACAGTAAGTCCTGAGCAGGCATGGTTTCAGGAACGACGATAATAGGTGTGATAATCTCCTCAACCGTAGCCGGTTTCTTAAACAGCGCCAGCGCATGACAATAGCCGATAACATCGTCAATGGTGTCGCGGTAAACCACAATCTTCGAGTGGCCACTGTCCTGAAAAGCCAGCCTAAGCTCTTCTACGGTATCATCTACGGCAATGGCGGTGATTTCGGTACGGGGCACCAAACAGTCTCGGACCCGAACGTCGCGAAACTCAATAGCATTGTTAAAAATCTGCGTATCAACCTCTACGGCTTCCTCCGTATTGTCTTTT
>CAXTJJ010000208.1:0-9608 GCA_964244155.1 uncultured Spirosoma sp.
TTAAAAATGGTTGGGGTGTGCAGGGCTTTGGTTTTATCCGGGGCAAGCAGATTCAGCTACAGGGCTATCAGGGCGGGTTTGCCTTTTACAGCATCGGTCTGAAAAAAGACCTGAAAGACAAACGGGGTAGTTTCGGGATTGCAGCTGAGAATTTCTTCAGTCACCCCTTCACGATCCACTCGGAGTCATCGTCGCCGATCTTTGCGCAGAGCAGCACCACCAGTCTGTATAATGCGGGTGTGCGGGTTAACTTTAGTTACAAGCTAGGTAAACTCAGCTTCGATTCGCCACAACGTCAGAAAAAATCAGTAAACAACGACGACGTGAAAGGCGGTGAAGGGGGAACCGACCAACAACCCCAACAACCCGCTCAAGGTGGCGGTGCCCGTCGGCCAAGGTAAGAATTAGTAGGTAAGTTGGTAAGTTTGGTAAGTTTGGTAAGTTGGTAAGTTGGTAAGTTGTTGTTAACGCGCCACCCACTTACCACTTACTGACTTACCAACTTACTAACTTACCGACTCTCCTACAATAACGCAGCTCCGAAAACACCGGCACTATCGCCTAATTTGGGTTTCAGGAAGCGGGTGTTTATTTCCCGGCTGTTGAAAACGTATTTTTTGGCGCGTTCGATGCCTTCGGTATACAGTAAATCTACATTGCCAACACCTCCGCCCAGGACGATGGCGTCAGGGTCAAGGATATTAATGATAACAGATACCGCCCGACCGAAATATTCCAGCATTCGGTTAACCGTTTGACTGGCCACAAGGTCGTTGCCTGCCTGATAACGCTCCATAATTTCCTTCATGGTTCGTTCCTCTCCGCTCTTTTCCGCGTAGTATCGTTGCAGGGCAGGGCCGGAGATGACCTGTTCATTGCAGCCATTCTTGCCACAGTAACAGGGATGTCCATTCTCTTCAAGAATATTGTGGCCCCACTCACCACCAATGCCTTGCAGGCCATTGAGTACGAACGGAACTCCATCGCGACCGCGAATAACAACTCCTCCACCAACACCAGTACCCATTATGACACCAAAAACCGTCTGAAAATTGGGAACAACATCGGGTACAATACCCATCGTCGATTCCGCCAATGCAAAACAATTGGCATCATTGGCAACAGCAACAGGGACGCCTAAAAGCCGGGCCAGATCCTGTTTCATTGGCTTGCCGTTTAGTACCGTAGTGTTGCAGTTTTTCATCCATTGCCGGGCCGGATCGAATGTGCCCGGCGTACCAAATCCAATACGCTCAGGTTTGAGGCCGGTTTCTGATTTCAACATATCGATGAGCAAAATAATCTGACTCATGATATGATCGTAGCCTTTATGTGCTTCTGTATCAATACGTTTGCGAATGATGACTGCATCGGGTGAAGGAGCAGATAAAATAACACCTTCTATTTTGGTGCCGCCAAGGTCAATACCCCAGTAGTTTTGCATTTAAGAAAAGGATATAAGATTCTGATTTTGCTGTCAGACCGTTTGAATTTATAGCAGTCAGCAGGCTGTTTATACTCGTTTTTTACAACCTATTTACTAACGATGAATGGCGCAATTTATAAACCTTCGTGCGGATTGACATAACCCATGAATGAGCAGTTGACGAAAAGAGCTTGTTTTACCTTTGCTTTTTCGGAATTTCGCTTTCTCGAACGGATGTTCCCCGAACGGATGTTCCCCGAACGGAGTTCGCTAAACAGCTAAGATTGTCAATAACTATTTATTTATTCAAAGGCAACATACAACTATGCTTACACCCGGCCAGAAAGCCCCAGATTTTACACTTTTCAACAGCGATAAAAAAGAAGTTTCGCTTTCAGGTTTTACCGGCAAGAATGTGATCATCTTATTTTTTCCGATGGCTTTTACCAGCGTTTGTACGGCTGAACTCTGCGAAATGCGTGATAATATCGCAACTTATTCGGACCTGAATGCGGAGATAGTGGGTATTTCGGTCGATTCACCGTTTACCCTGGCGAAGTTTAAAGAAGAGCAACAGTTGCCATTCGATTTACTTTCTGATTTCAACAAAGATGTTTCGAAGGCATACGATACGATCTATGAAACCTTTGCCATGAACATGAAGGGCGTCAGTAAACGGTCTGCGTTTGTTGTCGACAAAGATGGAATCATCCAGTATGCTGAAGTGCTCGAAAATGCTGGCGAAGTCCCCAGCTTTCAGGGTATTCAGGAAACGTTGAAAGGAATGTAGAATAAAAAGTAAAGAGTGATGAAAAAGGTGAATGTTAGCCAACTATTCTTCACTCTTTACTTTTTATTCTTCACGTACTACTCAGTCAAGAAATGGCCTGGTATCACAATTTTTTTCATTTCTTTCCGCAGGCCGCCTGGAAAGCTGCACAAACGGAGGATCAAACGCAGCTTGATCTCGAATTGCTCGTTGAAACACTGGATTTTGGTCCTGACGATCGGCTCCTGGATGTATTCTGCGGTTATGGACGGCATGCGCTACCGTTGGCGCGGATGGGTGCCCATGTTACAGGAGTCGATATCTCGGAGGAATATATTGCCGAAATGAAGGCGGCTGCCAAAACCGAAAAATTAGCCCTGACCGCTACTGCCGCCGATTTTCTGACCATGCCGGAAAGTGATCTTGGGGCACCGGCTTCTTACGATGCTGCCTATTGCCTTGGCAATAGCTTTAGTTTCTTTCCCAGTCCTGACATGCTGACTTTCCTGAAGCGCATTGCGGACAGACTAATACCAGGAGGACGGTTTCTGGCTCATTCCGAGATGCTTGCCGAGTCGGTGCTGCCGGAATACCAGGCGCGTAACTGGCAACCCGTTGGAGATCAGGACAATGAACCCATTCTGTTTCTGGTTGAAAACGACTATGTACCGTTAGAGAGCCGGATTGATTCCCGTCTTACATATGTGCGGGGGGGAGATATCCAAACACGTACTGCCCACCATTATGTGTATACACTAGCCGAACTACGAAGGCTATTTATCGAAGCAGGCTTGACCGTTCTTGACTGTTACGGGACCATTGACGGTGAACCGTTTACGCTGGGCGACGAAGCTGTATGGATTTTAGCTAAAAAAGGTTAATGGCCAAACTATGTGCTAAATAAGTTATAAATTCTTATGTAACTATAAATAGTATAATGTATTGTAGATCAGCTAGTTGTGTGGTTTGATATGGTATTTATTTAACTTTTTTAAGATTTCTTGAATTTTTTCCACGTAAATCCGTAGTTTTCAGGCACTTTAACACCGTTAACTGACGACTGATTACCTGAATCTTTATGGAAACTATCGAACGCAAGCCACGTAGTCGAGAGCAAACCCGTTCTGGTATCATACATACGGCCAAATCTATTGCGCGTCGGGAAGGCTGGCAAGCCGTCTCAATACGTAAAATAGCTGATGCAATTGAATATAGCGCGCCAATTGTTTACGAGTACTTTAGCAGCAAAGATATTCTGTTAGATGAAATACGGAGCGAAGGCTTCCGTCATCTGTTCCAGGAATACGAACGAATCCTGAAGCTGTACCGCGACCCCGAAAAGCGACTTTATGAAATCTCCCTCGTTCAGTGGGAGTTTGCCCGACATCAGCCCGAGATCTATCAGGTTATGTTCAACCTGGATGGTGCTTATTGCACCATGCCCGTCTACCAATCCGAAACGATGCAGGCCGTGAGCCGGATTGTGCGCGAAGCTATATTTTCCTTTATTCCAAAGGCTGAGGAGAGTATTAAGAAACTTTACTTTCAGTGGTGGTCAGTATCACACGGTACCATAATGCTGGCCATGCTTTTAAAAGACGAGCAATCCCTCGACCAATCCGAACAAATCTACCGGGAAACAATGCGCCGGTTTGTGCGGGAGCTGAGATAACTAGAGCAGGTTCAATGCATGGGCAAGCTCTTCACTTTACCACCAGCCACATCATCGACGCTGTGCTGAATAATAAAGGCCTTGGGATCTACTTCAATAACCA
Organism: uncultured Spirosoma sp.; assembly: GCA_964244155.1. GTDB lineage: Bacteria > Bacteroidota > Bacteroidia > Cytophagales > Spirosomataceae > Spirosoma. Next base: position 3,971 of record CAXTJJ010000208.1, read on the forward strand.
ATGTTCTTAAACGGCTGATCTCCAGTCTGGTAACTACTGTGTATAAGACACTGTCGACATCCAGGTGGCTTCCATGTTTGCCGTAGCCGCCCTGGCCTTTCAGAATTGTTATGCCCCAGCCACGCGCAATAATTCGTTCCCGAATAAGTTCGTTTTGCTTCGAGATGATCAGCACCGCTGTATATTCTTCAATGCCATGAATGAGGAAATCAACTGTTTTGGACGCTGCGAAGTAAGTAATCATCGAATAGAGTGCCGGGCTAATGCCTAAAAAGAAGGCCGCAGCTCCAAAGATGAGCACGTTGAGAACTAAAATAACATCACTTACTTTCAGGATTGGACTACTCCGACTGATAAGTAAAGCCGCAATTTCTGTCCCGTCCAACACGGCGCCCCCCCGCATGGCCAATCCAATGCCCGCACCAATGAAGAAACCACCGAAAACAGATGTTAATAAAAGATCGGGCGTTACATCAGGATAAGGAATAACGGCCAGACTAAGGGACAAGGCTGTAATGGCCAGCGTGCTTTTCAACGCAAACTGCCGACCGAACTGGCGATAGCCCAACCCAATAAATGGTAAGTTGATAACCAATAACCAGATGGGTAATGGAACTTTGACAAGTGAAGCCAGTAACATCGAAATTCCGGTGACCCCCCCGTCAATGAAGTGACTTGACAGCAAAAAACCCTTAATACCCATGCCAGCGCTGAGTACCCCGGCAATAATAAAAATTGTATCTTTTATAACTCGATAAGCAGATATTTGAGTGGCCATAGCGTTGAGTGATGGTGGTTGGGCATTGATTATTAGTTATTGACAATCAGTAATCCTGTAACTAATAACCAACAACTAAGCACCAATGCTCAGTAACTTAATACAGTCCTTCGATGGAGAGATAACGTTCACCGGTGTCGTAACAGAAGGTCAGGATTCGGCTGCCGGGTGCAAGGCCGGGTAGTTTTTTAGCAATAGCAGCCAGCGAAGCACCTGAAGAAACACCTACAAAAGTACCTTCTTCCCGTGCCGACCGACGAGCCATCTCATAAGCTTCGTCTTTGCTTACCTGGATAACCCCATCCAGAATATCGGTGTGTAGATTTTGAGGAATAAAACCCGCGCCAATACCCTGAATCGGATGAGGGCCGGGTGCACCTCCGCTAATAACCGGCGATAGTTCCGGCTCAACAGCATATACTTTCAGATTTGGGAATTTCTGTTTTAATACTTGACCAACGGCGGTAATGTGTCCGCCGGTACCAACGCCGGTAATCAATACATCGAAGCCAGTCGGAAAATCGGTCAGAATTTCCTGCGCCGTTGTTGCTACGTGGACATCAATGTTAGCTGGATTCTCGAATTGCTGGGGCATCCAGGCACCGGATGTTTGAGCAACCAACTCGTGCGCCCGTTCAATTGCCCCTTTCATCCCTTTCTCGCGGGGTGTCAGGTCAAATTCGGCACCGTAAGCCGCCATAATTTTACGCCGTTCGATGCTCATGGACTCCGGCATAACCAGAATGATCTTGTAGCCTTTCACGGCCGCTACCATAGCGAGGCCTATGCCCGTGTTCCCCGACGTCGGTTCAATAATGGTGCTGCCTGAAGTCAGTATGCCTTTAGCTTCAGCATCTTCGATCATAGCCAGTGCAATTCGATCTTTGATGCTGGCTCCCGGGTTTGCCCGCTCTAGTTTTGTCCAGACTTCGTACCCCGGAAACAGGCGATTGATGCGGACATGGGGTGTTTTACCAATAGTATCGAGAATGGATGTAGCTTTCATAGTTGTTAGAATGAGTCGGTAAGTTGGTAAGTCAGTAAGTGGCTGACGCATCAGAAGCACTCGCGTCAGCCACTTACTGACTTACCAACTTACCAACTTACCGACTTATTAACTTTCCGACTAATGTTAAATGACAAAATTAATTGGCTCAGTGGATTCCAGCGATTTCAACCGGATATCGGTTTGGTTTTGATGGAACACAAGGGAGTGTGCTTCAACACTGGTTGTTAGCCAGACGTTACCACCGATTACGGAGTCGTGGCCTACAACCGTATAGCCCCCAAGAATGGTAGCATTGGCATAAATGACGACGTTGTTTTCAATGGTTGGATGCCGTTTTTTCTGCGCCATTGATTTTGCGACATAGGTAGCCCCGAGAGTAACACCCTGATAAATCTTAACGTTATCGCCAATAATCGTTGTTTCGCCAATGACGACACCTGTACCGTGGTCGATGAAGAATGACCTGCCAATTTTTGCCCCCGGATGGATATCAATTCCCGTCTGGCCGTGTGCATATTCGGTAAGCATTCGGGGCAGGAGGGGGACATTAAGTTTGAGCAATTCGTGGGCAATTCGGTAAACAGCAATCGTATAAAAGCCTGGATATACCGCCACCACTTCCTCAATACCTACAGCCGCCGGGTCATTGTCGGCAATGGCGTGAGCATCCAACAGCAGACTGTCATAAATGCCGGGTAACTGGTCAAAAAAGCGTTCGGTAATGACCCTTGGGTTTTCTGTCAGATGCTTTTCCAGTGGGTGCAACAGACAAACCAGTTGCTCATTGAGGTGTTGATAGGTTTCTTCAACATGCTGTGAAATGGACTTGCAGTCCTGAGTGACGGGGAAAAGCAGCCGCATCAACTGATCAATAAACCGTCCGGCATCGGGTCGTGAAGGAAGTTTATAGCGATACTGTGCCCTTTGGTTTTGCAGATGATCTAGAAAAGTACTGGTTTCAGTAGTCATGTTGGTCTATATCTGTGTCGGATTATCTAATCGATGGACGTCTAGAGCGTGCAGAACAGCCTGAGACCAGGCCTGCCTGTTCGGTAGAAAAGATGCCCCATTGTGTGGAAACACTACACTGGTGTACTATTCGTTATAGGTTTTATGCGTATAACCAGAACGATTAAAAACAATAGATTCGTTGATTTTTAAACAAAAAGCGGGCCGCAAAGTTCGGCGGCATTTATTGGAACCTGATTTGCAGAGGAAAAATAGAGAAACAAATGAAACTAATAATCATGTTCAGTAAAACCATCATTGCGTTTATGATTTCGCTGTCGGCTACGTCGGGAGTGGCCTGGTTGGTAGCTGCAGCGTGTCAATCCAGGCAGCAGTCTACTTCAATGACGCCAGACTCAACAGGCAATAGCTCAGGGTCGTTGGCTGCTAAGGTTGTTAACGCCTATCCAAAACTGACATTTTCGTCGCCGGTAGAGTATACCTACGCCAATGACGGTACTAATCGTGTGTTTGTCGTTGAGCAGGAGGGTCGCATTCGCGTATTCGAAAATGATGCGAACACCGCTACTGCCGGTACGTATCTGGATATCAAAAGTAAGGTAGCTTCGGGTGGTGAGATGGGGTTATTAGGTTTAGCCTTCCACCCCGATTTTAAAAGCAATGGCTTTTTCTACGTCAACTATACCAAAAATAACCCTCGGGAAACTATTGTAAGCCGTTTTAAAGCCCCATCAGCCGGGGCTTCTCAGGTCGATCCGGCTTCGGAAGTAATTTTGTTCCGCTTTGAACAACCTTATTCAAACCATAATGGCGGTAAAGTGCTGTTTGGCCCCGATGGCTATCTATATGTGGCTACGGGAGACGGTGGCAGTGGGGGAGATCCACAGAATAATGGCCAGAATCGTAGTAGCTGGCTGGGAAAAATTTTACGTGTAGATGTAAACAGCACTGGAAAAGGCAACTATGGCATTCCCGCCGACAACCCATTCAAAGGAAACACCAATGGCTACCGCGAAGAGATTTTTGCGTATGGCCTACGGAATCCCTGGCGAATCAGCTTTGATGATGAAGGCCGTTTGTGGGCGGGGGATGTAGGCCAGAATGCCATTGAAGAGGTAGATATAATTACCAAAGGCGGCAATTATGGCTGGCGTATTAAAGAAGCCAACGCCGACTTTAATGCAAAAGATAATACTGTCAATGCCGCTGATCTGATTCCACCGGTCTGGCAATATAGTCATAGCAATGGCGACGTCTCCATCACGGGTGGAGTAGTTTACCGGGGAACCTCCAACCCGGCTCTGCGTGGAAAATACATTTACGCCGATTATGCCAGCGGACGCGTGTGGGCACTCACACCCAACGGCATGAAAACAGGTACCAATCAGGAACTCCTGTCGCGTGCTGGTTCAATTTCGGCCTTCGGCGAAGACCAGAAAAAAGAAATTTATATGTGCGATCTGGGAACGGGTAAAATTTTTAAACTGGTGGGGAACTGACGGATTTATTGTGAGAACGATATAGTTTCCTGGAAAGATGCCCATTACGTATGTAGTGGGCTTTTTCTGTAACTTGAACGCTTATTGTTTACAGCTTGTCATGACGACAACCGCCATTATTGAATCACCACTCGGTTTAGTACGAATTTCCGGCGACGAACATGGCGTTAAGACCATTTCCTGCAAAGACGTTTCGCCCGGAGAGACTGTACTGGAAGAGGCTGTGGCCGAACCCGTTCGGATGGCAATCAGGCAACTGAAAGAATACTTTGCCGGACAGCGACAGATGTTTGATTTCCCTTTAAATCCGGTGGGAACGACATTTCAGCAATCGGTCTGGAAAGCGTTGCTTAACGTTCCGTTTGGCACAACACTTTCGTACTTAACCTTAAGCAAAAAACTGGGCAATGAGAAAGCCATTCGGGCCGTGGCTGCCGCCAATGGTCGTAATCCGCTCTGGATTGTGGTGCCTTGCCATCGTATTATTGGCTCCGATGGCTCCCTTACAGGTTATGCGGGCGGGTTATGGCGTAAACAGTGGCTGCTGGAACATGAGGGGGCTTTTGCTAAGTCTGGTCAGTTGTCGCTGTTTTAGTTGGTTGGAATGGTTGTAAACCCATTCCAACCGGCTACTTGCATAAATCATTCTCTACATTCCAACGTATGACTCCCCATCCAATTCCCTCTGCATTACCCATGCTGTTGCTGTCAAGCTTGCTGCTAACTATTTCCGCTTGTGCGCCACGCTACAAAGGCCCCATTACCGATCATTTTAACGGGAAGAAATTCTTTAATCCCGGCATGCCCGAACGAACATCGGGCGGGGTGTTGAAGTGGTTGCTGCATCGCGACAAAGGTCCCTGGCCTGAACAACCCAATGCGTTTGTCGGGGCTAAACCAGCTATGCGTATTGAGGGTGATAGCCTGGTGCTCACGTTTGTAAATCACTCCACATTTCTGATCCAGACAGCGGGTCTGAATATCCTGACCGATCCTGTCTGGTCAGAGCGGGTAGGGCCAACATCCTGGTTAGGCATTAAACGAAAACGGCCACCAGGACTCCGGTTTGAGGAATTGCCACCAATTGATGTGGTCTTGCTGAGCCATAATCACTACGATCACCTCGATTTGCCCACAATCAGAAAATTGGTGAAAGCGTTCAATCCATTATTCGTTACACCCCTTGGCGTCTCGTACTTACCCAGGTCGGTGGATGGGCGAACGACCCGCGAACTCGACTGGAATGACACAATACGAATAAACGATAAGCTTTCGCTCAGTTGCACACAAGCGCAGCACTTCAGCAATCGGGGCGTATTTGACCGGGAAGAAACACTTTGGTGCGGCTACCTGCTTCATACAGGTTTTGGGACGACGTATTTC
>CAXTJJ010000209.1:0-9568 GCA_964244155.1 uncultured Spirosoma sp.
GCCGGAGCCCCTACACCTTCTATCAAGCAGGCTGGAACACAAATTTTTCAGGTTAGTCAAATAGTTAATAATTGTGAGGGTGCCAAAGCAATTCTTCAGGTAACAGTTACAACGCCCCCAGCACCAGTTGTACCGAAGCCAGTGGTCACTTACTGTATAAACGATAAGGCTAGTCCGCTGGAGGCCGTGGGTGAAGCAGGCAGTCAGTTAAAATGGATTGATCCGTATGGCGTCGTTACAAACAATGCACCAACGCCATTGACATTGAATACAAACGTTCAGCCCCAGGGAGATCCTTTTTATGTCTATCAGATTGCCTCAAATGGCTGTTATAGCGCTCGATCTATAATTCGCGTAGTTGTCAACACAACGCCGACATTGTCTCTATTTGCCCCAACGCCCCTTGTCAATTTGGGCCTGAAAGCACCTTTACAGTTGAAATTTACCGGCTCTGGGCCCTACAGCTACAGCCTCACGAATGGTTATTCCGGCACAGCCCGTGCCGATACAACAATTTCAGTATTGCCTCGCAGCAACACCACCTATCAGGTAACATCAATTAGCAATGGGTGTGGCACAGGATTACCGGGCAATTCGGCAACCATTGCGATCCGTGTACCATCGGTTTCCACTAGTTCACTGGCTACTTCAACGTTGTGCGCTGGCACATCGCTCTCAGTACCTTTTGTTACCACAGGTGAGTTTAATCCGGGAAATGCCTTTCGAATTGAGATGGTTAGCGTAACGGACACGACGAAAAAATATGCCGTTCCGACAAGTGCTAACAACTCGCCCGTAACGGGGGCTGTACCAACCAGCTTACCGGGCGGCCAGTATTATGTCCGGATAAAAGCCGATAATCCAGAAATAGCGATCATAGGCACCAATAGCCCAACTTTGCTAACAGTTCGCTCATTTCCTACAGCAACGCTGACGGGTACACAGGCTATTTATGAAGGCACACCGGTAAACCTGACACTCACCTTCGGAGGAGATGGCCCTTGGAAGGTGACTTATACCGACAGTCTTCGAAGTTATCCATTGACGGTTACTGCAAATCCGTATGTGGTGGAAGCCCGGCCAGTCCGTACAACGACATACAGTTTGATCAATGTTTCTAACAGTTGTGGCACCGGAACCCTGTCTGGTACTGCCGTTGTAACCGTGTTACCCTTGCTGGGTGTCGATGATCATTCGCTCGATCCGCTGGTAAAAGCGTATCCTGTACCGACAGCAACAACGCTGATTGTTGAGTTGAATTTGCCGTTAACACATGACCCGGCCACCCTGTCGCTGACTGACTTACGAGGTCGGCCTATTTTACAGCATACGACACGAAATCAGCTTAACGAGTTAAATCTGACGGCGCAACCGAGCGGTTTATATCTACTCCGCATACAAGTTGGCGACCGACAGACAGTTAGAAAAGTGTTAAAGCAATAGAATTGGTTAAACGTTACTAAGTTATTGGTTATGATGTTTTACAGCTAATAACGGTTAATCAATAACTTAATAACCGCTTTACTCAGTATGCCTGACGACTATTTTATGGAAATGGCCCTGGTTTTGGCGGAAGAAGCCGCCGACAATGGTGAAATTCCCGTTGGTGCTATTGTCGTTTGCCGGAATCGCATCATTGCCAAATCCCGAAACCAAACGGAGCAATTGAACGATGTGACAGCTCATGCCGAAATCATGGCAATTACATCGGCTACCCAGTATTTAGGCGGCAAATACCTTACCGACTGTACTATGTATGTTACCCTGGAACCTTGTGTAATGTGCGCGGGAGCGCTTTTCTGGGCGCAGCTTGGTCGACTGGTTATTGGTGCCAGTGACCCAAAGCGTGGTTATAGTCGTATTCAACCGTCGGTATTGCATCCTAAAACCCGGCTCGAAACAGGCTTGCTCGCCGAAGAGAGCCAAGCGTTACTGACTAAGTTTTTTAATCGCTTAAGAACATAATTAACAATAGGGTTGTTAATTCAACCGAATAATCTTCCATCTAACTTAGTAGTAAAATGGCTTTTGTATTAGACCCACTTCCTTACCCAAGCGATTCGCTCGAACCGAATATCGATAAACAGACAATGGAAATTCACCACGGCAAGCACCACAACGCTTACGTGACGAATCTAAATAACGCCATTGCAGGTACCGATATGGAGAATAAATCCATCGAAGATCTGTTGGCCAGTGTCAGTAAAGCACCAGTTGCCGTCCGGAACAACGGAGGTGGTCATTATAACCATACGCTGTTCTGGAACACCATCTCAGGTAGTGGTGGTGGTCAGCCAACAGGCACGCTGGCTGATGCAATCACACAGAAGTTTGGCTCATTCGACGCTTTTAAAGAAGAGTTCACGAAGGCAGCAACAACCCGTTTTGGTTCCGGCTGGGCGTGGCTCATTGTAACACCCGAAGGTGAACTGGCTATCACATCGTCGCCAAATCAGGACAATCCCTTAATGGATATCGCCGAAGTAAAAGGCTTCCCTGTTATTGGCTTAGATGTCTGGGAACATGCCTATTACCTGAAATACCAGAATCGTCGGCCCGATTACATTGCCGCCTATTTCAATGTGGTTGACTGGAATGCCGCAGAGAAACGCTACCAGCAAGGCAAGCAAGCCTAAAAGATGAATGCCGGATGCTGGATAATGGTTTTGTAAAAAAAACCTCATTCAGCATTCATCATTCATTATTAAATCTTATCTTTGCACTCCTAAAACGGTGATTGTAGCTCAGTTGGTTAGAGCGCCGGATTGTGGTTCCGGAGGTCGCGGGTTCGAGCCCCGTCTTTCACCCACTGACAAAAGGCCTTGAATATATTCAAGGCCTTTTTTGTTTTTCTCTCACTATAGTACGAAAAGTAGCCATTTATAGGCTGCTCCATTGACTCCCGCACTCGCATTATTGCTGTCGAATTTGCTGACATTTACTACTTGTTTCCTAGTGAAAGCCATTTATTTTGTTTAAACATATTGAATAAAGCTTAAACAAAAACAAAAATTTCGTAGTTTAGTACTTGTTATTCATAATGAACAAAGACTCATGAGTACGTATTCAATCAGAGATTTAGAGCAGCTTTCAGGCATTAAAGCGCATACGCTACGGATTTGGGAACAACGGTACACTATTCTCACGCCTGACCGAACAGACACAAACATTCGTACATACGGTGACGAAGACCTCAAACGAGTGCTGAATATTTCTTTACTGAAAGATCATGGTTATAAGATTTCGGAAATCGCGAAATTTTCCACTGACGAGTTAAATCGGGAAGTAGTTAAAATTTCCGAAAGACAACTTAGCAATCCAGATCAGATTCAAGCATTGACCATTGCTATGCTGGATCTGAACGAAGATCGTTTTGAGAAAATTATTAGTACGAACATTCTTCAGGCTGGCTTCGAGAATACAATGATTAATATCATATACCCATTTTTGAGCCGTATAGGTACGCTCTGGGTAACAGGATCAATCGGTCCAGCGCAGGAACACTTCATTACAAATCTGATTCGTCAAAAAATTATTGTTGCTATTGATAGTCAAACAAGTCAACCAACGTCCTCAGGCAAAACATACATACTGTTCTTACCCGAAGGCGAGTTTCACGAAATCAGCCTTTTGTTTGCGCACTTTATTATCCGATCTCGCTGTAATAAAGTTGTTTACCTGGGGCAAAGCCTCCCCTTTAGTGAGTTAGTATTCGCTCATAAGCTTCACCAGCCAGATTGTATTTTTTCGGTACTGACTACTGTACCGTCAAACCACGAGGTTCAGCCTTTTGTCAATCGTCTGGCGAGTGCCTTCCCAGACACACAAATACTCTTAACAGGCTATCAGGTCGTTGGTCAGGATATAACTTCCCCCGACAATACAACCATTATTAATCAAATTAGTGAGTTGATGCGCATTTCAACTAACTGATTTTCGTAACTTTAACTATCTTCTAAAGAAAATTTTGGACAAACGACAACGCGCGACGCTCAGCATAGGTGTAAGCGTCGCCCGATAGCTGAAAACCAACATGGCCTCCTGTACGGGGAGTTTCCAGAAAAATGTGCGGATGGTTTTTTGCAAGCCCGGCCGGTGAACATTCAGGTGATAGAAGCGGGTCGTTCTGCGCATTTAGTAGAAGAGTTGGTACGCAAATACCGGGCATAAAATTGACGGCTGAAGCCTGCGTGTAGAAGTCGTCGGCACTACGGTAATTGTTGACTGGGGCCGAAAAAAACTCATCAAAATCTCGCCACTGTTTTACGTGCTGCAGCTTACTCATGTCTAATCTGCCCGGAAATTGAGTGGCTTTCTCATTCAGCTTAACAACTAGTTTCTTCATGAACCGATTCCGGTAAAATCGGTTGGATGGCCGGTCGAGCAATTTGGCACTAGCCCCCAAATCGGTAGGGGCTGAAATAGCAACGCCAACCTTAATAACGTCGGGTAGTTTGCACCCATGAACACCAAGGTATTTTAGCGTAATATTACCCCCCATACTGTATCCAACCAATACGACTTCATTATATTGGTTTCGTTGAATGGCATGTGTGATTACTTCGCCCAAGTCTCCAATTTCGCCGTGATTGTATAGTCTGAAGGCCTGATTCATTTCACCACTACAAGAGCGGCAGTTCCAGGCTAATACATCGTACTTTTGCTGCGAAAATAGTTTAGCTGTACCGAGCATATACTGCCGATTACTATCGCCTTCCAGGCCATGCGTCAAGATAGCCAAGCGATTTTGACCTTTATTAATCCAATCCAGGTCGACAAAATCCCCATCCTGCAATGTCAGACGTTCGCGTTCGTAGGTAATACCCGTCACGGCACGCATAAGGCTGGGAACAATGGTTTGAAGATGACCATTGTACTGGTAGACCGGTGGTCCGGGATAAGCAGAGAGAATGAGCGGCATATTAACTAAACAACGGATACTTTTGTGACGTTGTTCAAGAACAAATCAACACAATGCAGTTCGCTAAGTATTTTTCCGTCATCATTGCCAGTACAATTAAATTTGTCGGTGGGCCGCTGTCTGGAGCAGCGCTTGGTCTGAATTGGTTCGAGACAGCCATTTGCACCATGCTGGGTATGATGATTAGCGTTGTGCTGGTTGTTTATGCAGGCGCGGCTTTAAAATCCTTACTTAGTCGATTTCGGTCAGCTCCGCCAAAACGATTTACAAAACGTACCCGCATAGCTATCCGTGTCTGGAAACGCTCAGGTCTTTTAGGTATCGCCTTCTTGACGCCCCTGATCTTAACCCCCATTGGCGGTACCATTCTGGCTCTTTCGTTTGGAGTAAAGCGAGGTCGTGTGCTCTTGTATATGCTCGTTAGTGCTGTTGCCTGGGCCATCGTCCAGACGCTGTTCTTTTATCAAATTCCTGGCTTAAAGGGCGTGTTCGGATGAACAACTACCGGCTCACTGTCTGGGGCATAGACTCCTTCGATTTTTTTCGAAAGTCACCCTGTGAAAAATACTTTTCAATCAGACAATACATCAGGATAAAGAAATAGCGACTCCCCATTTCTTTAATCTTCAATTTTGACTCGCCGTATTTCCGGTTTGTCCAGCTGTTTGGCACAACCGCATAAGAATACCCACGAACGATGGCTTTTAGGGGCAGTTCAACGGTCAAATTAAAGTGGGGAGCCAGAAAGGGCTTTACGCCTTCAATAGTTTCGCGTTTGTAAAGTTTAAAAGCGTTGGTCGTGTCGTTGTATTTAATGCCCATTACCAGCCGGACAATGAAATTAGCAATTCGGTTGATGAACTTTTTGAGCGGTGGATAGTCGATCACTTTGCCGCCCGCTTCCCAACGAGAGCCAAACACCGCATCTACATCCGAATCGAGCATCTTGGTATAGAATCGAACCAGATCTTCCGGATCGTCAGACAAATCAGCCATGAATACCGCGACACAATCACCTGTGAATCGCTCCAGGCCATAACGTACAGCATAGCCAAATCCATTGGGCCCCGGATTCGTATAATACACAAGCGTTGGAATTTCAGTAGCAGCTAATTTTTCCAATACGGCTAGTGTACCGTCTTTTGAATTATCGTCCGTAACGCATATTTCATGAGGAATTCCGTGTTTGGCAAGAGTTTGATAAAGAACACGAAGCGTTGGCGGCAACGACTCTTCTTCATTATAGGCGGGAATAACGACGCTTAATTTCATAGACAAAATCAAAAAAGCAACTGCTCTTAGTTATGTATAAGCCTGTGTAAACCAATGGCTACAGCTCCATACGCGCGCTGTATTAATGGGGGTGTCAAATGGTTATAAATAACCTTTTTCAGATCGGCCCAGTCTGGTTTTGCCAATGAATAATAGGTAGCAGCTACGCGCAATTTCTTCAGGTATGAATCCCGAAACTGGGTGCTGTTTAACATCATTTTATAATAACGAGCAATATTTTTCTTCAATAAATGGTCATACTTATAGTCCAGCTCGCGGTTAATGTTGCTATACATATCAATGCGATTTTTAAGGAAAACCGCATCATCGTATTTGTCCGTGAAGCTTGCCCCATTTTTGTTTTTCCGATACACCGACATCAAGTCAGGCAGATAGCCGATTTTACCCAGTTTAGCTTTTAAAATCAACCGTGGAATATCTCCGCTAACCGACTCCCGGAACCAGGCAGGATACTCAGGAATGGAATTGCGACACATGGTACTGGAAGTAGCCATGAACCAGATTTCATCTTCTCCAATCAAATCCTCAACTGTATAAAAGGGTTTCATATCGGGCCCGTTCAGTACATGCGAGGGACTTCCATCTTCGTACGTAATGAGCGCGTTATGAAATGCCATCGAATACTCAGGATGAGCGTCTAAAAGATCGGCCTGTTTCTGCAATTTGAGTGGATCAATGAGATAATCATCACCGTCGATCAACGCATAATATTCTCCTTTTGCCAATTTCAGCGTTTCCAGAAAGTTAATGCCGCCATTTTTCCCCATGTTATGAGGATGCAATACACCCTTTATCAAGCCCGGATACTGGCGCTCGTAGTCCTGAATAATTTCCCGTGTACCATCGCTCGAAAAGTCATCACCAACTAATATTTCTATAGGAAAAGTAGTCTTCTGGGCCAGCACACTATCAATGGCCTCTCGGATAAATTTCTTCTGATTGTATGTGATAATCAGAACACTTACTTTTGGCATAAAGGAATATTTTTTCGTTCACTGTAATCGACGGACAACAGGTCGTTATGCGTCGATTACAGTGAACTACCTATTGAACAACGGCTTCAGAATTTACATTTTTAGCCGTTTGTATTTGGGATTTCCAGCCCTGTGGTTCATCTTTTTCGGCGGGTGTAGCCCACGGATCATAAAAGGGCAGGATAGCAACCCAACGGCCAGCAGGATCTTCCCAGCTAAACCGGTCAGCAAAGCTTGATGGACTAACCCAATGCGGTAAATCGTACCGGAACAAGATCAGATCGCCCATATCCTGAAAACCTTCTGTTTCGATGATGTGATCATTGATGACATAGCCCGTACCACCCGATGTATAATCCTTACCGTATTGATTCAACGCCAGAATAGTACCCACTTTTTGTGGATTGAGTGGGTGCCAATGCCTACCGAAGAAGCTTCCTCCCAATGGGTAATGCGTTACCTGCGGATGAAAATAAGGCTGTCCTTTTCGGATACCATACTCTTCATTGTTGCCTGTCAAATCATTCCAGAATTGACGCATGGGCGTGAAAGCCCCTAGCAAAGCCTCTTTTGTTGATTCCTCAAGATCAAGAATAGCATCGAAGGTATGATCATGAAACAACTGAGGTGCCTGCTGAATTTTGGCGATATGCAGTCGGCGTTTATGTTGATTATTATCAAATGTATCCGGGGCTTCGGCAAGTGGCGTCTTGGTAGACCATTCGTAGGTTGCGTTAATAACGCCCTGTAAAGTAGCTTCAGGAATACCGGTTTTGATTATGACAATATTGGGTTCATTTACCAACCGCATGACCTCTTCGAAAGGAATTTCAGGAACAATCTTGCCATCCTTGAACTCCGCATCAATTTTTATCAGGTATTTTGCAACTTCTTTCATGACCGAAAACTTGTAAATGAGCGATTCTTCTCCCCGTTCTTACTTGTTTAAATAGTGGCACAAAGTAGTGCGGTATCTGGAAAAAATCCAACCCCACGCTATTGATTATTATCACCCGACAGGCTGAGTTGCATAACCAAATCCCGATGCACCAAACCCATTTCCATTATATAACATAACCCACTGATTATGATAATTGAAGATATGACAATAATCCATCATCAGTGCATCCCAGCCATCAGCCGACCGTTCGATACCTGCTAAGTCATCTTTCCGATCCCAGGCAACTCCATCCTTCGACTCGGCATATCCAATGCGATAACTCCGCTGAACATCCGTGCGATAGTTGGTTGCACTACGGTACGAAAAATACATTTTGTACAAATCGCCGTCTTTATATACTGTTGGACGGCCGATGGCATCCGTAAACTGATCGTAGCCGACGCAAACATGTCCTGTCCGTTTCCAGTCAATACCGTCTTCCGATTCTGCGTACTTAACGTCATAAAAAGGCTCAGGGTGCCCGTCGATTACTTCGATCTTAGTACATGACAAATACCACATGCGCCACCGGATAGAACCATCAGGCTGTTCTTCACGCATGACGCAGGGCTGTGCTATCCAGACTTGATCGTATATAGACCGATCAAGTAACGGCCCTGTGTACTTTCGTTCAAACGTTAACCCACCGTCCCGACTGATGGCTAAACCAATACCCAGCCGATAACTTGCGGTTTCGCTTTTGTTCCAGCCAGTATAGTAAAGCCAAATTTCGTCTCCTACGGGCAGAAACCAGGAAGGCATGGTTCCTGTTTCATCAAACATGCCAACCGCACCTTTTGTTAAGCAGGCTTTGTCGTGAATGTAAGTTACTTCCGACAGGTTACCGGGATTCAGTTCAACGAAGGAAACAGCCGATGCGCTATCCTCATCACGAGTGGAAAAGTACACACGCACTTTGTCTTGCATCACATAACCAAATGGAACCTGCGCGTGGGTACGGCTAAACGATTTCGAACCGTCAGGTTTATAAACCAGTCCTTTTTTTTGCCAAGTCATTCAATTCAAGTCTTATACTGTACTGCTGTTATAGACCTACCAACGATTAAAGGGTTGGAGCCAATCGGGTAATCATACTGTCGTGAATCTGGGTCATCGTCTCTGTCAGATCGAACGTCCAGTCCCAGCCGGGATAATGCTGCTTAAATTTGTTTAGGTTGGAGATGTACCAGATATGATCGCCACTGCGGTTGGTTTCCGAGTACTGGTAGTTCATTTTATTCCCTGAAATAGTCTCGCAAAGTGCAATGGCTTCGATCATAGAACAGTTGGCATAACGACCACCGCCCGCGTTATACACTTCACCCGGACGTGGATTCTGGTAAAAATGCCAGAACATGTTCACCAGATCCCAGCTATGGATGTTATCGCGGACCTGCTTGCCTTTATAACCGAAAATAGTGTATTGATTGCCAGTGATGG
>CAXTJJ010000210.1:0-9536 GCA_964244155.1 uncultured Spirosoma sp.
TAGTTTAAGACCGCCGTTGTCGGGATCGGGAGCAATGGCGTTTCCACCCGTGTGGGTTTTAACAGGCACTGGTTTAGCAAGCTTACTGGGTGGTCCGGCAAAGGCTCCGGTTGCCAGCACCGTCAGCATAAGTAATGTAGCTTTCATGAGTAAACAGAATTGGGTTATAACACTAGTGGGTTAACGGGACGTACCAAGCAAAAGTTTGTAGGTATTGGCTTGAAATAAGGGTCTGCACCTAATTTTAATTAGCGCAAACCTATATATTTCGCCTTTACTTTCCGTACGGCTACTGCCTTTCACTACTTTCATTCCATACATGGACCCCACAGGTATGACATCTGACTCGCTCACCTGGTCTGACTTCGACAAAGTTGATATCCGAACCGGCACTATCATAGCCGTCGAAGACTTTCCCAAAGCCCGCAAACCTGCCTACAAACTGACTATCGACTTTGGCGAATTAGGTATCAGACGCAGTTCAGCACAGATCACAAAACTATACCAGGCCGACGGACTGATTGGCAAGCAGGTAGTAGCGGTGGTCAACTTTCCTCCTAAACAGATTGCCACGTTCATGAGCGAATGCCTGGTACTGGGTGCCGTAGCGGATGATGGTACAGTAACCCTGCTTCAAACCGAACGGCTCACCCAGAATGGGCAACGAATAGGCTGATTAACAAGTTATACTTACGTTGTTAAACCAGTTACACACTATGACGCTTTATAGGGGAGCCTCCTTATTTTTGTGTCATACAGATGTCGAGTTACCCTATTTCCCGTTCCATCCCTATGCGAACTGTTTTATTGCTCAGTCTATTATTCGTTATCTGTCAATTGGCCAATGCCCAACGTCGACGCGACGATGATACTTCCCACTACCGCTCCGTTCCTATTCCAGCGCATCTGCTGCCCATTGAGCGAGCCTATGGATCATCCTCGCTGGGGAGTGTATATTTCTATGGCGGCAAACGACTCTCGTCGCCCTATTCGCTGGAGATACCCTTCTACGAGCTGAATGACCCTGATGTGTCTCACCGTTTTCAAACCTTTCGTACGCTGACGACCCTAAGCCGATTGACAGCCTTAGTACCTTTAGCCTATATTTTATTAAGCAGTAATCGCACCGGCGGCACCTACTGGACGGTCTATGGCGGCTCTATTGCAGCTTCGTTAACACTCTCGATCATCGGCAATGGTCAGATTAATAAAGCCGTAACTCGCTACAACGAACTTCTTCGCCAGCCCCGCATGGGTGTATCTTTAGCACCCATACCACTAACCGGACAATATGCCGCCGGGCTGGGAATTTCGTACGGGTTTTGATAGAAAAATCATTCGGTAATCAATCAATTTATTTGGTACGAAACATAATTCGCAAAATATTAATCGGTTCAACTTACGGGCAGAAGCGCAAACTAGGCTGGTTTGCGCTTTTTTAGTAGCTTCGCTGATTCAATCAGCAAACTCATGCAAACCAGATCAGTACTTCCTTTATTTATTACACTGCTTCTTTTTTCACCTTTACTCAACGCGCAGACCATTTTAAATCGCGATCCGCAAATTGCAGACCTCATCAGTCAGATTTCGGCCGATAGTCTAAAGGCGCACATCAATGGACTGGTTAGTTTTGGTACTCGCCACACCCTGAGCGTTCCGGCCGATGCTTCCGCTCAAGTTGGCAAAAAAGGGCTGGGTGCTGCCCGGCAGTGGATTTTGAGCAAATTCAATCAGTACGCCAAACAATCAGGTGGACGAATGACCGCTACACTCGACACCTGGACCCTCCAGCCCGACGGTAAGCGTGTCGACAAGCCTGCCAATATGGGCAACGTGATGGCCACGCTCAAAGGCACCGATCCTGCCGACACCCGCGTTTTCATTGTACAGGGCCACATGGACAGCCGCGTGACGAACGTCATGAACCGCGACTCAGACGCGCCGGGTGCCAATGACGATGGGTCGGGTACGGCCGCTGTCATTGAGCTTTGCCGGGTTATGAGCAAATCATCGTTTCCGGCTACCATCATTTTCGTTACCCTGACCGGCGAAGAACAGGGACTACTGGGCGCTGAACACCTGTCCGAACGGGCGTTGAAAGAAAAATGGAACGTGGAGGCTGTACTTAACAATGACATCATGGGCAGCAACAACAGCAGCGATACCCGCATTATCGACAATACTCGTCTGCGCGTGTTCAGCGAGGGGCTGCCGGGTAACCTGCTCAAAGATACCACCGGTCGTATCGGTCAAATCCGGCAGTTTGGTAACGAAAACGACGGCAAGGCCCGCACATTAGCCCGCTACCTCAAAGAAGTGGGCGAACGGTATGTCGAAAACCTGGAAGTGGTAATGGTGTACCGCAATGATCGCTACCTGCGCGGGGGCGACCACACGCCTTACGTGCAGCGCGGTTTTGCCGCCGTTCGCCTGACCGAGATGAATGAGGATTACGAACACCAGCACCAGGATCTGCGCACCGAAAACGGCACGGAGTTTGGCGACTATCCAAAGTTTATGGACTTCGAATACCTCCGTAAGAATACGGCGGTCAATCTGGCAACATTGTCCAATCTGGCAAAAGCACCTATAGTTCCCCAGAAGGTGACCGTCGATGTTCGCAACCTGACCAACGCAACGGTGCTGTACTGGCAAGCTCCAACGGCAGGTAAAGTGAAAGGGTATTATGTACTGATGCGCGAAACCTACTGGCCGTTCTGGCAGAAGAAGTTCTTTACTACAAAACTGGGCATGACCCTCCCCTACTCGAAGGACAATTACTATTTCGCCGTGCAGGCCGTAAGCGAAGACGGTAACGAAAGCCTGCCGGTATTGCCCGTACCGAATTTGCGGTAGAAAATAGAACACTGATTTATATGATTGGTATGATTTAAATTTTTAAAGTAGCCTTGATGTTGTTGTAGGAGCTTGCGGTTAAAGTGTCTCATTTGTCAGCAACAGTTACCCCCTCCCTTCTGTCAATCACCTGATATACATAACTAACATCATACCTTAATCATATTGACCATAAAAATCTGCGTTCTATGCTCTCCAAACGCCAATTTTTGAAATCCATCGTCGGTACAGCCGCCTTATCGACCTGGGCGGGTCTGGACGAGACGCTGGCTAATGTGGCCCATGTTTCATCTGACCAGTTAGCGCAGCAGGAGGATTTCTGGGCGAGCATTCGGGCACTTTACCCCGTCACGACCGATTTTATTCAACTCGAAAACGGCTATTATTCACTGGCGGCACAACCCGTGATGGATGGTTACCTAAAGCACATTCAGCAGATAAATGCGGTGTCATCCTACTACATGCGGACGCGCCAGTTTGCCGACAAACACGAATCCCAAGCCCAACTGGCAAAGCTATTGGGTTGCTCAAGTGATGAGTTGATTATTACCCGAAATACCACCGAATCGCTGGATACCGTTATTGGCGGATTGACCTGGAAAGCGGGCGATGAAGCCATTATGGTGCAGCAGGATTATGGTGCCATGCAGGATATGTTCAAGCTTCAGGCCCGGCGGCACGGCATCGTGAACCGGACACTTTCGCTACCCAATCACCCCAAGTCAGATGCGGAGATTGTGAGTCTGTACGAGAAAGCTATTACGCCAAAAACCAGGTTGCTGATGGTTTGCCATATGGTCAACATCACGGGGCAGATTCTGCCCATTCGCCAGATTACCGAGATGGCCCATACACATGGCGTTGAGGTGTTGGTAGATGGTGCTCATGCATTTGCGCAGCTGGATTTCAAAATGTCCGACCTCGGCGGCTGCGATTACTACGCCAGCAGCCTGCACAAATGGCTGGGAACACCACTAGGCGCGGGCATCCTATATGTTCGGAGAGATAAAATAGCAGGTATTTGGCCTATGTTTGCCGACAGCAGCGTTCCCGACAACGATATTCGTAAACTGAACCATACCGGAACTCACCCCGTAGCTACCGATCTGGCCATTCAGGACGCCATCAAATTTCACGAAGGTATTGGCATTGCGCGAAAAGAAGCCCGGCTTCGGTATCTGCAACGCTACTGGACTGATCAGGTACGGCATAACCCAAAAATCACCCTGAACACGCCCGAAACCCCTACCCGTTCCTGCGCCATCGCCAACGTAGGGGTAGCCGGAAGAACACCCGCCGAACTGGCAAAAGTATTGTTCGACAACTACAAAATTTTCACCGTCGCCATTAATTCGCCCTCGGTGCAGGGTGTGCGCGTTACACCGCATGTATATACGACGACTGCCGAACTCGACGCTTTTGTTAAGGCACTGACGGAACTGGCGGGGTAAAAATACAAGACGCAAACAGGCTCCGGCTGTTTGAATAAAGTGTATGAACAAACAAACAGCCGGAGCCTGTTTGAGCCTTACTAACTACGTATGAATCGCTCAATCCTCTTTTCTCTTTTTGCCCTCTCAACGCTCGTGAGTCTGGCGCAAACGCCGGTAAAAAAACGGCCAATTAACTCAAAAGATATTTACCGGCTGCAATCCATCAGCGACCCACAGGTTTCGCCCGATGGCAAATGGATTGCCTATGGCGTATCGACCGTCGATACGACGAAAGACAAACGCAACTCCGACGTTTGGATGGTAAGTTGGGACGGCAAGGAATCCGTTCAGATAACAAACAGCCCGGATGCTGAATCGAGAGCCCGTTTCAGTCCGGATGGCAAATACCTGTCGTTTATCTCGGCACGGCAGGGTGCCACCAAAGGCCAAATCTGGCTGCTGGATCGGCGGGGCGGTGAAGCTAAAAAACTGACCGATCTGAAAACCGATCTGGAAGAGTACGTCTGGTCGCCGGATGGCAAAAAGATCGCGATGGCACTGCGTGACCCCGATTATGCCGATTCGGCCAAGACCAAAGTCCGGAAGCCATACGTCCTGGATCGCTACCATTTTAAAGCCGATGTGAAAGGCTATCTGGAGAAAGGCTCCGTTCATCTCTATATATACGATGTAGCATCCAAAAAAATAGATACGCTTACAACCGGGCTTTACGACGAAAGTTCGCCGGTCTGGTCGCCGGATGGATCGCAGTTGGCCTTTGTGAGTAACCGAACCGAAGACCCAGACCGGAATCAAAACACCGATATTTACGTCATCGACGCGAAGCCAGGCGCAAAAATGAAGCAGTTGACGACCTGGGCAGGTGCCGACAACAACCCGGAATGGAGCCCCGACGGCAAACGGATTGCGTATACCCGCTCAACGGCATCGGGCAATTTTCTGATGTATGATCAACCCGTACTGGCCATTATCAGCCGGGATGGTGGCGAACCGACTTTGTTATCAAAAGCACTGGACCGGCCTGTTCGTAGTCCACGCTGGACTAAAGACGGCCAATCCATTGGTGTGTTGGTGCAGGATGATCGGCAGGCGTATGTAGGCCAGTACACCCTCGACGGGAAGTTCACGAAAGTTGCCAGTGGCAATCGGGCGTTCGGCGATTTGGAGCCGGTAGCCGGTGGCAGTTGGCTCACGCTGATGAGCGACCCCCAAACCCCCGGCGAATTGTACGCCCTCGAAAATGGCACCCCCCGCCGACTAACTCATACGCACGATGCGTTTCTGGCTCCGCTCGAATTGGCTGCGGTGGAAGGCTTCACCTCAAAAAGCAAAGACGGCGCGCAAGTCTCGAACGTACTGTACAAGCCCATTAACGCACCTGCCAACAAGAAATTACCAACAATTTTCTTCATTCACGGCGGGCCGGTTGCGCAGGATGAATTTTCCTTCGATCTGACCCGACAACTACTAGCGGCCGGAGGTTACGCGGTAGTGGCCGTTAATTACCGGGGCAGCAATGGCCGCGGACTCGACTACACCAAAGCTATTTACGCCGATTGGGGCAACAAAGAAGTGCTGGATATTTTGGGGGCGACCGACTATCTTGTAGAAAAAGGCATTGCCGATCCCGACCGGCTGGGCATTGGCGGCTGGAGTTACGGCGGCATTTTGACAAACTACACCATCGCCACCGACACCCGGTTTAAAGCCGCAGCCAGCGGAGCCGGTAGTTCGCTGCAACTCTCCATGTACGGCATTGACCAATACACGAATCAGTACGAAACCGAATTGGGAGCGCCCTGGAAAAACACGGATAAATGGCTGAAACTATCGTACCCATTCCTCAAGGCCGACCGGATAAAAACGCCAACGCTGTTTATGGCGGGCGAAAAAGACTTTAATGTACCCACGGCGGGCAGCGAGCAGATGTTCCAGGCATTGCGGTCATTGGGCATACCAACCCAGTTGATCATTTACCCCGGCCAGTTTCACGGCATCAGTGTTCCGAGTTACCAGAAAGATAGAATTGATCGGTATTTGCAGTGGTTCGATAAGTATTTGAAGCCGAAGACATTGTAGATTAGCTTGCTTATCTTACTGTTAAGATTCTTTTAAACACACGAATACGACATCGTGTTGCATCAATAAGTCCAAGATTAGCGTAGTAAGGGTATTACGTTATTTGTTTTTTTTGTAGTTTACACTCGCTTGTCATTGTTTTGTCTTGACTTTACTGAAAATCAATTGTTTATGAAGCATTCTGTATATGTGATCTGCCTGATGGTTTCTTTTTTGGGGCTAACCTCCTGTAACAAAACCAGTGATCCGGCACCTGTTCCAGCTGTGGTGGGACGTTGGGAGTTAAATAGAGGATTATTAAGTGGTTTCCCTTCTACAGTAAATGTTAATGGGGTTGCTATAGACCTGTATTACGTTGAAAATTATGGATCGACAATAGATATTTATTCTGACAATACGTTTAATGAGAACTTCAAAAGCGTTACGGTCGATGATGCAGGAGGAACTTGGGATTTCTCAAATAATACCCTTACATTGAAATATGATGTTGGGGACCAGGGCACCTATACCTATTCAAAAAATAAAAATATTGAAGAACTGGCTGCTACTGCTCCTGCCAGTTATACTCTTCCAGGCTCGACTACAGCAACGGCTGCGATTACAGGTCAAATCCAATTGATCTACCGGAAATAAGCGTTAATGTATTACTATTCATAAACAGAACATTTTCTTTTTAAAATATAATAAGAATGCCTGAGATAGCTCTCAGGCATTCTTATGTCAGCTGATCGGTAAATAAGAATAATGCGCATTTCTTTAAAACAAGCCTTTTAGTCCCTTATACAATTCTATATAGATTTTCTGCATCCATTTGGTAGTACCTGCGTACCATTACTTAAATCAGATATACTGGACAAGCAATAGTCATACTAACACTTTTTTATTTGGCAAATATCACATTTTTATCATATAAATTTTGACTATTTCAATTAGAGCAAAATATTTTAAAGGTGTTTTCTGACCGAAAACACCTTTTTTGTTGACATTAATTCGTACTTTCACAAAACCCTATCTACTAAGGAGTTAGATTTAGTTTTACTTTTATTTTATCCTAGATAAGTACAAAAACCTGCACTCATGTCATCACAACTAACTCGCCGGGATTGGCTTCGCGCCAGCGGCCTTCTGACTGCTGGTCTCGGTTTGAGCCGCTTCACACCTGCTACAGCCAGCAGCCCTAACGCCCCCTTTGTTTCTGGGTTTACCAATGAGTTTTCCTTTCAGGATGACCCATTCGAGAAGATGCCCAAGCTCCGGGCGCGGTTATTGGCCAACGAGAACCCACTCGGCATTTCTCAAAGCGCAAAAGACGCTATTGTAAAGGCCGCTGAGATTGGCAACCGCTACGCCTGGATGGAGTTCGGCCCGTTGAAAAAGATGATCAGCGAAAAGGAAGGTGTAGCACCTAAAAATATTCTGATGTCGCCGGGTTCGTCTGATATTCTGCTGGCAGCCGCCGAGCATTTCGCAAAGGGAGGTGGCACTATTCTGACTTGTCGTCCTACCTATGACGACTTACTCGAAAAGACAACCAAGTTCGGCGCGACCATAAAGCCTATCCCTTTAACGAAAGACTTTAAATTCGATCTACCTGCCCTTAAAGCCGCGCTCACGCCCGATGTGAAGCTGGTGTATATCGTAAATCCTAACAATCCAACGGGCACCATTCTCCCCCCCGCTGAACTCGAAGCCTTCTGCCGGGAAGTAGCACCAAAGGTGCCGGTTTTCCTCGACGAAGCGTATATTGACTTTCTGTCGCCCGCCGACCGCCCGATGCTGGGCAAACTGGTGGCCGAGGGATTGAATATTATCCAGGCCCGCACCTTCTCCAAAATTCATGGCTTTGCTGGTCTACGCTTAGGGTATGCGATGGCCCAGCCTGAGATGTTGAAAACGTTACACCAGTATATTGGTGCCGAAGGGGATGTAAGCATCACAACTCTGATGGCCGGTATTGCCAGCTACCAGGACACAGCCTGGCAGGATCATTGCCGTACAGAAAACGCCAAAGCCCGCGATTTCACGACCAAAGCCTTGATGAACCTTGGTTATGAGGTTATTCCCTCCTACACCAATTTTATCCTGTTCCCGATTCGCATGAAAACGACGGCTTTCAGCAACCAGATGTTTGGTCAGGGAATCGGCATCCAGACGCGCGACTTTAACGGACAGCCGTACTGCCGGGTCAGCGTTGGAACGATGGACGAAATGGCCATATTTATGGATGGGTTTAAAAAGGTAGTAGGGTAATCAAGTCGGTAAGTCGGTAAGTCGGTAAGTGGCTGACGCATGAATAGCACTTATGCGTCAGCCACTTACCGACTTACCAACTTACCGACTTACCGACTTACTGACTTAACCATGACAAGAAGAGACTTCATTAATTCAACAAGTGCCAGTTATGCCAGCCTGCTGGCCTGGGGAATGATTCAGCCCGCGCCAGTTTCGGCTTTCAACCTACCCGTAAATGGTCAGAGCAAGGATGGAAAGGGACGCAAAGTAATTGTATTGGGAGCTGGACTAGCCGGATTAACCACCGCCTATGAACTTGGAAAATTAGGCTACGACTGCACGGTACTGGAAGCCCGCTCTCGCTCTGGCGGGCGCGTTTGGACGATTCGGGGAGGCACCAAAGAAACCGAATTGAATGGTGGCACACCTCAGACCTGCTCATTTGAAAACGGCCTTTATTTTAATGGTGGTGCGGCCCGTATTCCACATCATCATCAAATAACCCTGCACTATTGCCGTGAGTTGGGTGTTCCGCTCGAAATTTTCAATGGTTCCAACGAGTCGGCTTACCTGTATAATGACGGAGGAACCGGCGATCTGGCGAATCGTCGCATGCGTATCAGCGATTACCACCACGACATGCGCGGCTACACGGCCGAGTTACTCGCTAAAGCACTCGACCAATCGTCGCTGGATCAGCAGCTAACCAAAGAAGATGTTGAGAAACTGGTCGATTTTCTGAAAAACGAAGGTGACCTGAACACGGCACACCTCTACAAAGGAACGAACCGGCGGGGTTATAAAGATAAAAGTCATCCCGGTGCGGGCCACGCACCCGGCACCCAGACCGACCCTTACGGACTTACCGAGTTGTTACGGTCGGGCTTTATGCAACCCGTTTTTTACAACGTTGGC
>CAXTJJ010000211.1:0-9520 GCA_964244155.1 uncultured Spirosoma sp.
CAATCTTGCGCATTTCCCGCTGTACGGCCGGATTCTGCATATTTAAGTCTGGCTGAAACTCGTAAAAGCGGTGGTAATAGTACTCGCCCGCCTGTTTATCATACGTCCAGATATCTTTCTGAACACCCGGAAACACCATACCCGTATCCCATTTTTTCGGGCGTTCTTTCGCCCAGACGTACCACGACCGATAGGGCGAATCCTTACGCTGGCGGGCCTGCTGAAACCACGGATGCTGATCGGAGGTATGGTTAGTGACCAGATCCATCATGACCCGTATACCTTTCTGGTTTGCCTGTTGCATAAATTCGTCAAAGTCCTGGCTGGTGCCCAGATGCGAGTCAATCCCGTAAAAGTCGGAGATATCATAGCCATCGTCTTTGTTTGGCGTGGGCTGAAAAGGAGCCAGCCAGATAGTGGTAACGCCCAGGGTTTTGAGGTAATCCAGTTGTTGAGTAAGGCCCTTGAAATCGCCAAAGCCATTGTTGTCAGTGTCCTTGAATACTTCGACATCTACGCTGTAAACGAGTCCGTTTTTATACCAGAGTTCTTCGATGAAATCGGTTGGGACTGGTGCCGGGGGTGTTTTTTCGGAATCTGTTTCTGAGGTGTTTTTCTGGCAGGCGGCAAGGATACTGAGGCATAAAATGAAGACTAGTTTTTTCATGGATCTGAAGTGAAGCTTCTGGACAAGCTTAACCAGCCTGATAGCCATCCTGTTAATTGAAAGACTGTTTCCTGATTTTCTGGTCTATTTATTAGGTATACTTTATATATTATATGATTAAATATAGATTTTCTCCTCCTGGTCAATCAATTCAGTTTAACCAAAAGTTAAGGGGGCATGGAGAAGGAAGACATTAAGCTGGAAGACTGGCAGCGTATCCTGATCGGTGATGCTCCCGCTGAATTTTTACTCGAGGTGTTTATTCGTACCACACTGATTTATCTGGCACTGCTGGTTGTCATGAGGTTATTGGGTAAACGAATGAACGGGCAGCTTACCAATCTGGAACTGGCCGTCATGCTCACCATGGGGGCTATTATCTCTCCAGCTATGCAGTTGCCCGACCGTGGATTGCTGTCGGGCCTGTTGGCTATGGTTTGTGCGATCACCTTTTTGAGAGGCACAAACTGGTGGGGAATTAAAAGCAGCAAAGCCGAAAAACTAATTCAGGGAACGGCAACGGTACTCGTCATAGACGGGGTCTTTCAATTGAAACAGATGGCCGAAAACCGCCTGTCGCATCAACAGATTTATGCGGCCTTGCGTAGTGAAAATGTGTATAATCTGGGCCAGGTAAAGCGTCTGTATTTAGAAGGATATGGGATATTCAGTATTTATCAGGATGAGAAAGGTAAACCAGGCTTATCGGTCCTGCCGCCAACGGATGAGGAAATACAGTCGATTTATAAGCAAAAAGACGACAAGCATGTAGCGTGTACCAATTGTGGCAATACGGTTCCGGCTCAACCGAAACCGGGTTCCTGCTCTGTTTGCCAGGCTGATTCCTGGGGAGGGGCAGTTCTTTAACTGACGTATGAAACAGGAAGATATTCATTTGGTTGACTGGATACGGATTCTCGTCGGAGAAGTGCCGGGTATCTTTTATATTGAAATATTGATTCGGGCGGCTGCCGTCTATCTGCTTCTGGTTGTGTCTATGCGGTTAATGGGTCGACGGATGGCTTCCCAATTAAGCCGGAACGAAATGGCCGCTATGGTTTCGCTGGCCGCTGCCATAGGGGTGCCTATCCTGGATGCACACAGGGGATTGCTACCCGCCGTCATCATTGCCATTGTGGTGGTGTTTACCCAGCGGATTGTTTCTTATTGGGCTGCCAGAAATCAGAAATTTGAAGCCATCTCGCAGGGTAGGATCAGCACATTGATCGAAAATTCGGTTATTCAGCTTCCGGGTATGACAGAGTCGACGATTACCCGCGAACTTCTCTTTGCCCAACTTCGGTCGGAAGGACTAATTCATCTAGGGCATGTGAAGCGTCTTTATCTGGAAGCAAATGGGGAGTTTACCCTTATCGAAGAGCCGGAGCCAAAACCGGGCCTTTCAGTGTTACCAGAATGGGATACCGATTTCATTGACCAGCAGGAAAAAGCCCCGGACCAGAATGTTTGTTACCATTGCGGCAACCCCCAGCCTAAATCCGATCAGAAGGAGAACTGTTCCAATTGCGGAAATGATAAGTGGGTGCCGGCGCTGAAATAACGGTAGTTCGATGGGGCAAGCGTCTTCGCTCATACCTTCTATTAACCGGCCTCTGGCCGGAGAACCGTCTGCTCCTATTACTGTCAACTTTGGCTATGAACATCCAGCCGCTATGCGGTCATTATTCACGTTAGATTATTGATTAATTCGCCACTATACACCAACACACTGCAAGGAGGCAACTTAATTGGCTGACCGGGCTTTAGTTCCTCCGTCAACCCGTTTCGTTTTGACGTGCCGTTTTCCTGCCACCTGCCTTCTGTGGAGTCGAGTACTTTACGCCATGCAGTCACCCAGACGGGTAAATTGTAGGTAATGACCTCGTCGGAAAGGTTGAACAGGCAGACCAGTTGTTGCTGGCCATCTACAGTTTGCCGGTGCAGAACGAACCCTTCCTGCCCCAACACAGTAGCCCGTATATCCTGCTTGTTTACGTTTCGAAGCGGTGGCAGAGAGCGACGCAGTTCGATAAGGGCCTTATGCCACATTAGCATGACAGCGTGTCGGCCTTCGGTACGGCTGTTCCACTGAAGTTTCGATGCCGTAAATGCTTCTTCGGCGGCAGGGTCCGGTAACTGGGCATCGCCGATAAAAGCGGCAAAATCCTTTTGGCGGCCCTCACGAATGGCCTTTAATAAGCCCTGATCGGCATGACTGACAAAGTAATAGAAAGGGGATTCGTCGGCATAGTCTTCGCCCATAAACAACAACGGCACATAGGGCGACAGCAACACGGCGGCTGCGGCTACTTTCTGGCGATCAAAATTGACCAGTAAGGATAGGCGCTCTTTGCCCAGTTGATTCCCCACCTGATCATGGTTAAGGTTGAACACCACAAACTGATCCCCCGGAACCCCCGCCGACGACCGCCCGAATTTCCGTTTTCGGAACGATACATAGTCGCCACTGAGCACAAAGCCGTCGGTGTAGGCTTTAACGAGTTGCTCCATCCGGCCAAAATCGGCGTATTTTGACTGGCCCGCCCTGTTGATCAAAACATGCAGGGCATGATGAAAATCGTCGAGCCATTGCGCATCGAAGCCAAAGCCGCCCTGATCCGGCGATTGCGTTACCCGTGGCGTATTCAAATCAGACTCGGCAACCAGATAGA
Organism: uncultured Spirosoma sp.; assembly: GCA_964244155.1. Lineage (GTDB taxonomy): Bacteria > Bacteroidota > Bacteroidia > Cytophagales > Spirosomataceae > Spirosoma. Next base: position 3,340 of record CAXTJJ010000211.1, read on the forward strand.
GCGAACGACCAAGCTGCTGTTCCAGCTGGTTTACTTTCGAATGAATCAGCTCCCAGATGGAGACGGCCCCCGTATCGAACACCTCATGGATGGCGTCGAGCCTAAGCCCGTCAATGTGGTAGTGTTCGAACCAGAACAAGGGGTTATTCGAAAAGAACTCGCGCACCCCATCCGACCAGTCCCGGTCGAAGTTTATGGCGTCGCCCCAGGGTGTGTGGTATTTGTTGGTGAAATAAGGGCCGAATTCACACAAGTAATTGCCTTCCGGCCCCAGATGGTTGTAGACCACATCCAGAAAAACGGCTATGCCCCGAGCGTGGCAGGCATCCACCAGCTTTTTCAGTCCATCGGGACCGCCATACGAATGCTGTACTGAATACGGATAAACGCCATCATAGCCCCAGTTTCGGCTGCCGGGAAATTGCGAAACCGGCAACAGCTGAAGGGCATTGATACCCAGTTGCACCAGGTCGTCCAGCCGGGGGATAATCGCGTCGAATGTGCCTTCGGGCGTGAACGTGCCCACATGCACCTGATAGAAAATAAGGTCACGAAATGGCAGTCCGCGCCAGTTCTGATCGTGCCAGCTATAGGCCGAATGGTCAACCACTTCCGAAGGGCCATGCACATCTTCAGGCTGGAAATTAGAGGCCGGATCGGCCAATTTCTGGTTGCCTGCCAGCTTAAAATAGTAGCGCGTACCCGGCAGGATATTGTCGGCTTCGACGCGGAAATAACCCCATTTGTCGGGGTACATATCCAGGTTGTGCTGGTTGGGAGATGTAATGTGAAGCGTTACGCGTTCTTTTTCGGGAGCCCAGACGGTAAAGACACAATGCCCGTCGCCGGTATAGTTTGCCCCAATTGTCTTCATTTATGCTGATCGGCTGCTTAGGTAGTCACTCGAAAGAAGAATAGACTTTAAACACAGAGTCACAGAGGATACAGAATTTAAATCATTTAAAATCAAGCTCTTAGCTCTGTAACTCTGTGTTTAAGAATTTTGCTTAAAAAACTTACTCTAGTCGTACCAGTATACCCTCATCGCCCCCCAGGCTAATCGTTTCGCCTACAGCGTTGCCTTCCCACTCGGGCGAGGTTGCGATTTCGACAGTCCCCTTCAGCGAACTGTCTTTTGGCTTGAAAAAGCACGGACGATGGCTAAGGTTCAGCACAATGAGGAAACGGGGGGCGTCATTTAATTGTCGGATGTAAGCGATAACCTGCGTGTCTGAATAAACCGGCACATAATCGCCAACCATCAGGGACGGCTCCTGTTGGCGTAGTTTGATGAGCCGTTTGTAGAACGTAAGCATGGAATAGGGGTCTTCCTGCTGCCGGTGTACATTTTCCCGGGCGAAGTCGCGCGCCAGCCGGAGCCAGGGTTTTCCGTCGGTAAAGCCCGCGTTGGGATTTCTATTCCACTGCATGGGCGTTCGTCCGGGGTCACGACTCAGGTTTTTGTCCGGCATATTCAGGCCCTGAGGGTCCTGCACTTCATCAAACGGAATCGGGACATCCCGCATCCCGATTTCATCGCCATAATAAATCGTTGGCGTACCCCGTAGGGTTAATAACAGGAGTGCAGCTACCCGTGCCTGTTCCTTTCCTACCCGGCTCGTAATGCGCGGTTGGTCGTGGTTACCAAGTACCCAGTTGGGCCAGCCTTCTTCCGGCAAGGCCCCTTCATACTGGTCGATGGCTGCCGCAATCGGACGTGCCTCCCAGGGCAGTAATAACAATTGAAAATTAAAGGGCAGATGTGCCCCCTTTCCGTCAATACCGTAATAGGCAACCAGTTGATGGATAGGTAAATAGATCTCACCAATCATCAGCCGATCATCATATCCGTCCAGCACGTGCCGCATCTGCATAACCAGATCATGAACTTCTGGCTGGTCGGTGGAGTAAACAGGCAACAACTGATCGTAGGTAGCCATATGCGGCTGATAATTGGGATTGGCGGGGTTATCGCGCAGGTTTTTGTCCTTGATGAGGTGCCACATCACATCGATTCGGAACCCATCGACGCCTTTGTCCAGCCAAAAGCGCATCACATCGAGCATAGCCGCCTGTACATCGGGGTTGCGCCAGTTCAAGTCGGGTTGTTCTTTCAGAAACGCGTGGTAGTAATACTGCTGCGTGGGTTCGTCCCATTCCCAGCCGCTACCCCCGAACACACTCAGCCAGTTGTTGGGTACAGAGCCATCGGGAAGGGCGTCCTGCCACATATACCAGTCCCGCTTGGGGTTATCGCGCGACGAACGGGATTCCAGAAACCAGGGGTGCTTGTCGGACGTGTGGTTTGGGACCAGGTCCAGAATCAATTTCATGTCCCGATTGTGTACTTCTGAAATCAGGGCCTCAAAATCAGCCAATGTGCCAAATAAGGGGTGTATATTCTGATAATCAGCGATGTCGTACCCAAAATCAGCCATGGGTGACGGAAAGATAGGCGACAGCCAAATGGCCGTTATACCCAGTTCCTGTAGGTAATCGAGCCGCTTCAGAATGCCCGGAATATCTCCGACGCCATCGCCGTTGCTATCCTGAAACGACCGAGGGTAAATTTGATAAATGATTCCTTGCTGCCACCAAAGGTGTTTTGCTTCGCCTTCTGTCATTTGAATTTTCGTGTTGACCCACAGCAAATCAGTTTAAACCTGTAAGATTTCCAAAACCTTACAGGTTTACCAGTTATGATTTCGGGGTATCGTAAATGTTGGTAAAACAGATAAGTGCTGACATGGTTTGGCTGTGGATGCTAAAATGAGGGTGCGAACGAAGGTCAGAACAGAAGGAATGCCTATATAAATGCGTCAAGCTAACCGTTATAAAAAAAGGCCGTTATTGTGCTTTTTCCATATTTAATATGGATCAACAATAAGAAATTGCTCCACAGAAATTAATAGTTTATCTATTCGCCAAATATGCTTTGGTTTCTAATAAATAATGGCGTTTTTGGGTGCATAACTCCGTTGACAACCTAGAAATACGGGCTGTCGAGCGGTTCACTTCACTATTTATCTTCTTCAGCGCATGCGCTTTATTCTACGAATTATTAGTTCTCTGCTTGTGCTTCTTATCAGTATTCTGCTCGTTAACACGTTTCGGTTGACCTCCCATCAGCTAACGAACGTGCCCGGAGCGGCACCGATTGTCGTGCCCGACTCAGCCATTCAGCGGTTTGCCGGAGCTATTCGCATTCCAACGGTTTCCTACACCGACTACACCCTGACGGATACGACCCAGTTTGATAAATTCGTCGCTTACATACGGGACGCATATCCACTTATTCACCAGCGACTGAACCCGCAGACGTTCAATCAGTATGGCTTATTGTATGAATGGAAAGGCCGAAATCCAGCCCTGAAGCCCGTTTTGTTGATGGCGCATTACGACGTGGTGCCGGTCATTCAGGGTACGCAGGGCATGTGGAAACGGCCACCCTTTGGCGGCATTGTTGACGATGGTTACCTCTATGGACGGGGTACACTCGATGACAAAATGGGCATGATGGGTTTGCTGGAATCGGTCGAATATTTACTGAAAACCAACTTTCAGCCCGAGCGAACATTGTTGCTGGCCTTCGGACAGGATGAAGAAACATCGGGCAAGTTTGGCGCTCAAACCATTGCGGATGCCCTCAAAAAACGAGGAGTATCGCTGGAGTATATCCTGGATGAAGGGGGCGTTATCAAACCCGAAGGCGTGGCGGGTATTAACAAGCCCGTCGCCCTGATCGGCATCAGCGAAAAAGGGTATATGAGTCTGGAGTTGACAGCTGTTGGCAAAGGCGGGCACTCGTCCATGCCCCCAGCGCAAACCAGCATTGGCATGGTGGCCGAAGCCGTCAGCAAACTGGAGCAGAACCCGTTTCCGGCCCGGCTGGACGGTGGTATGGATCAGTTACTGGCCTATCTGGCATCAGAAGCCCCTTTTAGCAAACGAATCGTTCTGGCCAACCAGTGGTTATTCGGGCCGCTGATCAAGCAGTCTATTGCCGAAACGAAGTCGGGGAACGCTACCTTGCGGACGACTACGGCCCCTACTATTTTCCGGGCCGGTGCCAAAGACAACGTGTTGCCCATCGATGCTGTGGCTACCGTCAACTTTCGGATACTGCCGGGCGATACCGTTGACGGAGTCATTAGCCGGGTTAAGGAAATTATTGCTAATGACAGTATTACGGTTAGCGTTCTTGGTAAGGGAAATAACCCCGCGCCAATAGCCAGCACCGAAAATATGGGCTTTCAGACGATCAATAAAACTATCAAAAGTGTTTTTCCTGATGTCGTTGTTGCGCCCTTCGTCATGCTTGGCGCAACTGATTCCAAGTTTTACGCGGCTCTTACGCCCTCCATTTATAAGTTTTCGCCCATTCCCCTGTCGGACGCGCAATCGGCGGGTGTTCACGGCACCAACGAGCGTATCAGTATCAAGGACTATAAAAACATCATCTGGTTTTACGTGACGCTCATTCGCAATAGCCAGTAATAGGTTAATGACCTCTTTAATTTATGTCGTTGACTGCCGTTGACACTCGGCAAAGCCAAGCGTCAACGGCGCACCGTTCTGTGGTTAATAACCTTTTGCTAAACGCCAACTGGTTGACTGGCTCCGCTATTAATGGCTTCCCAATCGGTTGTCAATAGCTCGATGTTGATTTTTACCCAAATGGCTATGCAGAAGACGGCTTTCAGAACATAAGGCAGAACTAGTTGATCGCGGAGGGTGGCCGGAAAGACATCAGTAGGGGAGAGTGAGGTGAACACAAAAGCCAGTATGACCAGAACCCGATTTGTGACAGTGGCAGGCTGGCAAAAGTACCAGATGCCAATGCCTGTGATGGCCAGAATAAACGTGGGGGATTCGGCTTTGTGATTGAAAATAACCACCCAGATCAGCACCGATGCCAACATGAGCAGGCGGTATTGATATGCAGTATACTGACTCGTCCTGAGCAGCGGTAAGAGCAGCAAAACGCCCCCGATCACGACCACCAGCAACTTGGACGGGTCGAGCGAAAACCACGTATTCAGCCAGCCCATCACCGAAAGCCCAATCGAATTTGAATGATCGTTCTGTAGCATGACCCACCAGTTGTGATACTGATTTAGTAACTCCTGGTAGGGCACGACCGCCAGGGGAAGAATGACCAAAACGGCCGTCCAGCCAAGCGTGTAGAGAATAGCCGTTAGTTTGCGAGGGTATAACAGGAACAGAACAAACCCGACGACACCAAAAATCTTTATGAAGGTGCTCAGAAGCATAAGTAGCGTAGCCCTCCCATATTTAGCCCGCTCCAGCCAGATGAAACTCCAGACAAATAGCCCGGCTATTAGTCCATTGCTTTGGGCGTTTTGAATGGATGTCAGCAATTCAATCAAAACGAACCAGCGAATTTTTACCTTGCTGTCTTCACTCACAACCGGCAGGTACTTAATGCCAACGAACAGGACCAGCGTATTTAACAGATTCCATACCGTAAGGCCCAGCCAATCAGGCAGGAATGCAAACAAGCCCATAAATAACGCGAAGGTGGGCGAGTATTTAAATAAATCCCACTGCTCCGCCAGGTGAAGTGAATAGAGATTCTTATGCGCAAGTAAGTGAACAAACGAGTTTTTAAAGATAATGTAGTTGTTGTAATTTGAGTAACGTTGTTCACTGGGACCAATGGTCTGATCGGGTAATAAGTACTGTTGAACGCTCGCAAGGAGGGTTATCAATAGGTATGCACTTAGCAGAACAGACTCTTTACTGAAAAATTGACCAATGTTTTTATAACGTGAGTTAATCATGCAGACTATGGATTTGCGGCTCTACGACCAATTTATAAGTAACGTTAGCCACGCGTCCTTCACATTTCGTTCGGCCAGGAGTTGTTTGGCCCGCCAATGAAGTAAGTCGGGCAGGTATTGACACCCGTTTTTTGCCTCATCGAACAATTCGGTCAACACACCCGATTCCCGGTAGGCTTTCACCTCTTCCGGGTTAGGTAAAGCCGGGAAGCTGCCTAGTTTTCCTAAATCATTCCCCGATAAAATAGCACTGTTTCGAATGTCGGTGGGGAGTTGATCGATGCCAATACCCGTTTGGGGTCTACCTACTTCAAACAGCGCATCGCCCTGAGCGCGGCAATACCAGTCGCCACCCATCCGGCTAATAAGATCAAGCT
>CAXTJJ010000212.1:0-9501 GCA_964244155.1 uncultured Spirosoma sp.
GAAAGACGATAAATAGCCGGATTGCCTTATAAACTCTGTGGGGTCAGTGTTAAGAAGCTGACATCACAGAGGGGCTGTTTACACTTTTCAAAAAGCCACAAAAACTACCAAATTCGACTTGAAAAAGAAAAGTGTAAACAGCTTTAGCGTTCACATTAGAAATAGATTAATAAAGCCTGGTTGTGGACAAACAGTAGCATCAATTACTATATTTTTGATGACTCTCGATGTTTTATCTCAAAATCAGATTGATTCATGACCAGTACGTTCACTCAACATCTTTATGTGGCTTTACTCGGAGTCGCCTTGATTTCTTCCTGTAGCCGCCCTGTCGCTTATTTCCAGCGCGAACCTGCTGCCTCCAGGGCGCAAACAGAGGCACTGGCTACACCTGTTCAGCGCGTTACGACACAGGCTCAGACACTGCCACCGGTTACTGTGACGACCGCCGATGCCGAAGTCTACGCCCTCGCTGATACTAAACTCGTAACGACCAAAACGTTACCTGATCGTATACTGCGGGCGGAGAAACTGCTGAGCTCAACCGCTGTCACATCAAGTCCGGATACAAAGAATACGGCTCACCGGGTAAACGGTATAGAGCGACTACTGATAAAGAAACTAAACAAGCATATTCACAAACAACTGGCTCCTGCTCATCCCGAAAAGGCGATGCTAAGCAAAGGAAAGTTGATCGGGGGAATTGTTTTGCTGATTGGAGGCTTAATCATGCTGATTGCTGGCATGGGTACTGTTGCGTTCATCGGGCTGATTTTGAGCCTTCTGGGCGCCCTTGGTATAATCGTTGGCTTGTTTGGGATTTGATCAAATTTTCTGTGTTGTCGGATTCTTGAAGCGGATACCACGTCAAACGTATGACACAGCAGCCCTTCAACGGCGGAACCCAAAGAAGACAGAGTTTTAAGTCGAACTTCTCTGTCTTCTTTGGGTTCCGCCGTTGAAGGGCTGCTATATTCATCAAGCAACTCCTTTCTCGGGAACTCCTATATTTAGCCACTCGATTCTAGCTGACAACTGTTTCCCTGATGAAAACCAACCTTCGGTCAATCGTATACGCCCTTGTTACAGTCTCTTTTTTTGCCATACTGGTTGCCTGCCACCCCCTTGGCCCGACGGGCGGTAAGTCGGCTAACGTATTATCACAATACAGAACCGTTACCGATAAAGGTCCATTGGGCGATACTTCACCTTTTTTAATGCCCTATAATCGGATTATTGATGGCGCAGGACAGTCCGTTAGTTTTGGCGAGGCCAGTCTTGAAAATCATAGTCTGGATGCGGTATTATTACCCGATCAGAAAACCTTAGTAGTCGAAGATCGCTTCGGAATCGCTTTTTTCGATACGAAAAAACGCAAACTGATCGCGCGCTGGGACTATAATAAAGGCTCCAGTCTGAAAGGAAGCATGAGTTCGTTTTCAGGAATAAAGGCCATCGTTCACCACGATTCAACCTATATTTTCTGGGGAGCCGGTGGCCGGGGGAAACCTAATTCATACGTTATGCAGGTGGTGTGGAATGGCGCAAGTGCGCGACTTGTTCGGACAATTCCATTTCCGGCCATTGCGCCCGCTACCATTGCCTTACCCAACGAAGTAGTACTGGAAGAAGAAGCGGGTGAGTTGATGCTGTACACTGTTCTGAACGGCAATAATCAACTGGTTAAACTACGTGTCAGAGACCAGCAGGTCGTCTGGACAGTGCCCACAGGAGTAGCTCCCTTTGGCCTGCGAATTCTTGGCAACAAAGCCTATGTGACCAACTGGGCAGGTCCAGTGCCGGATTCTACCAACGGATTTGAAACCGCCGGTGTTCCCTGGGGAAGCGCCTACATTGATCCGAAAACGGGTGCTATGGCACGTGGCACGGTATCAGTCGTTGACCTGACACAAGGGAAAGTGGAACGCGAACTGGCTGTAGGGCTTCACCCGAACGCCATCATCAGCAGTCCTGACCAGAAGTTTCTATATGTTGCCAATGGCAACAGCGATTATGTGTCTATCATTGACACGAAGTCTCAACAGGTGACCGATTCCGTCTTTGTGGGTCTGTTCAACCGGGGGAGCGGCTACATTGGCAGTACCCCCAATGCGCTGGCCATCAGTCCCGATGGTCATACGCTGTATGTCGCCAACGGTATGGATAACGCCATCTGTGTTGTCGGATTGGGGCCTAAGGCGTCGAGTTCCGGAACGGGCGAAAATAGTATAAAGGGTTATATCCCGACTCAGGCATATCCGTCGGGTATTGTGCTGCACGACAATGAGTTATATGTAACGAACCTGGAGGCTATCGGTGCCCGCGTAACTGAGCCGGTCGATCAGGGCAGTCAGAGCACAAATTCGCTGGGCGGTGGCCTGAAAGCCTATAATTCGCATAAGCAACTGGCGTCGGTTTCCTTTATTCCGGTTCCTGATGAACAACAGTTGGCGACCTTTACTGAAAAGGTAAAGAAACTTAGCCTTCAATTTCGATTAGCCTTAACGGAGCAGACACCCCGCCCGAATATTGCGCCGAAACCCGTCCCCGAGCGTATTGGCGAGCCATCGGTGTTCAGGCACGTATTATACATCATCAAAGAAAACCGTACTTACGACCAGGTTCTGGGCGATATGCCACAGGGTAACGGCGTTCCTGAATTATGCATCTTCGGCGATAGCATAACGCCTAATCAGCACCAGCTTACCAAAGACTACATGCTGATGGACAACTACTATGTGTCGGGGAAGTCATCGGCGGAAGGTCACCACTGGTCGAGTGCCGCTATGGTTACCGATTATACCGAAAGGAGTGTGCGGGCCTGGTTTCGGAGTTACCCGCACGTGCTGTACGACGCGATGGTGTACGACAAAAAAGGGCTGATCTGGAATAACGCGCTCGACCATGGCAAAACCGTGCGTATTTATGGCGAAGCCTGTTCCTGCACCTACGACAGGAAACAATACAACTGGAGCAGTCTGTTTCAGCTCCGTCAGGAAAACAAACCTTTTGCGTTCACAAACACCACCACAATCTCGCGGGTGAGACCCATACTGGCCATGAATTTTCCCGGCTGCGATGACGAAACAATCAGCGACCAGATGCGCGCCGATGCGTTCATTAAAGAACTAAACGAAACAGCCGCCAACCCTAATGCCGACTTGCCTAATCTAATGGTTATGTCGTTGCCTAACGACCATACGTCGGGCATGAGTCCGGGCTTTCCAACGCCGAGGGCTATGGTGGCCGATAATGATCTGGCCGTGGGGCGTATTGTCGATGCCGTCACGCATAGTCGGTTTGCAGCTTCGACGGTTATTTTCATCACAGAAGATGATTCGCAGGCAGGTTGGGATCATGTATCGGCCTACCGCACAACAGGTTACGTTGTTAGCCCTTACTCACGTTTGAAAAAGACAGTCTCTACAAATTACAACCAAACCTCCGTCGTTCGGACGATGGAGCAGATTCTGGGTCTGCCGCCCATGAACGTTATTGATGCTACCGTTCTGCCCATGTTCGACTGCTTTTCTGACAAACCGGATTTCTCGTTTGCGTATAAAGCACTACCCAATCGGGTTAGTTTAACGGAGATGAACGCATCGCCAACGGGGCTCAAGGGGGCGTCGCTGCGCTTCACAAATCAGTCAATACGGTATGGGTTTCATCAAATTGACCGGGGGCACGACAATATTCTTAACCGAATTTTATGGTTTACGGCCAAAGGCAAACAACGTTACCCCGCTCATTTAGCTGGATCTGATGACGATGATGACGATGACTAGCTAAACATGGCGGCACCACACAGTTGCCGCACTTTATTCCGGGAGCGCTTCAGCCGCATTTTCACGGCGCTTTCTTTAAGATTCAGCTGTTGGCCAATCTGGCTGACCGGCATATCATCCTGATACTTCATTTTTAATACCGTAGCCTCCTGCGGGGAAATCTTTTGCATGACGGCAGAGAGCCGTTGCAATTCATAATCAACCTTCTCGGCATCGTCAGTACTCGTGGCGCAAAAGTCGATGTCGTCTGTTAATTGTGTTGTTGTCAGGCGTTTAGCGCGTTTGATCTGGTCGAGGCAGTAGTTGTAGGAAACGCTGTATAACCAGGTTGAAAACGTTGAACGTCCCTGAAAACTATCCAGGCGGGCAAAGATTCTGATGAAGATATCATGCGTAAAATCCTGCGCCTGTTCTGAATCTTTGGTGATGGAGAAACACTGTTTATAAACTTTACCCACATACCTGTTGTAAAGGCTTTCAAAACAGACTGTAGAATTCGAGCTGAGGTACTGCCGGATCATCTCTTCGTCACTCACTTTAAGATTCATAGTTAGTCGTAGTTATGGGTTTGTAAACTCTTAGTTTATGTCTTTCGGTTGTACAAACTTGGCTTTTATCGACAATTTGTTCCAGTAGTTTTCGATGAACTGTAGGTTTTACACGTTTTTTGGTATGAAATTCTATTATTGAGCATTTTTTAGTTATGTATTAAAGTAATTCCATAAGTAATTGTTACTATATTGCGTAATAAATTAATTATCCCTATAGGGTAAAATAGGATTAGCTATTTCGATGAAGGGTATCGTTTTTACTGAATTTTTGGAAATGATCGAAGATAAATTCGGTTATGAATTAGTAGATCAGTTACTTGAAGAAAGTGACCTGCCTTCGGGGGGGATTTATACAGCTATTGGTACATACGATCATGCCGAAATGGTTACACTGGTTACGGGCTTGAGTAAACGGATGGATATGCCCGTGCCAGACTTACTCCGGTTGTATGGGCAGTATATGTTCACGTCATTTACCAGAAGTTACAGACCCTTCGTAGAACGGGCTGACTCGGCCTTTGCCTTGCTCAGTTCTGTTCAGCACTACATTCATGTGGAGGTGCGAAAACTATATCCAGACGCTGAACTGCCCCATTTTACGATTGATCAACCAGCCGAAAATCACCTTCGTATGCAGTATACATCGGAGCGGAAACTGGCTGATTTTGCTCATGGACTCATTGAGGGATGTCTGGCAACGTTTGGCGAGACGGCCACCATCACTAAAACCAATCTTACCGACGACGGAAGTCAGGTCTTATTTGACATTAGGAAGGAATAAGACATGGAGGATATAGACTTACTGAAAAGGCGTCTGGTTCGCGAAAAGACCGCCCGATTACAGGCCGAAGCTATTCTCGAGAAGAAAGCATTGGCCCTGTACAACGCGAACGAACAGCTCCTCCACCTCAATGAAAATCTGGAGCAGCAAATTCGCGACAAACTCGCCGAACTTCAGGAAAGCGAACAACGCTATCGGCAATTGATCGAGTCGGTCCAGGATATTATCTACAAGATTTCGCCGGATGGTTTTTTTACGTTTGTCAGCCCCGTTGTTGAAAAAATACTAGGCTATACGCAGGGCGAATTTCTGGGTAAACACTTTACCGATTTCATCCAGGCTGGTTACCGAATATCGCTTATTGACTTCTATCAGTCGATGATGAAGCAGCGGCAGGATAGTACCTACAATGAATTTCCGGTGGTGGCCAAAGATGGCCGTATTATCTGGATCGGGCAGACCGTCAGGCTTATCGAGGTTGATGGGCACATTCAGGAACTGGTAGCGGTTGCGCGCGATGTGTCGGATCGAAAATTGGCCGAAACAGAGCTGGAAACAACTCAAACCCGTCTTGCAACGCTCATCACCAACTTACAGTCGGGGGTGATGGTTGAAGACGAAAACGGCAGGGTCATTTTAGCGAACCAACTCTTCTGCGATATTTTTGAGATTCCTCTCACTGCCGATGAATTGATCGGCTACAACTGTTACGAAGCACGGCAGCAGGTGAAGTCCTTGTTTGTTCAGCCCGAAGTTTTTGTGGATCGGATGAACGAGCTGCTGGATAACCGTAAGGCCCGTGTGGGCGACGAGATCACTATGGTGAACGGTCGTACGCTGGAGCTTGACTACATCCCTATTTTTCTGGACGACCATCAGTACATGGGCCATTTGTGGAAATACACGGATGTGACCGAAAAGTACATGGCGCGTGAGCTTATTCGCCGAAGCGAAGAAAAGTACCGGGGCATTATGAACAACATGGAACTGGGGCTGTATGAAGTAGACAACAACCAGATTATTGTTCGAGCCTACGAGCGTTGCTGTAAAATGCTGGGCTACACCGAGGAGGAGATGGTGGGTAAAAACGCATCTGACCTGCTGGTCCCCGCCGAATTTCGGGATGTAGCAGAGCGGCAGCAAAAAGAACGGCAAAAGGGGCTGGCAGGCTCTTATGAATTACAATTAATTAAAAAGGATGGCAGCCGTATCTGGGTGCTGGTGAGCGGTGTACCTATTCTCGATGAGGATGGTGTGATTGTGGGCTCGATGGGCATTCATTATGATATGACCAAGCGCAAACAACTGGAGCAGGAATTGGCCAAGGCCAAGCATTTTGCCGAAGAAGCGCAAGAGGCCGAAAAGCAGTTTTTCGCGAATATGAGCCACGAGATCAGAACGCCACTCAATGCTATCATTGGGATGTCGCATCTGCTTTTCGACACACAACCATCCCCGCAGCAACGGGAATACATTGATATTCTGAAAACATCAGCCGACTTCCTGCACAGCCTTATTTCCGATCTATTGGATATGACAAAAATTGAAGCCGGACGCATCGAAATTCATGCCCGCCCATTCGATCTGGCTGGATTACTGCGGAGCACACAAAAAGTGTTTGAAATGAAACTACAGGGCCGGCCAATCTCTATCGACGTGATGCTGGATGCCCGTATCAACGACGACTTTATCGGCGACGATGTCATGTTGAACCAAATCCTCATGAACCTGGTCGGGAATGCCGAAAAGTTTACAGAAGAGGGACAGATTCAGATCATGGCCAAAGTCAGAAAAGAAGAGGGTGCCCGGCATTGGATCGAGTTCACTGTTTCGGATACGGGCGTGGGTATACCCGACGAAAAACTGGACATGGTATTCCAGAAATTCAAGCAGGTAAACCCCCAGGGATTCAAGCACAAAGGTACTGGTCTGGGCCTGGCGATCACTAAAGAACTGGTTGAAATTCAAGGTGGCACTATTTCTGTGTGGAGCCAAATCGGTTACGGCAGTTCCTTCACTTTTACGCTGCCTTATGGCAAAGTGTTGCCGTCGGCTGAACCGACCAGCAGTTCCACTGACAAACAACTGAGAGTCGTTGAGGAGCTAAAGACGTGTAACGTGTTGATTGTTGAAGACAACCTGATGAATCAAACCTACATCGGGAGCTTGCTCAACAAATGGAATGTCCCGTACACCATGGCATCAGACGGAAAGCAGGGTGTGGAGAGAGCCAAAAACAAGCAGTTCGACATTATTCTGATGGACATCCAGATGCCCATTATGAATGGGTATGAGGCTACCGTGGCTATCCGAAGCACTCACAACCTCAACCAGCATACTCCCATTGTAGCCCTGACAGCGTCGGCCATGCTCGATAATAAAAGCATAGCCATGGAAGCAGGCATGAACGATTTTCTGACCAAGCCGTTTGAGCCAGCCCAACTCCTGACGATGTTACAACGGTTTGCGCCTACTACGCAGATAGAAAGCGAGGGTTGTATTTTATTCGACAAAGCCCTGGATCGCCAGCGTTTATCGGAGCTGTACGGAACTGATACTGCCTATGCCGCAGAAATGTTCGCTATGTTTCTGGCCGATATTGTGCCCGATATACGTACTCTGCCCAGCTTATGTCAGGATCAGAAATGGCCGGAACTGGCCAGCACGGCGCACCGGCTCAAGCCCACATTGGGAATGGTGGGTTTATCGTCGCTGGAAGAAAAAATGAGACAACTGGAATACCGCGCCCGTCAGGATGTTAGTCAGCAATGGATCGAGGTGCATTGCAATGATCTAATGGAGGAAATTGATAAAGTACTACCCATTTTGGAAACAGAGCTGCAAAAGCTTTCCCATGTATGAATCTGACCTGTATTATTGTTGAAGATGAACCTATGTCCCGCAAATCGCTGCACCGACTTTGCGAGCAACATAATTCGTTAGACGTACTGGGCGTGTTCGATAGCGCGATCCCGGCACTTGATTTCCTGGCCGAGAATGAGGTAGATTTAATATGGCTCGACGTTGAAATGCCGGGCCTGTCGGGATTCGATCTGTTGGAGCAACTGCCTGCTATTCCGTACGTTATCTTAACCACCAGTAAGATAGAGTATGCGTTCGAGGCTTTTCAGTATAACGTGACCGATTACCTCAAAAAGCCAATTACATTGCCCCGCTTCAACATCGCTGTCGAAAAGGTGCTCGAACTGCACGCACGTCCCAAAACCAATTCGTCGGACGAGCGTAAGGAAATATATATTAAAACAGACGGGCGTTACATACGGCTGCCATTTGACAGTATTTCCTATGTCGAAAATATTGGCGATTACGTCAAAATCTTTACCACTACCCAGACGCATGTGGTCTATACGACCATGAAGTACCTCGAAGAAAAGTTAGGGCTTCAGTTTCTGCGGGTACACCGCTCCTACATTGTACATCTTGACAAGATTATTGATATTGAAGATAATACGCTGGTGATCAATAATAAAGTGATTCCCATAAGCCGGGCAAACAAGCCGGAACTAATGAATCGACTCAATTTATTATAAGCTAATTCATTTATTTGAAAGTTTACTAATAATTATAAAAGCATATACGTCATTTTCATAAGAAATTAATAGTAATATTATAGTTAACGAACGGACTGATTATTAAAGTAGTTAATATAGGGCAAAATTTGTATCGATTTTTCCGCGCGTTTACCTCTTTTTCCCATTGTCTACTTAACCTTGCAACCTTACTGTGTCACTCTCAACGAATGCTTCAGATAAAGCCCCCCGTGTAGATGTGTTACGTGCCATTCGTATTACGGAGGTGATAGTCCTTGACTATCCCAGCGATGGATACGAATTTCGTGGTCTGATTCGGGCACACGATGATGCGGGCGTTATTCTGCGGGAGCAAATTCTGCAGGCAAGGCGCAAGCCGGAGTGGTTGGTAAATGGGCGGTATCAGGGGCAGGGAGAGCTTTATATTGTTGTGCAGTTTCGGCGCGAAGGTAGCCAGCGATGGCATGGGATCGACCAGCTAACAGTACCTCTCCAGAATCTAACCGACGGTCAGAGCAGTACAGATATTTATTTACCATTACGGGGTTGGGACGAGGCTCCTCATATGCAGATTCGGATTCGAATCACCAATGAGCAGCATGAACACCGCTTCGAGGCTCCGGCCATGCAATCACTGAACGATATTACAGACCTGACTATAAGCGGCTGCCCTTTTTTTGCGCCTAAAACGGCTCCCGACCCATCGGCAAAAAACACGCCTGTATTCGATATACCGGACACAGTGATTGACCTGCCGCAACTAACGGCTCCCGAGCAGGTACTGGTTAAAGATGGCTGGAACAAGTTCCTGGCCTATCAGGATATGCTCATCG
>CAXTJJ010000213.1:0-9499 GCA_964244155.1 uncultured Spirosoma sp.
CCAAAGTAGACGATGGCATCCGGGTTTGGGTGGGCAATAAACTCGTAATCAACTTCTGGCAACTGAACGGCTCTAAAAATTTCGAAGGAAGCGTCATTCTGGAAGCCGGTAAGTTCTACGATTTACGGGTCGACTTTTTCAACGATCTGCTGGAGGGCGAGATTTTCCTGTACTGGCAACGGCCCGATGCGATGAAAGAGGCTCGAAAAGTGTTTCCCGACGTTCTTGTCAGGAATGGTCTTGTTAGAAGAAGTGAAGACCTTATATCGACACAGTATTTCTTCCAAAAACCAGTTCCTGCCCGAGTTACTTTAGTCAAAACGCCCCCGGCTCCTGTAGCCAAACCCAACGTTGTCGTTGCGGCTCCCCAGAAGTTTGTTCCTGCGAAAATTATTCCGCCCAAACCGGTGGTCCGGGCAACCCCCAAAGCCACCCTGAGCCCCCCGCCCACAAAAGCAGTCGCCACCCTCGCAACGAGCACGACAACTGCGGCTCCCTTGTCGCCCAAACCCGTTAGCGAGTCTGCTCCGTCCTTTGAGCCGGGCGAAACATTTATCCTGCATCATGTTCAGTTTGAACAAAGCAGTTATATTCTTCTGCCCGAATCATCGACAGAGCTAAATCAATTGGTAGCGGCCTTGAAAAAGAACCCGGCCTGGCAAGTCGATATTGTGGGCCACACCGATAACATCGGCGATCCGCGACTGAATCTGGCCCTTTCGGAAAACCGCGCCAAAGTTGTCGCCGGCTACCTTAAACGACATGGCATCGCCGAAGAACGAATCACCACAACTGGCTATGGCGGCACACGCCCTTTAGCCAACAACGAGACGGAAAGCGAACGAAGCAAAAATCGACGGGTAGAAATTAATATTAAATAGAGATATTTCTCTGTCAAACAGCCTACAAATGCTACAGTATTGATTTATTCTATATATTTATGGAAAACTACTAGTTAACTATTAATATATATCATATACATGACTTTTAGAAAATTAACATACAACACCACCCGAATTACTCATCTAATGGGATGGGGAAATTATACGCGGGTATTCTTCATTGATTCCTCCTCACCAGAGGTGAACGCTACGACACTCAAAAAATGTGTTGGTACGCTCCCCGGCTTTATTCGATTAAGCAAAAGTCTTGCTGTTAATCCCTACCATATCGATCAGGTTCGTCGGAAAGGTGATCGTTGTGCCGATGTATTAGTCGCCGGCCAGTGGCTTCCGGTAAGTCGGCGTCGGGTCACTTCCCTTGTGAAACATTTGCATGAACTGCCAGATGTTGAGGTTAAGGGCCTTTTCCAGTTTCGGGTCGCGCTGGCCGCTCAGTCAAACCTGCCTCATAGGTCAATGACATTTGCCAGCGCCAGTTCACCATCCTTACGCTAAGGTCAATTGACGGTTAATCTTAATTTGATAAAACCGCTTCGGGCATACTAATAAAAAACGGCTCGTTGATGAATTCATCAACGAGCCGTCAGACAATTACTGTCAATCCAAAAACGAATCAGAAATCGGTATTTACACTTTCTTTTGATTACGCAGATAACGATTAACCAGATCAGAGGCCCAATCGCGGGCGCCGAAGCCAAAAGCAATTGACAGTGCTAGGCCAGCTGCTCCCAGCACAACTGACACAACCGTATTGATAATGGCCTCCCCAACTTTTAGCTGGGTGAGGGCAATAGAAAACACAAGAAATAAAATTGCTACGCGAACAATGGTACCCACTAGATCAGCATACTGAACATTAGCCGTACGGAGCGTAGCAACCAGCATTGATTTAACAAAGTCGGCTAGATATATGCCTACTATTATGATAATCGTAGAAACGATTATATTAGGCACGTATAGAATTACACTGCTCAACAGAGTGGAGACAACTTCCAGGCCCAGACTATTAAAAAATGTCTGATATACCACCAGCATAATTAACCAATACAGCATAGTACCCATCAGCTCACTGGGCTGTTGCTTAATTCCACCCCGCTGTAGAAATCCATCTACTCCAACCTGAGTGGCGAACCCATCGAAACGGATCGCTTTAAGTACTTTTGTTACCAGAAAGCGAATTGTTCGCGCTATCAATGAGCCAATCAACAGCAGAATCAGAGCGCCAATCAAGCGCGGAAAAAAGGCAGCTAACTGATCGAAAAAACCGGTCAGCGATGAAGTAATTATATCAATGATGTTCATAATAAGTGAATTAGTTCGGCAGTAAGACGAAATTTTAAAAAAAAGTAACCTAATAATAGATATTATTTATTTCTAAAAATGAAGACTTTCATAACAGATGAGGCTACGTTACATAAATTGCCTACTTGAATTTTATTGAACCTAATGCAACCTTTTCTGGGCGAGCCACATCTTTACGCTATAAACAAGCAAACCATATGAAACGCAACCAGTTTCTACTGACTTTACTAAGCGTTAGCACGCTGGCGCTGACTTCCCCGGCTCAAAATCGCAACAGTGACCGGGATACTCCTTATCAAACCAAGACCTTTTCGGGCAATATAAACGCTGTGCGGGCCGAAACCTCGGGGGGTAGCCTGACCATTGAGGGCGGTACCGATATGAACGCCAAAGTGGAGATGTATGTGCGGGCCAATAACTGGAACGACCGGCTCGACAAAGCTGAAATCGAAGATCGGCTGAAAGATTACGACATTACGATTGCTCAGGAAGGCGGCACCATTGTTGCTACAGCCAAACGGCATAATAATCTTTCAAACTGGAAAAACAGCCTGAGTATCAGCTTTAAATTTTATACACCCCACAACGTCACAACCGATCTGCGTACCTCGGGCGGCAGTATCCAGCTTTCGGCGCTGAACGGCACCCAGAAGTTCCGTACCAGTGGCGGTAGCCTGAACGTAAGCGATGTACAAGGCGATATTACTGGCCAAACCTCCGGTGGTTCAATTCATATGGATCGGTGCCGCAATAGCCGTACCTCAACCAGCATCGACCTCCAGACATCGGGTGGTTCGATTGAAGCGAAATCATCAACGGGTAGAATGCGGCTGGTTACGTCGGGTGGCAGCATTCGGCTCAATGACCTGAAAGGGGACATCGACGCCCGTACCAGTGGCGGCAGCATTCAGGGCGACGGCATTGAAGGCGACATTAAAGCGGGTACATCGGGTGGTGGTGTCCGGCTGGCCAACGTTGCGGGGAGTCTGGATGCCAGCACGAGCGCAGGTAGTGTCGATGTGAGCTTAACGAAACTGGGCGAGTACGTTCGCCTAAACACCAGCGCCGGTAGCGTTCATGTACGAATGCCCCTCAACAAAGGCATGGACCTGAACCTGCGCGGCAACCGGGTTAGCCTCCCCGACAACCTGTCTCGTTTTGAAGGCGACATTGAAAAAGACCGCGTTCGGGGCAAACTCAACGGGGGCGGCATTCCGGTCGAAATTGCCGCCAGCTCGGGGAGTGTTTCCGTCAACTGATCAGCACTTGGCGCAGATGGCGCAAGGCCGGAGCCTTGCGCCATCGCCCAAATAGACCCGCCAATAAGTTGGCGGGTTTTGTCTTTTCCGTGCTGTCGGGTTTAAGAACCTTTTAGGTGATCAATACCGATGAGTAGGTTTTGAGAAACCTTACTTGTCAGGTCTGAGGACCTGGTAACACGTTAATTGGCCATCATCAGGTAATCGAACGGGCAACTGATTCGGCTTCTGCACTATCTTCAACCACACAAAAAAGACAATCAATAGCAGGGCAACTGACACGAACGGTGTCATGTCAATTTGAATTGGCGTATACCTCCGGCGTGTTTTCATGATGAATCGTGTTTAGCCAATTGATGGCCAAACGCAACAGATTCCACAAACGCCAGTCGTTTTTGTATCTTTACAAGACGTTTTACGCTTCTGTTGCTATGTTTCGCATTTCCCAAAAACCGCCCTTCGCCAACCTCCTGACTTCGTTTGAGGGGGATCTTTATTTCGATGAGTCGCCGGAGCATACGGCGCAACGGATTCTGTATGCAACCGACGCATCGGTGTATCAGGAAATGCCGATTGCCGTGGCCTTACCGAAATCCGTTGCCGATATAAAGCAGTTGCTGCGCTTTGCCCAACAGCATCAACTGGGCCTGATTCCCAGAGCCGCCGGGACATCGTTGGCCGGGCAGGTAGTAGGAAGCGGCATTGTGGTCGACATCTCCAAATACTTCGGTAAAATCCTGGATGTGAACGCCGGAGAACAATGGGTACGCGTGCAACCGGGTGTCATCCGCGACGACCTTAACGCCTTTCTGAAACCACACGGACTACTCTTCGGTCCTGAAACATCGACCGCCAGCCGCGCCATGATTGGCGGGATGATCGGCAACAACTCCTGCGGATTGCACTCTATCGTGTGGGGCACCACCCGCGATCATCTGCTCGAAGTTCGGACCGTTCTGAGCGACGGAGCCGAAGTTACCTTCGGCCCGCTCACTCAGGATCAGTTCGATGCCAAATGCCGGGGCGAAAACGTTGTAAGTCCGCTGGAACAGCGACTGTATACCCAATTCCGCGACTGGCTTTCCAAACCAGATGTTCAGAAACACATTCGCGAGGGCTACCCTAAACCCACCGTTAGCCGGAGAAATACGGGTTATGCGTTGGATGCGATGGTGAAATTTTGGGAGGATAGA
Source organism: uncultured Spirosoma sp. (assembly GCA_964244155.1). Lineage (GTDB taxonomy): Bacteria > Bacteroidota > Bacteroidia > Cytophagales > Spirosomataceae > Spirosoma. Next base: position 4,657 of record CAXTJJ010000213.1, read on the forward strand.
GACGAAAGGGATGTGCAAAGAGAAGTGTCTTCTCCTTCCTCCCTCTCCTCCTCTCCTCCCTCCTCCCAAAATTTCAACTTCTCCCACCTCATTGCCGGTTCAGAAGGAACGCTTTGCTTCATTACCGAAGCCAAACTGAACTTGCTGCCGTTACCGCCTAAAGAAGCGGCTTTGGTATGCGCCCATTTTGCTACGATTCGCCAATCGCTGGAAGCCAATCTGGTGGCATTAGCACATGGTTGTTTCGCGTCGGAATTGGTAGATGACTATATCCTGCAGCTTACCAAAACCAACATCGAGCAAACCAAAAACCGGACGTTTGTGGTAGGTGACCCGAAAGCGATTCTGATGGTCGAGTTTTTTGACAATACGGTCGAGGGTGTTGGCAAAAAGGCGGCAGATTTCGTAAAAGCCCTACAGCAAAAAAACCTGGGCTATGCATACCCTACGTTGTTTGATGCCGATACGCAAAAGCCCTGGGCCTTACGCAAAGCGGGGCTGAGTATTATGTACAACATTCCCGGTAAGGAAAAACCGGCGAATGTGATTGAAGATACGGCCGTCGATGTACACGACTTACCCGACTACATCGACGAACTGGACCGGATGGCCTGGGAACAACACGGACTGAAACTCGAATACTCGGCCCATGCCGGGGCGGGCGAAATTCACGTGTTGCCGCTGATAGACCTCAAGTCGTCGGAAGGGCGCACTACGTTTCGGGCGTTGTTGATGGACACGGCGCAGCTTGTTAAAAAATATGGCGGCTCGCTCTCCGGCGAGCATGGCGACGGTCGGCTGCGGGGCGAGTGCATTGCGTTTATGCTCGGGCCGGAGAATTTCCGGTTGTGCAGGGATGTCAAAGACCTCTGGGACCCGCATAACACCTTCAACCCCGGCAAGATCGTTAACACGCCCCCCATGAACGAGTCGCTTCGTTCAGAAGCCGATGTCGTGATTCCGCAACCCAAAACCGTATTCGACTTCTCGAAAGACGGCGGTCTGCTGGAACTGGCCGAGAAATGTTCCGGCTCCGGCGACTGTCGAAAGACCGAAATCTCCGGCGGCACCATGTGCCCGAGTTATATGGCCACCCGACGCGAACACGACACGACACGGGCGCGGGCCAACATCCTCCGGCATTTCTACAGCAATACCGAAAAACCGTCGGAAAGCGATTATGAAGCCGTTAAGGACGTACTGGATTTGTGCTTGTCCTGCAAAGCCTGCAAAGCCGAATGCCCGTCGAGTGTGGATATGACGCGCATGAAGGCCGAATTTCTACAACAGCAATACCGCGAAACCGGTGTCCCGTTACGAGCGAAATTAGTGGGCAACTTCACTAAGCTCATGTCATTAGCCAGTAAAGTTCCCTGGAGTTATAACGCCATTTATAACAACCCAACGCTCCGAAAAGCAGCTAACCGTGCCGTCGGGTTCCACCCCGACCGGACCATGCCGGAGTTGGCGAAGACAACTTTACGAAAGTGGTGGTGGGAGCAAAAGAAAGAGGAGAACGAGCGAATCGGTCGGGAAAGCCGAAGCAACTATTGGCCGTCACTTCATGCCAGACCGTCAGAATCGGCCGCTGGCTCCATTCTGCTCTTTGTTGATGAATTCACCAATTACAACGATGTGGAGGTTGGGAAGAAGGCCATTCTTTTAATTGAGCATCTGGGATACCTCATCACGGTTCCCGAACACGTTGAGAGTGGCCGAACCTACCTGTCGAAAGGGTTAGTGGATAATGCCAGGGCCATTGCCATTCGTAACGTCACCTTACTGAAAGACCTCATCACCGACGAGAAGCCGCTGGTTGGTCTTGAGCCATCCGCCATTCTTACCTTCCGCGACGAATACCCTCTTCTGGTCCCGACCGAACTCAGGGAAGACGCCGAGCGTATTGCGAAAAACGTGTTCCTCTTCGAAGAGTGGCTTGCCAGGGAAGCCGATGCCGGACGTGTCGACCGAAACCTGTTCACAACCGACGCCCAACTGGTGAAAGTCCACGGGCATTGCCATCAGAAAGCCCTGTCGTCCATGATTCCGGTCAAGAAAGTGCTTTCTCTTCCTAGAAACTACACTGTGCAGTTGATTCCATCGGGCTGTTGCGGCATGGCGGGTTCATTTGGCTACGAGGCCGAGCATTATGAGCTGTCGATGCAGATTGGTGAACTGGTCCTGTTTCCGGCCGTTCGAACAGCAGAAAAGGCCATCATTTCGGCCGCCGGCACCAGTTGCCGCCACCAGATCAAAGACGGCACCGGCCGCAAAGCCCAGCACCCCGCCGAGATATTATTTGACGCGTTGGTGTAGCTGTAGCGCGGGTGGGCTAGCGTTCCAGCATCCTGTCCGCTGTTGCCTAAGCTACCTGCGCAACAGCGGACATCCTGTCCGCGCTACTTCCAAACCTTTTGTCTTTCCAGTGGTTCTCCATAGACCTAAAACATTCACAAGTCATGGAAAACAACGCAAATCTCTCCGATGGAGCCAGACAGGCCGATACCGTATCCAGCGAACATGCCGAAACAATGTTCAGTGCCGATCAGGCCGAAACAAATATGGTGAAGCTGGTTGATGGCAAACTAGTCTCTATGGGCGATACAGAAGATGACGTTTCTGACGATATGCCCCGTATTCGGTTGGGTAGCGACGAAGAGCGGGCATTGACTGGTGACGATAAAAAGAAATACGAAAATTCGGATGCAGCACTTCGGGCGGGTACCATGTTCGACCCATCCGTGATGCCTGACGACCCGATTGCGGTTGGGGATATTACCGGCAATCCTGATGCCGGTTCAGTCGTAAATACCGGCCTGCCATCCGAAGACGAACCCGATACGAAGGAAACGAAGACGAATTCGTTTAGCGGATGGAACTTCATCGGCGGTGGCAGTCCAACGGCCGACATGATTCCGTCGACACCGGGTTCACCTGATCCAACGCAACCTGTTCCGGGCATCCCCGAAATTCCCCCGGCACCACCCGTACCCGGCCCCGAAATACCAGACTTACCTGGTTCGCCCAGACCCGTTTCGCCCGAAATTCAGGACCCCAACGAACCAGATCGTTCGCACGAGATAAACGCTCAAATAGTTAGCACATTTACCTCAGGCTTACCGAGTATTATGCCTCCTGATGATCTCGAAACGAGCGAACCTGTAGCCGGAACGGCGTATCAGGGTGCAGCCGCTGGCCCCGATGAGGAAGGGATGGAAGACAAGCCAGATACGGGCAATGCCGCCCGGCCTTATGATGTAAACGCCAAGGATACCCACGAAAATCAGCCGGGTGAACGACCGGAAGAAGCGAAGGAAGCGCAAAACCTCCCCCGCGAACTGGCCGACGAGAGCAGCATTACCGCGCAAGACATGATCTCCGGCCCCGACCGCTCCGATCAGAAATCGACCGACGGACTGGATCGCAAGTACAACGACCCGCAAGCCGCCCGCGACATGGCGAGCTAATTTTCTACCTACATTAGCAAAGAGCGCAAAGGAAGCGCAAAGATCGCAGTGAAAACACGTAGCGACCTTTGCGCTTCCTTTGCGCTCTTTGCGTTTAAAACTTACATTAGCCTAAAATTCCAAACTACATGAAAAAGCTACTTCTTCCCTGCCTTTTGCTCAGCGCGATTGTCTTTGCCGCGCCCCCAAAATGGACGTCTCTCTTCGATGGTAAGACCATAAAAGGCTGGCACAGCTACCATAAAGATGGCGTCGTTGGCTGGTCGATTGAAGACGGTGCCCTAACGCCCGATGGTACCGGTGGTGACCTGGTGACCGACAAAGAATACGAGAACTTCGAGCTGGAGTTCGAGTTCAAAATCCCTACAGGCAGCAACAGTGGCGTCGTGTACAAAATCATCGACAGCCCGGATATCAAGTCGACCTATATGTCGGGGCCGGAATACCAAGTGATCGACGATAAGGGCTATCTGGATGGTGACGGTAAACCCTATAAGTTGAAAGACACCCAGATGACCGGTGCCAATTATGATATGATTCCCCCCTCTGACTTTAGCGTCGCCAAGGCACCCGGTGAGTGGAATAAAGGCCGCATTGTTGTCAACAAAAACCATGTAGAGCATTTCCTGAACGGCAAAAAGCTGGTCGATTATCAATACGGCTCCGACGAATGGAAAGCCTTAGTGGCCAAGAGCAAATTCGCGAACTGGCCGTATGCCACGCCCCATGCAAAAGGTAAAATTGCCCTTCAAAACCACAGCCCTAAGGAGCGGGTTTGGTACCGGAATATCCAGATCCGGGAGTTGTAGGTTGTTGATGTATTGATTTACGTGTGTATCATGTAGTGCCGCACCATCGACCCAATGACAGTCCCCGTCGGTGGGCAGCCGGTGAGGCACTACATGATACACATTCACTGACTTATCCGCCCCGGCTCGCGGACGTTGGTACCCGTTCGCTTCTGAATATCATCGCCCAGATCAGCGCGGGCTTCTTCGGCAATCTTTTCGAGTTGGGCGACTACATCCGGGTGTTGCTCCCGAACGTCGTAGCGTTCGCCGGGGTCACGACGCAGGTCATATAAGGCCGTTGCAAATTCATGAGTCTCCGTGCTGGGACCGGGCTTGCCGTTCTGACCGGGCAGGAAACCTTCGTAAGTCCGGCCAGGGTGCGCAAACACGAGTTTCCAGTCGCCCTGCCGGACAGCCTCCAGACTATTTTTCCGGTAATAATAGTAGAACCTATCGCGCGGGGTTACGGAGTTGTCGCCCTTTAGGAGCGCCACCCAGTCAACACCGTCAATGCGTTGTTTAGGCAATCCGGCCCCGCAAACGTTGGCAACCGTCGGCAGAATATCCAGTGCCGTCAGCAGTTTA